>NZ_JBSGCB010000003.1:0-307481 GCF_053601595.1 Nocardia sp. NPDC004711 | reverse complement strand
GATCACCGCCATCGAGCCCTTGTCCCAGTACTTGAACGCGGTGGCCGCGGGCTTCTTGCCGCGGATGATGTCGGCGACGTGGCGGCCCTCCTGCAGGGTGGAGTCAGGACTGTGGCGCACCACATCGGTCGTGCGCCACAGGCTGTTTCGGAGGTGTCAGCCCTCGACTCCGCAGGCCGCGAGGACCAGTTCACGGACGCGGGCGGCGTCGGCCTGGCCGCGGGTGGCCTTCATGACGTCACCGACGACCTTGCCGGCGGCCTGCACCTTGCCGGAGCGGATCTTCTCGGCGATGTCCGGGCTGGCGGCGAGGGCCTTCTCGACCTCGGCCTGCAGTGCGGAGTCGTCGGAAACCATGCCCAGGCCCTTGGCCTCGACGATCTGGCCCGGCTCGCCCTCACCGGCGAGGACGAAGTCGACGACCTGCTTGGCGACCTTGTTGTTGATGGTCTTGGCCTCGACCAGCCCGGCCACCTCGGCGACCTGCTTCGGGGTGATGGGCAGGTCCTCGAGCGCGACCTCGTGCTCCTTGGCCTTCTCGGTCAGGTAGGCGACCCACCAGGAACGGGCGGCGTCCACGGAAGCGCCCGCGTCGACGGTCGCGATGATCAGGTCCAGCGCACCGGCATTGACCAGGTCGCGGAACACCTCGGCGGGCAGGCCCCAGTCGGACTGGATGCGGGCGCGGCGCAGCCACGGGTACTCCGGGATGGTGCCGCGCAGTTCCTCGACCCAGGCGGCGTCGGGCGCGATGGGCTCGAGGTCCGGCTCCGGGAAGTAGCGGTAGTCCTCGGCGGTCTCCTTGATGCGGCCGGGCGAGGTGGTGCCGTCGGTCTCGTGGAAGTGGCGGGTCTCCATCAGCACCGAGCCGCCGGCGGCGAGCACCGCGCCCTGGCGGCGCATCTCGAAGCGCACCGCGACCTCGACGCTCTTGAGCGAGTTCACGTTCTTGGTCTCGGTGCGGGTGCCGAATTCCTTGGCGCCCTTGGGCATCAGGGAGACGTTGGCGTCGCAGCGCAGCGAGCCCTGCTCCATCTTCACGTCGGAGACGGCCAGGGACTTGAGCACCTCGCGCAGCGCGGTCACGTACGCGCGGGCCACCTCGGGGGCGCGTTCGCCCGCGCCCTCGATGGGCTTGGTGACGATCTCGATGAGCGGCACGCCGGCGCGGTTGTAGTCCAGCAGCGAGTGCGAGGCGCCGTGGATGCGGCCGGTCGCGCCACCGACGTGCAGCGACTTGCCGGTGTCCTCCTCCATGTGGGCCCGCTCGATCTCGACCCGGAAGGTCGACCCGTCATCGAGCACCACATCCAGGTGGCCGTTGGTGGCGATCGGCTCGTCGTACTGGCTGATCTGGTAGTTCTTGGGCTGGTCCGGATAGAAGTAGTTCTTCCGCGCGAACCGGCCCCACGGGGTGATGGAGCAGTTCAGCGCCAGCCCGATGCGGATCGCGGACTCGACGGCCTTCTCGTTCACCACCGGCAGCGAGCCCGGCAGGCCCAGGCACACGGGGCACACCTGGGTGTTGGGCTCGGCGCCGAATTCGGTCGGGCAGCCGCAGAACATCTTGGTCGCGGTGCCCAGCTCGACGTGTACCTCCATGCCGAGCACCGGTTCGTACCGGTCGATGACATCGGAGTAGTCCATCAAGTCCACGGTCGCTGCGCTCATGCGCTCCATCCTATTTACTCGCCGATCAGTCCACGGCGATGGCCTCCACGATGGGCAGCCGCGCCGCGCGCAGGGCGGGCGGGATGGCCCCGAGCAGGGACAGTCCGAGCGCGATGGCGGCGTAGGCCACCAGCAGTGGGCTGGGCTGATAGCGAATGTCCATGGCGATGGCGTGCCCGAGCGCGATGGTGGCCAGGTAGTGCACGGCCGAGCCGATCGCCAATCCGAGTGCCGCGCCGGTCACTCCGATGCCGGTCGCCTCGGTGAGCACGGTGCGCAGCAGGAAGCGGCGGCTGGTGCCCATGGCCCGCAGCACCCCGAGTTCGCGGCGGCGGTCCAGCACCGACAGCATCAGGGTATTGAGCAGCGCGACCGCCGAGACCACGACCACGATCCAGAGGATGGCCGCGCTGATCGAGGTGCCCTGCCGGACGCTGGACGAAATCGCGGTCACCGCATCGCGTCCGGTGCTGACGTGGGTATCGGCCGGGACGGCGGCGCGCACGGCCGCCATCACCGCGGCGTGATCCGCGCCGGGCGCGAAGTCGACGCCGATGATGGTCTCGCCCGGCCGCTGGTACCACTCGCGCATGATGTTCAGGTCCAGCGCCACCACCCCCGCGATGGCGGAGAAATAGGGCACCACCTTCAGCACCTGCACCCGGTGCTCGCCGGTCGGGGTGGGCAGGGTCAGGTCGGACCCCTCGTGCACGCCGAGCGAGCGGGCCACATCCCGGGAGATGACGACGCCCGCACCGGCGGCCATGCGCGCCTGGTCGGCCTGGCTCACACTGTCCAGCACCGAGGTCCGGGCCACGCCGCCCTCGAAGGCCTGCAGCATGACACGGCCGCGGCCCAGGGTCGCGAAAGCCATTTGGGCCGAACCGACTCCGCCGACGCCGGGGATGGCGCTCAGTTTCTGCTTCAGGTCCGGCGGCAGCAGCGGGCCGGTGGGGAACTGCTCCATGGCGGTCGGGCTGACGAAGACGTCGGTGCGGGCCAGGCCCTCGAAACTGTCGGTCGCGGCGCTGACCATATTGCGGCTGGCATTGCCGATGGCGACGATGGCGGTCACGCCGATCATGACGGTCATGACGGTGGCCCAGACCCGGCGCGGTGCGCGTTCGATGGTGGTCGCGCCCAGGGCGCCGGGCGCGCCGAAGAGCCGGGCCACCGCGGCGACGACGCGCACGATGGGCTCGGTGGCGGCGAAGCACAGCACGACCGCGCCGGCGATGGACAGCGAGATCGCCCCGATCGAGAGCCGGCCCAGATCCGCCTCGGCCACGACCACCGCACCCGACACCATGATCAGACCGAGAACCGCTGCGGCCCAGCGGATCACCGGCTTCACGCTGTCGGCCGCGCCGACGCCGACGGGGGCCAGCGCCTCGATCGGCGCGACCTTGTACACCTGGCGCGCGGCGATCGCCGCCGCGGCGACGCTGGCCAGCACGCAGGCCAGAATCGCCACCGGCACCGCGTAACCGGGCACCTCGTACTCGGTGCGCGACTCGACGGAGTTCACGATGGCGGCGGGCAGCTGCCGGATCGCGGTGCGGCCCATGAAGATTCCGATGATGGAGCCGCTGATCGCGCCGAACAGGCCGAGGATCGCGGCCTCGGCGAGCAGATCGCGCACCACGGGACCGCGCTTGCCGCCCATGGCCCGCAGCAGCGACAGCGTCGGGCGGCGTTGCGCCACGGCCATGCTCATGGCGTTGTAGATGAGGAACGAGGACACGATGAGCGCCGAGGCCGAGGAGGCCAGCGTCGAGTAGCGCACCAGCATCACCGCGCCGCCGGCCTGCGCGGTCCGCAGATCCGGATCGGCGACCACGGCCCGGCCGGCGATCGCCTTGGTGAGGTCGGAACGCAGTTGGCCCACATCGGTATTCGGTGCGGCGATGATCTGCACCGAGTCCAACCGGCCTTCCCGGCCGGTGATCTTCTGCGCCACCGGCAGCAGCGCGATCGCGATGTGGCCGCCGTTGATCTTGGCGGCGGTGGAGTCGTCGATGACGCCCGCGACGGTGGCCGTCACGGTACCGAGCTGGAACTTGTCGCCCTCGTGATAGCCCATGGCGGAGCCGACCAGGACACCGTTGCCGACCGTGAGCAGTTTGCTCGCCTGATCGGTCACCGTCCCGCCGAGGTCACTGCCCAGCTGGGCGGCGGAGGGGTCCGCACCGACCAGCAGGGCCCGTTTGTCGTCGGCCCCGATGGACTGCCGCACCATCGGCACCGCCGTGCCGACCCCGGGCACGGACCGGATCTGTTGCAGCAGTTGCTGATCGAAGCCCGCGTCGGTGATGCCGCTGACCTCCAGCACCGCCTTGCCGCCCAGACTGTGGGTGAGCTTGTCGACCGAGCCGGTGATGGAGCCGGAGATGCTGAACACCGAAACCAGCAGTCCCGCGGACACTCCCATCACCACCATGGCCATGGTGGTGCGGCCGCGGTGGGCGAAGAGCTCACCGATATTGAACAGGCGGAGTCGATCCAGCGCGGCGCGGAGCCGATCCAGCGCGGCCCGGATCATGCGCGCACCGCCCCGGCGTCGTCGGCGGTGACGTCGCGGCCGGCGGCGGGCGCCGAACCGTTGCGGCCCGGCTCGGGAACGGTCCGCACCTGGCCGTCATCGCCGCGCTCGACCCGGTCGATGGACCCGATCTGCCCGTCGCGCAGGTTGATCACCCGGTCGCAGTAGCGCACCGCACCCATGTCGTGGGTGACCATGACCACGGAGTTGCCCTCCTCGGTGATGTCGGCGAGCAGCTGCAGGATCGAGGCGCCGGTCTTGGAGTCCAGGTTGCCGGTCGGTTCGTCGGCCAGGATCAGCGGCGGATCCATGATGAGCGCCCGCGCCACCGCGACCCGCTGCATCTGGCCGCCGGACAGTTCGGCCGGCCGGTGCTCGGCGCGCTCGCTGAGCCCGACCAGGTCGAGCAACTCCAGTGCGCGCGGCTTGGCCTTGCGTAATCCGGTGCCGTCCAGCAGTTTCGGGATGGCGACGTTCTCCCAGGCGGTCAGCGTGGGCAGCAGATTGAAGAACTGGAAGACGAAACCGACGCGGTGCCTGCGGAATTCGGACTGCCGGTCGTCGTCCAGGTCGCCGATCTCCTTGTCCTGGAATCGAATCGACCCGGTGTCCGGGGAATCCAGTGCGCCGAGCAGGTGCAGCAGGGTGCTCTTGCCCGAACCGGAAGGACCGACGATGGCGGTGAACTCCCCCGCATCGATCCGCAGGCTGATCCCGTCCAGAGCGCGCACGGTCTGCTCGCCCACCCGGTATTCCTTGGTGACGTCGGTCAATTCCAGCATTGGTCGTTCCCCTCTGCAGATCAATACCAGCCGGTGTCTATCAGCTGGCCAGCGCTCGCGCACGCGGACGGCCGAAGTACAGCCGATCGGTGTCGTAGGTGTCGAGGATCGCGCGCAGGGCCGGCTGTTCGGCGCACAGCTCCGCGTACACCTCGATCGCCAAAACGCCCTTCTCCATTGCGTTTTCCATCTTCACGGTCAAATGGTTCTCCCAGCGATTGCGCAGTGCGAGCAGTACCCCGTCAGGACCGCCGAACAGGCGCTGCAGCTCCGGGATATTGTCGAACAGCTTGGGATCAGCGGGATTCAGTTCGAAGTCACTGCGCGCTGCGCGATCGAGAACGATGTGCAGGATGTCGGTACGAGCGTGTAAATCTGCCCAGGACATGGCGCCAACCTTCCGTTGAATTGGGTTCCAGCGTTGTGTGCACCCGGGCTTGGCGGGCGGGCGCGTGTGCCGTTGCCCAAAACTACGATCGCTCCGATACCCCTGTCTTCGTGCCGCGGACGCGACTTGACCTCCTACTCCGGTAGGAGACGTGCCCCTGCCGCCGGACGATGTACGCGGTCTGCTTCGACGGATAGCCTTGCAGAATGAACGTGACCAGCGCCACCCCCGAGGGGGTCGGGCAGGCGTTGCAGGAGTTACGGGAGTGGCTGCACGAAGCCGGTGTCCGGTCCCGGCGGTTCGTGCGCAACCCGGTCCGTGAATACCGGCGCTGGGTGGAGGAGACGGGTTTCGACTACCCGGTCTCGATGGTCGTGCTGGTGGACGTGATGCTCTACACGTTCAGCACGCTTGCCTTCGCCCAGCGGGTGGCCGCGGGCTATTTCCCCGGCTTCCTCGCCCTGGCCGCGCTGCTCATCATCTATCTGACCGGGCCGCCGTGCGTGGTGCTCAACCTCCCGCCGCGCCCGGTCCTGCTCGCCTCGCTGACCATGGCCGGGGTGGCCCTGTTCCTGATGCAGCCGGTGCCGCTGGATGTCGCACCGCTCATCCTGATCGTCGTGACCGGCGAGGTCGCGGCCATCACCCGGACGTCCGTGAGCACGGTCATCGGCCTGGGCATGATCGCGGAGATCATGTTCTTCGGATACGTCGGGCACATCGACGGACTGACCTGGTTCACGCTCGGCATCCTCTTCGGCTGGTTCACCGGGCAGCTGCTGAATTACCAGCGCCGCTACCTGTATCAGGAACGCGACTACCAGGAGGTCCGCGCCCTGCAGGCCGCCGGCGAGGAGCGCCGGCGCATCGCCCGTGAGGTGCACGATGTCATCGCGCACTCACTGAGCGTCACCCTGCTGCACGTGACCGCCGCCCGGCACGCGCTGCAGACCGACCGCGATGTGGACGAGGCGATCGACGCGCTCGCCGACGCCGAGCGGCTGGGCAGGCAGGCCATGGCCGACATCCGCCGGACGGTCGGGCTGCTCGACGGGCTCCATGCGCCGCAGACGCCCGAACCCGGCCTCGATGACATCGAGGATCTGGTGTCGGACTTCCTCCGCGCGGGCATGGCGATCGACTTCCGCTCGGAAGGCGATCGCGGGCAGGTCTCGGCCGCCCTGGGGCTGGCGCTGTACCGGATCTGCCAGGAATCGCTCGCCAATATCGCCAAGCACGCCCCCGGCGCACAGGCTCAGGTTCGAATGATGGTCTGCGCCAGACATATTGATGTCACCATCACGAATACCCTGCCCCCCGGGGCACTGCTGCGGCCCGGTCGCGGCATGGGCATCTCGGGCATGCGCCAGCGCCTGGCCGTCCTCGGCGGCACCCTGACCGCGGGACCCCACGACGACGGCTGGCGGGTGTCCGCCCGGATCCCGACGACCGGGCAGATGCCCTGTATCGCCGCCGCGGAGCAGAACCTGCGCTCCGCACTGCTGTCCATGACCCAGAAGACCCCGCAGGAGGGTACGTGATCGACCGATCCGACGACGAGCCGATCGGCGTGCTCGTCGTCGACGATCAGGAGCTGGTGCGCGGCGGGCTGCGCCGAATCCTGCGCCGCCGCGACGGTTTCACGGTGAGTGAGTGCGCGGACGGGGACGAGGTGCCCGCGGCCGTCACCGCGCACCGCCCGGACGTGGTGCTGATGGATCTGCGCATGAAGCGGATCGGCGGCATCGAGGCCACCCGGACGCTGCGAACGATCGTGGACGCGCCGCCGGTGCTGGTGCTCACCACCTTCGACGACGACCAGTTGCTGTCGGGCGCGCTGCGGGCGGGCGCGGCCGGGTTCATCCTCAAGGACTCCCCCGCCGAGGATCTGATCCGCGCGGTGCGGACCGTTGCCACCGGCGGCTCCTGGCTGGACCCGACGGTCACGCCGCGGGTGCTGACCACCTATCGCTCGGCCCGTCCCACGCCGGCGCCCGGCGGCGATCGCCTGTCCGAGCTGACCGTTCGCGAGCTCGAGGTGCTCGAGCTCATCGGCCGCGGCCGCCTCAATGCTGAGATCGCGCGCACACTCGGTATCTCGGAGGTAACGGTGAAGAGCCACGTGGGACATATCTTCGGGAAGCTCGGGTTACGCGACCGGGCAGCGGCCATTGTCTTTGCGTTTGACCACGGCGTAGTGGCACCGGGAGAATCCACCTCCTAGAGGGGTGGGTCGCGGGTCCTCGTCTGCTTCCCTCCCGAGAGTTGGAGGTTGGACGGGGTGGATGCACCGCCATCGCGGGCCGGAAGCAGATTCGGGCCGTACGAGTTGCGCTCGCTGCTGGGCAGGGGCGGTATGGGAGAGGTCTACGAGGCCTACGACACTTCCAAGGATCGGGTCGTCGCCCTCAAGCTGCTACCGGAAGAACTCGCGAAAGACCCCTCCTACCAGGAACGTTTCCGCCGGGAGTCGCAGGCGGCGGCACGGCTGGCGGAGCCGCACATCATCCCCATCCACGACTGGGGCGAGATCGACGGTGTGCTCTACATCGATATGCGGCTGGTGCGCGGGCAGGATCTGCGCTCGCTGCTGAACCAGTACGGCGTGCTGCCGCCGCTGCGGGTCGTCGGGATCATCGAGCAGATCGCCGCCGCGCTGGACGCCGCGCACTACTCGGGGCTGGTGCACCGGGACGTCAAACCCGCGAACATCCTTGTGACTGATGCAGATTTCGCATATCTCGCGGATTTCGGCATCGCTCGCACCGAGGGTGATTCCACCATCACCGTGACCGGCACGGCCGTGGGCTCCTACGCCTACATGGCCCCCGAGCGCTTCGACGCCGGGCCGGTCTCCGGGCGCGCCGACATCTACTCGCTGGGCTGTGTGCTGCACGAGTGCCTCACCGGCGACAAACCCTTTCCTGCGCACAACATGAGCGTGCTGATCCGCGCGCATCTGTCGGAGCCGCCACCGCTGACGAGCATGCTGCGCAGCGGGATTCCGCCCGCGCTGGATGCCGTGGTGGCCAAGGCGCTGGCCAAGGATCCGAACGACCGGTTCTTCACCGCGGGCGAATTCGCCCGGGCCGCGCGGGCGGCGCTGGCCGGTGGTCAGCCGGTGCCCGCGCCCGCCGGGCAGCCCCGGCCGGGCCGGACCGTGCCGCCGGGTCCGCCGGTCGGCCCGCCACCGACGACCGTGCTGCCGACCGGCGGGCAGGCCGGGCCGCCGACCACGGTCATGCCGGGCGGGACGCCCGCTGCGGGACGCAATGCCGATCCCACCCTGCGGCACTCCGATCCCGCTGTGCGGCAACCTGATCCCACTGTGCGGCAACCCGGTTCCGGGCTCGGGCTGAACACCGGGGCGATCCCGGCCTATATAACCGGATCCTTCCCCGCCGCCGAGGAACCTTCGCCCACAGGGGATCTGCCGGTCATCCTGCCGTCGGATCCGACCCGGGTGCGGGTCAGCGATTTCCACTACACGCCGCTGCCGGCCGACGCCCACCAGCAGGCGGTCTGGGGCCACGCCCAGGCGCAGCAGCGGGACTTCCCGTACGCGCCGGCGCCCGATCCCGCGCTGTACCCGACCGCGGATCACCCCATCGTCCAGCCGCCGCCCCGCGAGCCCGGAAAACGGAGCAAGGGCAAGTCGATCGCGGCGCCGCTGGCGATCGGCGTGCTGGTGGTCGCGGTGGCCGCCGTTGCCGGTGCGGTGGGCTGGCAAGTCCTGGACCGCTCCGGCAACGAAGCACCCATAACGACGGCGGCACAGGGTGTTCCGGCCACCACCGCCCCGCACTCGCAGCAGCCGGGCCCGGCGGCGACGACCCCGGCTCCCACCACTGTGCAACTGCCGGCGGGAGCGACGTCGTGTCCACCGGTGTATGCGGCGCTCGGCGGTTACGCCAGTTCCGCGATCGGAAACACGGTCACTACCTGCCCTTTCGCGGAAGAGGTGCGCCGAGCCTATGCCGACGCGGCTTCTGGTCGGCAGGCTTCGGCAGTTAGTGTGATGGCAGTGAGCCCGGTGACCGGCCGGTCTTACACGATGAACTGCACGGCCGCAGGCAAATTGGTGACCTGCGTCGGTGGCGAGAACGCGGTGGTGTATGTCTACTGATCCAAATCCGGCCTGTCGCAAGGGGTTTGTGCGCGGGCTGGCGCTGGCGGCTGTCCTGGCAGTTTCCGCTTGTAGCCCGAATCTCGGTGCTGTACAGCGTCATTCGGCGCAGTCGGATGAGATCAAGCCGGTCGGAGACAGTTCCGCGCTGCCGGTCCCGAGCATGATCGGACCGGATTTGCCGGAGCTGTTCGGACTGCCGAAATCCGTCGCGTTCGCGGCGGATTTCAACGATCTGCAGGCCACCCTGGACGGCCGGGTCGGCGTGGCGGTCATGCCCGTCGGCGGCGGCGATATGATTCAGCTGGGTGAGTGGAGCACCGGCATCGCCTGGTCCACCATCAAGGTGCCGCTCGCGCTCGCCGCGCTGCGCCACGATCCGGTGGGCATGCGCTCCACCGCCGAGGCCGCCATCACCTTCTCCGACAACGATGCGGCACAGACGCTCTGGAACTCGCTGGGCACCGGCAGCGAGGCCGCCGACGCGGTCGAGGCGGTGCTGCGCGAGGCCGGCGACGCCACCACCGACGTCGCCGCGCGCCACACCAAGCTGGCCGCGCTGGAGTCCGACGATCTGCTCGCCTTCGGCGCCACCGACTGGTCGCTGGCCGATCAGGTGCACTTCGCGTCCCGGCTGCCCTGCCTGCCGCGCGCCAATTCCGTGGTCTCGCTCATGAGTGAGATCACCCCCAGCCAGAGCTGGGGCCTGGGCCGGCTCATCGGTGCGGAATTCAAGGGCGGCTGGGGTCCCGACGACGACACCGGCAAGTACACCGTCCGCCAGTTCGGGCTGGTCCCGACGCTGAACGGACCGGTGGCGGTGGCGCTGGCGGCCGAGCCCACCTCGGGCAGTTTCGACGACGCCACGGACATGATGGACAAGCTCGCGCTACTGGTCGGCGACCATCTGCCCGACCTGCACGGCGGACTCTGCTCGCGCTAACACATTCGGCGCGTATTCGTTTCAAAATGCCCAGCGTGCACCCCCAATCGGGCGTGAGCCGGTGAAAAACGTCCATACCCACCGGGTTTGACCGCCAGTGTCCCAACCCACAACAATCCTTGCGATTGACGGGTCCAGGTGCGTCCGCTAGGAACAGGGAACGCACCGGACACCGGGGCAGATGGAGGTTACGGGGTGCACGCACCGTATTCGCGGAACGCTGACCAGCGCGACGCACTGGACAGCACACGCGATGCGGGGTACGGATCCCGTTGGCGCGGACGACGGCTCGCGCGGGCATGCGGAGCGCTCGCCGTGCTGGTCGGGGCGCTGACCGCGTGCAGCAGCAAGCCGGTACTGGTCCCGGACAAGACCACCGTGGCCGCGGCCGCGCCCAGCGCCGCCAGCCCCACCACCGTCATGGCGCTGCCGGGCTCGCTGGCCTGGGATTTCACCAATGACCTGAAGCCGTCGCTGGCCGGTAAGGTCGGGCTGGCCGTGATGCCGGTGGGCACCGATCGGGTGCTGGCCCTGGGCGATTGGAGCTCCGGGCCCGGCTGGTCGACCATGAAGGTCCCGCTGACCCTGGCGGCGCTGCGCAAGAGCGCGGGCAATCAGGTGGCGGCGGTCAATGCCATCGAATACTCCGACAACTCCGCCGCCGACACCCTCTGGCAGTCGCTGGGGACGCCCGAGGTCGCGGCCCAGACCGTCCAGGACGTGCTACGCGAGGGTGGCGACACCGAGACCACGGTCCCCGCCACCCGCGCCCGGGCCGACTACTCCGCCTTCGGCCAGGCCGAATGGTCGCTGGCGAATCAGCTGAAATTCGCCGCCAAACTCCCCTGCCTGGCGCAATCCGACGACGTCACCGCGCTGATGGGCAAGATCAGCTCCACTCAGCGCTGGGGGCTGGGCAATCTGGACGGCGCCATCTTCAAGGGCGGCTGGGGACCCGATCCCAGCGGCAACTACCTGGTCCGGCAATTCGGACTGATCCCGGTGGACGGCGGCCAGATCGCCATCGCGGTTGCCACCCAGCCCAATTCCGGCTCCTTCGACGAGGGCACCACGATCCTCACCAAGATCGCCACCCTGATCGGCAAGCACCTCGACGAACTCAAGGGCGGTACCTGCACCGCCGGCTAGCGGAAACCGTAACCCGCGGTTCACGGGGGCGGGGATCACAGGCCGCCGATCTCAGGGCAAGATGGGGATCATGCGCATCGGAGTCTTGACCGGAGGCGGAGACTGCCCAGGCCTGAATGCTGTGATCCGTGCTGTCGTTCGTACCGCGAACGGCCGCTGGGGGGATGCGATCGTCGGCTTCCAGGACGGCTGGCGTGGCCTACTCGAGGATCGCAAGATCCAGATCCTCAACAATGACCGCACCGATCGGCTGCTCACCAAGGGCGGCACCATTCTGGGCACCGCGCGCACCAATCCGGACGTGCTGCGCGCCGGACTCCCCCGCATCAAGCAGACCCTCGACGACAACGGGATCGACGCGCTCATCCCGATCGGCGGCGAGGGCACGCTGACCGCCGCCTCCTGGCTGGCCGACGAGGGCGTGCCGGTGGTGGGCGTCCCCAAGACCATCGACAACGACATCGACTGCACCGACACCACCTTCGGCCACGACACCGCCGTCTCCATCGCCACCGAGGCCATCGACCGGATCCACACCACCGCCGAATCCCACCAGCGCGTCATGCTGGTCGAGGTGATGGGGCGGCACGCGGGCTGGATCGCCATCAACTCCGGCATCGCCTCCGGCGCGCACCTGACGCTGGTGCCCGAGGTGCCGTTCGACGTGGACGAGGTCTGCGCCATGGTGAAACGCCGCTTCCAGCGCGGGGATTCGCACTTCATCTGCGTGGTGGCCGAGGGTGCGCACCCCGATCCCACGTCCATGACCCTGCGCGACGGCGGCATCGACGAATTCGGGCATGTGCGGTTCACCGGCGTGGCCCAGCAGCTGGCGCCGGAGATCGAGCGGCGCATCGGCAAAGAGGTCCGGGTGACAGTGCTCGGGCACGTGCAGCGCGGCGGCACCCCGACCGCGTACGACCGTGTGCTGGCAACGCGTTTCGGCGTGCACGCGGCGGAAGCCGTGCACGCCGGGCGATTCGGGCAGATGGTGGCGCTGCGCGGCACAGAGGTGGAACTGGTGCCGCTGTCGGAGGCCACCAAGCAGCTCAAGCTGGTGCCGCAGGATCGGTACCGGGAGGCGGCCGCCTTCTTCGGCTGAGCCGGCTCGCGACGAGTCGAAACACACTGCGGCATACGGCCCTCGCACCTGTCGGTTCGAGGGCCGTATCGCGTTGCGGAGGCGTATCGACCATGGCCCCGGACTCAGTCGCGGCACTCGACCAAGTAGCGGCGCTGGGCTCAGTCGCGATGCTGGGCTCGGTCGCGGCGCTGGGCTCAGCCGCGATGCTGAACTCGGTCGCGGCGCTGGGCTCAGTCGCGATGCTGGGCTCGGTCGCGGCGCTGGGCTCAGCCGCGATGCTGGGCTCAGCCGCGATGCTGGGCTCAGTCGCGGTGCTGGGCGTAGTGGCGGGCGGCGCGGGCGCGGTTGCCGCATGCGACCGAGCACCACTCTTGGCGCGGATGCGATTTCAGGAAGTAGCGCACGCAGCGGGGGGCCGGGCAGACGCGGATCTGGGCGGCCTGGGCGCCGGAGAAGAACTCGATGGTGGCGTCGGCCAGTCCGGCCATGACGGTGGCCAGGTCGTCCGAGGTCAGCAGCCGGTGCTCGGTGTGCGGACCGGTGCCGTCCCATGCCAGCAGCCGGAGCGCGGGGGCGGCCGCGCGGTTGACGGCGGCCAGTGCGTCCGGGAAGGCCGGCAGCACGGCGGCGTCGGCGGAGCTGGGCGGCTGGGGCGCAACGTATTCCGCGAACAGCGCGCGCACGTTCTGCCGCAGGTCCACCAGGGCGGCGCGCTCGTCCTCGGTGGGCAGGTACGCCTCGAGATCCAGGTACACACCGACATTCGCGGCATTGGCGACCAGCCACTCACGGGTGGATTCGGGGGTGCCGAAGGCGTCCGTGAGGCCACGGCTGGTGGCGCGGATGGTGTTCGCCAAACGGAGTGCCAAGGGATCGACCATGTTCACATTCTAACGGGTATTGCGCTTTCGTTCCATGATGTTCTAACGTGTGAAAGCACGATCTTACGTTAGAAAGACGAGGACGCCATGATCACCCCGATCGACAACGCACCACTGCTGGACGAGGTCAAGAAGCGGATGGGCCGGGTGCCGAACATGACCAAGGTGATGGCCAACGCGCCCGTGGTACTGGAGGGTTACCTCGGGCTGTCCGGCGCGCTGAAGAAGGGCACGCTGCCGGCCCCGACCTCCGAGCGCATCGCACTCACCGTCGGCGCGGCCAATGACTGCGGCTACTGCGTCGCCGCGCACACCTTCACCGGCAAGCGGGTCGCCAAGCTGAGCGACGCCGAGGTGGAGGCGGCCAAGGGCGGCACCTCCGCGGACCCGAAAGAGGCTGCGGCCGTTGCCTTCGCCCGCGAACTGACCGAGAGCCGGGGCAAGGCCGATCCGGCCGCCGCACTGGCCGCGGGGTGGACGCAGGAGCAGGTGCTCGAAATCGTCGCCCTGGTCGCCCTGCAGACCCTGACCAACTACGTCAACAAGGTCGGCGAGACCGAAAACGACTGGCCCGCCGCCTGATCTGTCCTATTCCTGGCGCGATCGGACCCCTCGGGGACCCCGCGCGAATCCTTAAGGTCGGAAATCATGAACGCCGTCAAGAACACCAGCCTCGTCGACGCGCAGGTGCTGCGCAGCCTGCTCCGCAACGGCATCGTCATCCGCGCGGTGGCGCTGGCCGTCGCCACCATCGTGCTGCTCGTCATCCACCACCCGACCTGGGTGCCCTACTCGGTGAGCGCCTACGCCATCTGGAACGCGGCCGCGATCACCCTCAACTCCGCCCGCGCCGCCACCGCCCGCACGGCCTGATTCCCGGTGCCGCCACCGGATTCCGCCGGGCCGAGGTTCAGTCGTCGAACCGCCCGGCGGCCAGGGCGGCGGTGAATCGATCCCAGTCCGCCGACGGGAAGATCAAGGCCGGACCGCTGGGGTTCTTACTGTCCCGGACTCCGACGCCACCGGCGAGGAAGGCGACTTCCACGCATTCCTTCGCACCGGTGCTGCGGGCGCTCTTGAACCACCGGACGCCGGGTTCGACGCTCACGTCGCATACTCCTTCGCTGCCCTCCGCAGGAGGTCTCTGCTGGTCGTCTCGTCCAGCGCGGCGCGCTGGATCGCTTGGTATGCCTCGCGGTATCGGTCGACCGCGGCCTGCTTCTCCAGGTAGAGGTCGCCGAGGAAGTTCTCCAGGTAGACGACCGTGGGTTCGACAGGCCGGTTGCCCGCGTCCCGGCCGAAATCCAGGATCACGAACGGGCCGACGGTGTGGCCGATCGGTACGCCCGCCGAGAAGGGTAGTACACGAACAGCGATCGTCGGCAGCGTCGACATGTCCGCGAGGCGTCGCAGCTGCGCGGCCATTACGCGCGGGCCGCCGACAACGCGACGTAATGCGGTTTCGTGTACCACGACATCGAAGGAGGCCGGACTTCGCTTGCGCGTCAAGAGGCTTTGCCGACGGGTCTTCAACTGCACGCGGCGGTCCAGTTCGTCGTGCGCAGCATCCGGCCAGTAATCATTGATCAGAACCCGTGCGTACTCGGCGGTCTGGAACAGTCCCGGGATGATCTCCGGCTGATAGGAGATGAGGGCGCGGGCCGAAGCCTCCAGGCCCACATACATATTGAAACCTTCTGGAATCAGATCGTCGTATTCGTGCCACCAGGACTTGACGCTGGCCTGTTGCGCGAGGCCGGTGAGCGCGGAGCTGAACTCGTCGTCGAAGTCGTAGATTCGGCACAATTCCCGGACATCGAGGACTCGGATCTTCTCGGCATTACCGGTTTCCAGCCGCTGCAGCTTCGATTCGCTCCACTCCATCAGGGCCGCCGCCTCGGCGATCGTCATATTGCACTGCATCCGGCCTTCCCGCAGGTATCGCCCCAGTTGACGACGCGGCAGAGTCGAACCATGCTCCGACATCGAATCCTCCCCCACGAAGGCGGTTTTCGGTCACTGCGAATGATGCTCCCACGCGATATGAATGCTGACCTGGCGCTTTCGGAAAGTTTCCCACCGCGCCGGGGCTGCGATTGTCGGTTCGCCGTAACGGTGCTGGACTGGAGTCGCGCCCGGTGAGAACCGGAGCCCTGATATCTCTGGACCCACTCGTCCCCGAGCCGGGCGCACCCAATCCCTTCCCGACCGCTCCGCGGTCGCTCGGTATGACCGGGCGTGACAAGGGATCAGAATGCGGTGTGGCGCCTCCTGAATCTCGATAGGCTTGACGAGGCCCGGCGCGGATGCGCCGCGTGCCTAGCCCGACACCACCAGCACCGCGACAACCACCAACAGCACCAGCGCCACCACCGCCAGCCCGAGCACCACCACCGCGGTGAGCTGCGACGCCTCGGCCCGCTGCGACGTCGGAATCAGCCCGGGCTGCACCGGATTCCCCCCGAACGGCGGCCCACCGTACCCGGTCCCACCCGTCACCCCACTGCCATAACCCCCATACGCCGGCATCCCAGCAGCTGGACCAGAGCCGGTCATTCCGGCCATTCCGCCCGAAACTGGCTCGGACACAGCGAAACCCGATGTGTCCCCCTCGACCGCCACCCGGCCGACGGTCCCCGACCCGCCTACACTGTCCGTCCAGCCGACGCCATCCGTCGAATCGGGCACGAACGCCCCCGAATCCGGATGCCGCACCACACCACCCGATTCCTCGTCGGCGCCACCGGAATCCGCCGGACCGGCAGCGACTCCGGACGGCCCGCCAGACTCCGCACCGCGAACCGGCTCACTCGGCGGCATCTCCGCAACCCCGGCCGCCGCACCCGCCTCGTCCGGCTCCCCGGCCCCCGCAACCGCTGTCGCCTCAGCCGCGGCCGCTGCCTCGGGCACCGGCGCCGCGACAACCGGCTGTGCCAGCGCCGTCACCGGCTCGGCAATGATCTCCTCGAAGCCGGGCGACCCGGCGGTCCCTCCGAGACCCCGCTCCGCCGACTCCGATTCGCCCGTTCCACCGGCAACCGGCGGCTCCGATACGCCGCCTCCCGCCGAACCCGGCGAATCCTCATCCGCCGCTACGGATCCCGCTCCCTCCGGCCGGTCGGTATCCGACACCGCCGGCCCGGCCGCACCCCCGGTCGAGAACTCCTCGGGCTGCCCCGCCGAAACCACCGGCTGCGGCACGACATCCGTCGGCCGCTGCGACGCATCCTGCGCATCCACATCCGCCGACCGATTCGCCCACCCGGCATCCGTTGGCTCGACCTCCGGTACCGCCTGCGGCGCAGGTGATCCCTCAATCGGCGCACCAGGCAGTCCACTACCCGCGCCCCTGCCGGTGCCCGCTGTCGATCCGGCCGTCGGCTCCGCCGGAGCCGCAGGCTCGTACGCGCCGACGGCCGGAGCCATCGGCTGCCCTTGCGGCGCCGGATGGCCGGGCACGCCCACGGACCGGGGTTGCGGCGGTGCGGAGTAACCGGCGGCAGGGCCCTGCGCCGGAGGGTAGGGGCGCGCGGTCGGCCCCGAACCTACCCGGTCGTTGTCCGCTGGCGGCTGCTGGGAAATCTCGGGCGCGGGGGGCTGCGGTGCCGGCGCGGGGTAGGAGGACTGATACGGGGGCGGGGGGTAGGCCGGGGCGGCATAGGTCGGGGCGGCAGTGGGCGCGGGGGGTTGTGGCTGCGGACCCGCCGACTGTGCCGGAGGCGGGTAGCCGGGGGCGCTGACGGGCTGCTGGGAGGCGGGGGGCGCGGACTGTGGCTGCGGCGCGGGGTAATTGGGTGCCGGCGGTTGCTGTGGGGGTGAGGGATAGGCCGCGGGCTGGGGTGGCAGAGCTGTGGCGGGGTAGGGCTGGGGTGGGGCCGGGTAGGGCTGGGCGGCGTAGTTCGGTTGGGGGGCGGGGAGATTGGGGTAGGCGGGGTGGAGGGGCTGCTGGTGGACGGGGTGCTGGGCCGGCGGGCGGGAGAGGGCGCGGCGGGCGGCCTTGGCGAAATCGGTGCAGGTGGGGAAGCGGTCGGCGGGCCGTTTGGCCATGGCCTTGGTGAGGACGGCGTCCATGGCGGGCGAGAGGCCGGGACGGCGCAGGGAGACGGGAGGCGGGAGGAGCTGGAGGTGGCCGCGGATGAGTTCGGCGGGGTGGGGCGAGTCGTAGGGGCCGGCGCCGATCAGGAGCCAGTAGAGGGCGCAGGCCAGGGAGTACTGGTCGGTGGTGGGGTCCAGGTGGGCGCCGGTCATCTGCTCGGGCGAGGCGTAGGCGAGGGTGGCGGTGAACATGCCGGCCTGGGTGAGGTGGGTGGAGTCCTCGCGCAGGCGGGCGATGCCGAAGTCGGTGAGGAAGACACGCTCGCCGTGGCCGGCGACGGCGCGGGCCAGAATGATGTTGGCGGGCTTCACATCCCGGTGCAGCACCCCCATGCCGTGCGCGTAGTCGAGGGCGCTGGCAACCCCTTCGATCACCTGTACGGCTCGCTCGGGCGGCAGCGTGGCGACATTGATGCCGGCGGCGTCCACCCCGTCCACGTACTGCATGGAGATCCACAGCATCTCGTCCTCGGTGCCGCGGTCGTACACCTCGACGATATTGGGGTGGTCCAGCCGCGCGACCAGATCCGCCTCGCGTTCGAACCGGGCACGAATCTCCCTGTCCGCGTACAGTTCCCGGTTCAGCAGCTTCAGTGCCGTCAACTTGCCCAGGCGGGGGTGCCGGGCGAGATAGACCGAGCCCATCCCGCCCTGTCCGAGCAGTCGTTCGATGGTGAACCCGGCGAACACGTCACCGCTATTCAGCACTGGCTACGACCCCCTTCCGGTGACGTACAAGTCCGTGAGCCTACCCGTCGAAACCCTGTCCGGGCAGGTCAGCCCGGGGTCACCAGTCCGGATTCGTAGGCCAGCACCACCGCCTGCGCCCGATCGCGCAGGTTCAGTTTGGTGAAGACCTTCGACACGTGCGTCTTCACCGTTTGTTCTGCGACAAAAAGGCTTTCGGCGATCTCGGCATTGGACATGCCGCGCGCCACCAGCTCCAGCACCTCACGCTCGCGCGGGGTGAGCACCGACAGCTGCGGCGCGGGCGCGCGCCGGGCCCGGCGACGCGTGACATCGGCGATGAGCCGGCGCGTGACGGTCGGCGCTAGCAGCGCGTCACCGGCGGCCACCACCCGCACCGCGCGCACCAGTTCCTCGGCAGGCGCGTCCTTGAGCAGGAACCCGCTGGCCCCGATGCCCAGGGCCTCGTACACGTAGTCGTCGATATCGAAGGTGGTGAGCATGAGCACCCGCACCGGCGGTTCGAACCCGGCG
Organism: Nocardia sp. NPDC004711; assembly: GCF_053601595.1. NCBI lineage: Bacteria > Bacillati > Actinomycetota > Actinomycetes > Mycobacteriales > Nocardiaceae > Nocardia > Nocardia sp. NPDC004711. The sequence continues at coordinate 288,599 of NZ_JBSGCB010000003.1, read as the reverse complement.
GAGAGAATCGAGCGGGCGGCGTCGAGCCCGTTCATCTCCGGCATGCGCACATCCATCAGCACCACGTCGGGCCGCAGCCGTTTCGCCTCGGCCACAGCGACTTTCCCGTCCGCCGCGTCCCCGACCACGCTGATGTCGGGCTGCGCCGCGAGCAACGCCCCGAACCCCTGCCGCACCATCGCCTGATCGTCGGCGATCAACACGGTTATCGCCACAGTCCCACCTCACGCACGACACCGAGTTTGCCATGCCCCGACCGGAACGGCCCGCGCGACGACGACTTCGCACCCCCGCCATCGCGCGCCCGGCCGGACCCGGCTCGGTGACCGGAACCCCGGACTCAGTGGCCGAAGCGGAGCGTTTCCGCGCTGCCCGCCGCACTCAGCGCGGGCGCCAGCGGCAGCCGGGCCTGCACCTCGAACCCGCCGTCCGGCCGGGGCCCGGCGGTGAGCACGCCGCCGACCGCGGCCGCACGGGTCTGCATACCGGCGATACCGCTGCCGGACGTGCCCGAGTGATCACCCGGCCGCACCGCGATCGGCCGATCATTGGCGACGGTCAGGGTCAGCTCGCCCGCGCAGGCGAGGTCCACGCGCACCGCCGCCCCGGGCGCGTGCCGGGACGCATTGGCCAGCGACTCCTGCACGATCCGGTAGAGCGCCAGGCCCGTGGTCTCGGGCACGGCGTCGAGGCTGCCGTCGACGGTCCAGGTGAGCGGCACCCCGGCACGCTGCGCGCCCTCGAGCAGACCCGGGACGTCGGTGGCCGAGGGCTGCGGCGCGTGCTCGGGCAGCTGCCCGTCACTGCGCAGCACGCCGAGCATGCCGCGGATCTCGTTGAGCGCCGCCCGCGCGCCGGCGCCGATGGACTCGAATTCGGCGCGGGCATCGGCCGACAACCCGCCGATCCGATACGGCGCGGTCTGCGCCTGCACCACCACCATCGACATGTGGTGCGCCACCACATCGTGCAGGTCGCGGGCGATGCGCGCCTTCTCCTCCAGGATGGCGCGGCGGGCCCGCTCCAGCTCGGTCTCCTCCTCCGACTTGAGCAGCGCCTGTCGCGACAGCACCACCCACCGGATGAGCAGGCCGAACACCACCAGGCCGGTGATGGCCAGCGGCCAGCCGAACCCGGATTCGGCGAAGCTGTCCCCGGTCTGGGCCATGGCGGTGGCGAACAGCAGCGAGGTCGCCACCCACACCACGGCCACGATCCGCATGGGGGCGCGCACGGCCACCGCGAACACCAGGGCGAACAGCACCAGGATGTGCACCACCTGGAACGGGATCGAATTGCCCGGCTGATGCGGCACCGCGAGCGCGATCATCAGCGCCGAACCGGCCGAAACCGCCCATCCCAGTGGCGGATTCACCCGCAGCAGCAGAATCGGGAACGCGGCGAAGCCCGCGATGAACGGCGCGGCCGCCGCCGGAACCTTGTGCGTCAGATGCAGGGTCGGCCAGGCCACCGCGATGAAGACGATCGCGAGTAGGACCGTGAACCCGTCGAACACCTGCCGCGCCCGTGCGACACGGGCCTGCCCAGACATATTTCCGACCATGCCCTCGACGGTAGAGACTCCGCGCCGCCCCCACCTCATACCCCTGAGTGATCTCCCACCCCCTACCCGGGTACGACACCCGCGCGGGTCTGCCCCGCCTCGCCCACCGCGGAACCGCCCCGCAGGCTGAGGCCCCGGTCGGAGCCCGATTCCTAGCGTCGAGACCCATGAGAGCGTTCCCGACTTCCCGCCGGATCTCGACCCGTTCCACCGCACCCGTAGCGGCTGCCGGCCGCGCAGCGGACACCACGCGAGAGACCTCGCCCGCCACGACCGCTGACGTACCGGCGGCTGACGACTCGACGAGTGCCATGTCCCCCGGCCCTGGCGTGTCAGGCCACGACCGCCGGGCCCGGCAGCGCCGATATGGTGCGCTCGCGGCGGCCGCGGCGGTGATGTGCTCGGCCGGTGTGGCTTTCGCCCCTGGCGCCGGGGCCGTGATCAGCTGGCCGGGCACGCCCGAGAACGCCGCCGCCCGCAGCGGAATCCTGGAATCGGTTGCCGTGCAGCCGAATCCAGCGCTCATCCCCGAGGACTTCGTCACCACGGCCGGATACCGCCCGGTGGTCGAGTCGGGCATGCTCATCAACCCGAACGGTGACTGCTCCTCCCCCGTCCCGCTGCCCGCCGAATTCGATCTGGCCTGCAAATCCCACGATCTCGGCTACGACCTGCTGCGCTACGCGGCCGCGCACGGCCAGACGCTGGGCCCGTGGGCCCGGCAAACCGTCGACGCCGCCCTGGAACGACGCATGCACGCGGCCTGCGACGCCCGCGAGAACCCGGTCTCGCGCGCCCAATGCCAGGTCATGGCCAGCGTCGCCACCACGGCCGTCGACTTGAACTCCATCCGCCAGGACTACGGCAACCCCATCTACGAGCCCTTCTTCGAGCACTCCGGCGACGCCCCCTCCCCGGCCACCCTCACCCTCGCGGGCCTCGGGCTCGCTGCCGGACTGGCCACGGCGACAACCATTCTCGTGCGTCGCACGCGCAACCGCCGGACCGCCCTCGCGCATTTGCGCGGTGCCGACGCACTCGATGGCATGGCGGTGGCACGGTGACCCGCCCACCCGAGACCACCGGCGCGCGCGAGGCCGAGCTCTCCCTCCCACCGGGACATCGGGCCGAACCACTCACCGCGGCAGATCAACCCGGATTCATCCCGACTCATGCGGTGGATGCGGCAATTCCTGCTGCCGACCTCCCACCCGACGGTCGGCAAGGCCCGAGCGGCGGCGGGCGGGCGGAAGTGGTCCCCACAGCGGACGGGGAGCGGACCGGGCGTCAGGCGGGAGGCGCCTCTGCCGTGGTCCGGGATGGGCCTCGAAGGTGGCTCGGGCGGGCGAAATTCCATGCCCCACGAGTGGGGACCAGTGCCGCGGTGGCGGGCGGGACCATGATCTCGCTGGCGCCGGGGCTGCTACCGCGGACACCGTCGGCGCAGGCGATCCTGACCGCACTCGTGGTGCTGATCGGATTGGGGCTGGCGGCGATCATCCGAATGGCGCTGCGGTGGACGCGGTTCGGGATCGAGCATCTGACGCGCGGCCGAGTTCCGGCACTGATCGCGGGCATGGTGCTGGTCGGGGCCGCGATGGGCTACGCCGAACATTGGCAGAACACCTTGCGCGCCGCCATGGGAGTCGCGGGTATCGGACCCGGGTACTGGGTGCAGTGGCTGGCCTGGACCGTACCGCTCGTCGTCGCCGTGGTCGCCCTGGCACGCGGAGTGGGCTGGGTGGTGCGGAGATTGGGGCGGGTGCGCAGTATCGCGGCGGGAGTGGCGCTGCTGGTGGCGGGGCAGCTGGTGGTCGTGCCGACGGTGGTGGAGTGGCGGCGGGCGGCCTATGCGGCGGCCAATTCGTATGTGGATCCGGAGTTGGTGCAACCGGATTCGCCGACGCGGTCGGGTAGTCCGGTGTCGATGGCGAGCTGGCCGTCGCTGGGGGCGCAGGGCCGCCGGTTCGTGGCGGGGGCTCCGGCGCGGACCGTGCGGGTGTACGTCGGGTTGAACTCCGCGCCCGATCTGGATTCCCGGGTGGCGCTGGCAATCCGGGAGCTGGAGCGCACCGGCGGACTGCAGCGCCGGAATCTGGTGGTGACGGTGCCGACCGGTTCGGGCTGGATCGACAGCGATGCGGCCAAGGGTCTCGACGCCCGCTTCGGCGGCGATGTCGCCCTGGTCGGTCTGCAGTACTCCGATGCCCCGAGCTGGGTCACCTTCGTCTTCGGCCGCAGCGCCGCCGAGCAATCCGCCCGCGCCGTGTTCCGGGCCGTGGAGCAACGGATCGCGGCGCTACCGAATCCGCCGAAGCTCTATATCTACGGACAGAGCCTGGGCGCACTGGGCGGCAGTGCCGTCTTCACCGATGCCGCCGACCAGGACCGCCGGGTCTGCGGCGCGCTCTGGGCGGGCCCGCCCGCCGGGCAGGTGCAGCACGGCCGCGCGACGGTGCTGGCCAATGCCTCCGATCCGGTGGTGCACTGGTCGCCGGCGCTGCTGTGGCGCGCACCGGATCTCACCGCCACCCGCCCGGACGCGCCGGTCCCGCACTGGCTTCCGGTGATCAGCTTCCTGCAGACCACCGCCGACCTGCTGGGCGCGCTCGACGCCCCGCCCGGTCACGGTCACCGCTACGGCGCCGACCAGGGCACGGTCATGCCGGACTGCTGAGCGGCGCCGCGGAATTCGCGGGTGAAGTCGGCGGCCAGCCGTTCGATGGCGGCCGCCGCGTCGAGGCCGGCGCGCCAGGGCGCGGGGATGGCATGCACCCCCAGCCGGGCCCCGAGCAGCGCGCCGCAGACGGCCCCGGTGGAGTCGCTGTCCCCGGAATGATTCACCGACAGCAGCACACCGTTGCGGAAGATCTGTTCCGGTGTGCCGCCCACGTTTTCGGCACATACCGCCGCGCACACCCCCAGCGCCAGCGCCTCGGACCCGATGACGCCGGTGCCCAGCGGTTCCAGCAGTCCGGGTGGCGGCATGGGCCGGCCCCGGAAGGCCACGGTGTCGGCCAGCCGCACGGCCGCGTCGAGTGCCTGGGTGGTCTCCTCGTGATCGCGGTTGCGAACCAGCTGGGCCCGAGCCTGTTCCACCGCCGCCCGCACGTCCAGTCCCCGGCAGAGTCCGTACACGATGGCCGCGAACGCGCCCGCCGGCAGCCAGCCGCTCGGATTGCCGTGGGTGAGTGCCGCCGCGTCACAGGCCAATTCGAACGCGTACTCCAGCGAGGGCATGAACCCGCACGACGCGGATCGCACGGTGGCCGCACAGCCCTTGGAGTCGTTGATCGGATGATCGCGGGTGCCCAGCGGAATTCCGGGCTGCTGCCGCGCCGCCACCCGCAGCATGGCCGAGATGGTCGTCTGCGTCGGCCCCCGATAGGTCATCAGCTCCGGATATCCGGTCAGCCCGCTCTGCAACGGCACCGGCTGTTCCGGCACCGCCGCCTGCCCCTGCCCGCGCAGCCACACCAGCAGGTTCTCCTGGATCATGCCGACCGCGGCGGCGGTGCCGCGCTCGCGCGCCCGGGCGCTGCGGATGAGCGCCTCCATGGTGAACAGCGCCAGCTGCGTCTCGTCGGAGATGCGGCCCCGGTAGCCGCTGCCCGCCCCGGTGACGCCCTGGATCCCGTAGCGCTGCTGGATGTTCGGCAGCAGCATGGTCTCGATCGGCGCACCCAGCGCGTCCCCGACGGCGCCGCCGAACAGACAGCCGAGCACGGTGTCCGGACGCGGCAGCCGGTCCGCGACCGGCCCGCGCGGCCGCCGCACCAGCGACACCGGTTCGGCCACCGTCTCCCAGGCGGATTGCGCGAATTCGAAACAACTGTCGTAGCGGTCGCGCGGATCCTTGGACAGCGCCTTCCGCAGCACTGCGTCCAGTTCGGCGGGCAGCTCGGGCCGCAGCAGGCTCACATCGGGCGGCGGCGACTGCAGATGCCCGAGCATGACGGTCGCGATATTCGGGGCGTCGAACGGCCCGCGCCCGGTGAGCAGGCGAAACAGCGTGCACGCCAGGGAATACTGGTCCGAGCGCGGCCCCATGGGCGCCGAGGTGAGCTGTTCCGGGGAGGCGTAGGCCAGGGTGGCATTGAGCATGCCGGTGCGGGTCAGGTGCGCGGTGTCGTCGAGGACCCGGGCGATGCCGAAGTCGCTGAGCAGCGCCCGCTCGGCGAATCCGGCGCCGATGCCGCCGGAGCGGGACAGCAGGATATTGGCGGGCTTCACATCCCGGTGCAGCACGCCGCGCCCGTGCGCGTAATCCAGTGCGGCCGCGGTCTGCACGACGATCTCGACCGCCCGGTCGGGGCTGAGGTCGTAGGGATCGATGGAGGCGCAGTCGACCCCGTCCACGTACTGCATGGCGATCCACAGCTGCTCGTCGTCATCGCCGCGGTCGTAGACGGTGATGATGTTGGGATGGTCGAGCTGGGCGATGACGTCGGCCTCGCGTTCGAACCGGAGGCGAGTCTCGTTCTCGCCGAACATCTCCCGGTGCAGCAGTTTGAGCGCGATGAGCCGCGGGAGCCGAGGGTGGCGGGCAGCGTAGACCGAACCCATTCCGCCACGGCCCACTTCGCGCTCGATCACGTAGCCCGCGAAGACTTCGCCGCGTCGCAACATCCCCAAGAAAACCCTTCACACACGCCGAACCGCTGCCAGCCTACCGGTCTGGGCCGACAAGCCGCAGGCATTGCCCGATCGGCCGGACGCCGATCGGGCAGAACCCGACAAGTCGGGCAGCGGGCAACCCGGACGGACAGCGCCGGGTCCGTGCCGGTGGAAGGGACGGCCCCCGCCGGTGGATACCGGCGGGGGCCGAATTCGCTTGCGGGACCGCCTCGATCAGGCCGTCGACACAGCCTGGATCAGGCCGTCGACACAGCCTGGATCAGGCCGCCTTCATGACCTTCGCGCTCAGGCGATGGGCCCGCGGGCCGCCTCGTAGGCCGCGCCGACCCGGTAGAGCCGGTCGTCGGCCAGCGCCGGAGCCATGATCTGCAGACCGACCGGCATGCCGTCGTCCGCGCTCAGCCCGGACGGCACCGACATGGCGCAGTGCCCGGCCAGGTTGGTGGGCAGCGTGCACAGGTCCGAGAGGTACATGGCCAGCGGGTCGTTGACCTTCTCGCCCAGCTTCCACGGGGTGAACGGGCTGGTCGGCGAGACCAGCACGTCGACGGTCCGGTAGGCCTTGTCGAAGTCCTGCGCGATCAGGTTGCGGACCTTGTTGGCCTGACCGTAGTAGGCGTCGTAGTACCCGGCCGACAGCGCGTAGGTGCCGATCATGATGCGGCGCTTGACCTCCGGGCCCAGCCCGGCCTCACGGGTCATGGACATGACCTGCTCGGCCGAGCGCGAGCCGTCGTCGCCGACGCGCAGGCCGTACCGCATGGCGTCGAAGCGCGCCAGGTTCGACGACACCTCCGACGGCAGGATCAGGTAGTAGGCGGGCAGCGCGAATTCGAAGTGCGGGCAGGACACCTCGATCACCTCGGCGCCCAGTTCCTTCAGCTGCGCGACCGCGGCGTCGAAGGAGGCGATGACGCCCGGCTGGTAGCTGTCGGAGTGAAGTTCCTTCACCACACCGACTTTCAGGCCCGTCAGGTCTCCCTTGGCGCCCGCGCGAGCAGCGGCGACCACCGGCGGCACCGGCACATTGCGGGAGGTGGAGTCCTTCGGGTCGTAGCCCGCGATCACCTCGTGCAGCAGCGCGGTGTCCAGCACGGTGCGGCCACACGGCCCACCCTGGTCCAGCGAGGACGCGCAGGCGACCAGGCCGAAACGGGACACGGTGCCATAGGTCGGCTTGGTGCCGACGGTCGCGGTGACCGCGGCCGGCTGGCGGATGGAACCGCCGGTGTCGGTGCCGATGGCCAGCGGCGCCTGATACGAGGCGAGCGCCGCGGCGGAGCCACCCCCCGAACCGCCCGGAATCCGGTCGGTGTCCCAGGGATTGCGGGTCGGGCCGTACGCCGAGTTCTCGGTGGACGAACCCATGGCGAACTCGTCCATGTTCGTCTTGCCGAGGATCGGGATGCCCGCCTCGCGCAGCTTGGTGGTGAGCGTCGCGTCGTACGGCGACACCCAGCCCTCCAGGATCTTCGACCCGCAGGTGGTCGGCATGTCCGTGGTGGTGAAAACGTCCTTGAGCGCCAAGGGAACACCGGCCAGCGCCGAGACCACCTTGCCGCCGGCGACCTGACGATCCACCTCGGCGGCGGTCAGCAGCGCCTGCTCGCCGGCCACGTGCAGGAAGGCGTTGATCTCCCCGTCGACCTCGGCGATGCGCTGGATGTGGGCCTCGGTGACCTCGACCGAGGAGACCTCGCGCGTGTGGATCTTGTCCGCGAGTTCGGCCGCGGACAGCTTGGTCAGGTCTGTCATTCGCCCTCTCCCAGAATCTGCGGAACCATGAACCGCTGCTCGTCGACGGCCGGCGCCATGGCGAGCGCCTGCTCCGGAGTCAGGCAGGGCTGCTCCGCGTCCGGGCGCGTCACATTGGTCTCCGGATTCGGGGATGCGGTGGCGGGCACGTCCGCGGCGGCGACCTGCGAGATCTGTGCGACGTGGGTCAGGATGGAATCCAGCTGACCGGCGTACAGATCGAGTTCGTCGTCCGTCAAAGCGAGCCGGGACAGCCGGGCGAGGTGAGCGACCTCGTCCCTGGAGATGGCGGGCACCGCGGGACCCCTTTCGGCATGGTTCGAGCTTGGTGATTGGCCATTCGACAGCCTAGTGGGTCGCCCCGAGCCAGCGGTCGCAGGTGTGCGCCAGACCTGGCACCATCAATGTGTAACCGATGGGTAAGTGGCCCGCGTCACAGGGAATGGTTCGATTCGATAACCAGCTCTCGAGGGTGTAAGTATTGCGGGACTCGGGTACCCGTCCGAAAGTTTCGGTCGCACAGTAAAGAAAGGAAGGCACGTGTCTTATCTGCTTCGCGTGCAACTTCCGGATCGCCCAGGGAGTCTCGGGTCGCTGGCATTGGCGCTGGGTTCCGTCGGCGCGGACATCCTCTCGCTGGATGTCGTCGAACGCGGCGACGGCTTCGCGATCGACGACATCGTGGTGGAGGTGCCCTCGGGCGCATTGCCCGACACCCTCATCACCGCGGCCGAATCCCTGCACGATGTGCAGGTCGATTCGCTGCGCCCGTACTCCGGGATGTTGGACACCCACCGCGAACTCGAGCTCATCGATCAGGTCGCCAATGCGCGCGACGATCGTTTGCAGGTGCTGGTCGACGGCGTGCCGCGGGTGCTGCGGGTGGGCTGGTCGACCGTGATCGACATGGGCCCGCAGGGCGCGTACCGCGTGGTTGGCTCGCAGAGCGCCCCGTCGACCCAGGCGGCGTCGGCGCCGTGGATGCCGCTGGAGAAGCCGACGGTCCTCGACGGCGAGGCCGACTGGCTGCCGCAGCTGTGGAAGGACATGGACACCAAGCTGGCCGCGGCGCCGCTCGGCAATACCGGCAAGGTGCTGCTGCTGGGACGTCCGGGTGGTCCGGATTTCCGGCCGTCGGAGGTCGCGCGGCTCGGCTACCTGGCCGGCATCGTCGCCACCGTGCTCGGCTGAGCCGCACCACCTTTCTCGCACCGCGTTTCACGCCCCCTCCGGAGATCCGGTGGGGGCGTTCTCGTCTGCCCGGCCGCTGTTCACCGTGCCGTATCTACGTACGAACTTAGTAGATTCACAGGATTTACCTACTATTCATCTACGTAGAAGACCTACGGTCTTACTTAGTAGATAAGTCACCGACGTGACCAGAACCGGCAAGCAGATCAGCAATGACGCCATGCAGAGAGGCAGGACGCCATGCCGCAAGCCCATCGATCACGCCCGACCCTCCGACGCGCAACCCTCGTCCTGACCCCCGTGGCCGGACTGGCCGCAGCCCTGCTCGCAGCCGGGCCCGCCACCGCCGAATCCCAGTCCCGCGGCACCATTTCGCCCGGCGCCTCCGATTCGGCCGGACCCCGATCCGGCGGCGGCCGGGGCACCATCACCCACGGCGACGACCCTACCGGCATCCACGCGAGCGACCCCTTCGGCTACCGCCACTCGGACATGAATCCCGTTCTGCAGAACCAGCATCCGCGCTCCCCAGGCAAAGTCCCCGCCCCTTCGCCGCAGCCGTTCGACACCGGGGCGGGCAACTCGTCCGTCTGGACGCCGTCGTGGAACGCCGACGGCTCCGGCTACACGGTATGCCCCCCGCTAGCCAACTACTGCTGACCCCGCACCGAGCCACGGGAGCCCTCATGCCGAAACCCGCGACACCCCCGCCGACAACCACCAGCACCCGTCGCCTCGGGCGCGTGGCCGCCGCGCCCCTGGCAGCGGCGGCGCTGGCGGTCGCCGGTCTTCCGCTAGCCGCGGCCGCCGAGGCCGAACCGAGCGAGCGCAAGTCGCGCGCCGGCGCCGGATGTCTCTGGGCGGGAACGACCCACCCGCAGGACAGCACCGTGGTCGCGGGCGGCACCACCTTCCGCTGCGGAACCCAGTCGGGCGCGCCGTACTGGTTCGCCGGGGCCGCCACCGATCGGCCGAGCACGGTTCCGGCCCCGGGCGCGACCGCCAGCCCGGTCGGCCAATTCAGCGCCGGCGCAAGACAACCCGGCACCAGCTACACCGACTACTGCGTCGGCAACCAGCTCATCCCGGGCACCGACGATGTGTACCAGGTGGTCCGCCTCCCCGGCGACGTCATGCTCTGGAAGGCCGCACACCCGATCTCGCAGTGGGACTTCGACAGCGCCCGCCCCGCCCCGACCTGGCGCACCGCGTCGCTCTGCATCGACGGCGTCCTGACCTGAGCGGGTGCAGCCCGCAATCCCGGCGCGTTCGCGGACGAAATCCACCGTCCGAGATCGCGGCCCGAACATACCGGGATGACAGACACTTCCGTCGCCGCTTCCCCGGGGCATCGCCCGCGCACCCGTCGCGGGCCCGCGAGGTTGGCCGGTTCGACCGCGTGACGGTCGAGCCGGTCCGCCGCGGCCGGTCGGTGAGTCCGCCGCCGCCCTTTGCCCAATCGACGATGCCGGGCGTCCGGCCCGGCCAGGTCAGCGTGCCGCAGCGATCTCCAGGCGCATCACCGTGAGCTGCAGGCCCGAGTCGGTGCGCCAATCTCGTTCCGGGGCATGGGCGAAGCCGAGCCGGTCGTACATGCGCCTGGCGTCCTGCATGGTCGGCATGGTGGTGAGCACCACCGCGTCGAAACCTTCGGTGCGGGCGGTATCGATCACCCGCCCCATGAGGGCGGTCCCGATTCCCAGCCCGCGGGCCCCCTTGGACACCGCGAGCATCCGGAACTCCAACTCCCCCGGCCGCGCGATATCCGCGAACGGCGTGCCGGGCCGGGCCATGGTCAGCGAGCCCAGGAGCTCGCCGTCGCGGACCGCCACCACAATCTCGGCCGCCGCCGCCCGGGTGGCCGTATCCGCCAGCTCCTCGACATAGGGGCTGCGCGGATTCACGTGCCCCTCACCGACATACACCTCGACGGTCAGCTCACCGATGGCCGGGTAATCCCCGGACTCGGCCACCCGAATCTCCACGCGGCCGTCCCGTGACCGCTCACTGCGCACATTCATCACCACAACTCCATCCTCAATACCGCCCCGCCGCACGCGATTGCCTTTACCGATCGCCCAGCCCGGGCGACGGTGTCGGCGAGCTCCCCGGCAAGGGGGCCCGGCGGATTCGCGCACCCCTCACCGGCATACACCACGACGATCAAGTCGCCGATGGCCGGGTAGTCCCCGGACTCGGCCGCCCGAATCTCCACGCCCCCGACCGCATTGCCGGTCGCCCCCGCACCGGGCGCGTACGCGGTTGCACGAGGCGCCGCGCCGGTGCGAATCGATCTCTAGGACACCGCCTCCGGGCTCTCGGACTCCGGTTCCGGGACTTCCGACACCGCCTCCGGGCCGCCCTCGAGCAGTTTCACGAAACCTGCCTCGTCGAGGATGGGGACACCCAGTTCCTCGGCCTTGGCGGCCTTCGAGCCGGGTGCGTCGCCGATCACCACGAAAGCGGTCTTCTTGGAGACGGATCCGGCCGCCTTGCCGCCGCGGACGAGGATGGCCTCCTTGGCGCCGTCGCGGGTGAAGCTCTCCAGCGACCCGGTCACCACGATGGACAGGCCCTCCAGGTTGCGCTCGATGGACTCGTCGCGCTCGTCCTCCATCCGGACGCCGGCGGCGGTCCACTTGTCGACGATCTCGAGATGCCAGGGCACCGTGAACCATTCGGTGACCGCGGCGGCAATGGTGGGGCCGACGCCGTCGGTGGCGGCCAGTTCCTCGGCCGAGGCCTCCCGGATGCGGTCCATGCTGCCGAACGCGGTGGCCAGGGCCCGGGCCGCGGTGGGACCGGCATGGCGGATGGAGAGCGCGACCAGCACGCGCCACAGCGGGCGGTCCTTGGCGGACTCCAGGTTCTCCAGCAGGCATTTGCCATTGGCCGACAGGGTGCCGCTCTTATTGGTGAACAGCGTGGTGGTGAGCAGCCTGTCCTCGTCGAGGGAGAACAGGTCGCCCTCGTCGGCGATGGCGCCCGACTTCAGCAGGTCGATGGCGGCCTCGTAGCCCAGCGCCTCGATATCGAACGCGCCGCGCCCGGCCACGTGGAATACCCGCTCCCGCAGCTGCGCCGGACAGTACTGCTGGTTGGGGCACCGGATGTCGGCGTCGCCCTCCTTGGCCGGGGCCAGCTCGGTGCCGCACTCGGGGCAGTGCGTGGGCATCACGAATTCCCGCTCGCTGCCGTCGCGGGCATCCACCACCGGGCCGAGCACCTCCGGAATCACGTCCCCGGCCTTGCGGATGGTGACGGTGTCGCCGATGAGCACGCCCTTGCGCTGCACCTCGGAGGCATTGTGCAGGGTGGCCATGGCGACGGTGGAGCCCGCCACGGTGACCGGCTGCATGACCGCGAACGGCGTAACCCGGCCGGTGCGACCGACATTCACCTGAATGTCGAGCAGCTTGGTGGTGGCCTCCTCCGGCGGGTACTTGTAGGCGATGGCCCAGCGCGGCGCGCGCGAGGTGGAGCCCAGGCGGCGCTGCAGGCTGAACTCGTCGACCTTGATGACCTGGCCGTCGATCTCGTGCTCGATATCGTGGCGGTGCTCGCCCCAGTAGTTGATGCGGTCGACCACCGCGTCCGCGCCCTGCACCCGGATCGTGTGCGCCGACACCGGCAGACCCCAGGAGGCCAGCGCGCGGTAGGCCTCGAACTGTGATTCCGGCGCGAAGCCCGCCAGCCGGCCGAAGCCGTGGCAGATCATGCGCAGCCGCCGCCGCGCCGTCACCGCTGGATCCTTCTGCCGCAGCGACCCGGCGGCGGTATTGCGCGGATTCGCGTACGGCGCTTTGCCTTCCGCGACGATGGCGGCGTTGAGCGACTCGAAGTCGGCCAGCGTCATGAACGCCTCGCCTCGCACCTCCAGGAGCTTCGGCACCGGGAACTCGTCGCTGTGGATGAGCTCGTGCGGAATGTCCTCGATGGTGCGGGCATTGAGGGTGACGTCCTCACCGGTGCGGCCGTCGCCGCGGGTGGCGCCGCGCACCAGCTTGCCGTCCTCGTAGACGAGGTTGAGGGCGACGCCGTCGATCTTCACCTCGCACACGTAGTGCAGATCGGTGCCGGCATCGGCCTCCACCTTGGCGATCCACTGCCGCATCTCGTCCTCGTTGAAGACGTTGTCCAGCGAGTACATCCGCTCCAGGTGATCCACGGGCTGGAATTCGGTGGTGAAGCCGCCGCCGACCAGCTGGGTGGGCGAATCCGGGGTGCGCAGATCCGGATGCGCCTCCTCGAGCGCTACCAGGCGGTTGAACAGCTCGTCGAACTCGCCGTCGGAAATGATCGGCGCGTCCCGCACGTAGTAGCGGAACTGGTGGCCGCGAACCTCCTCCGCCAGCCGCTGCCACTCGACGCGCTCGTCCCCGCTCGCCGCGGTGATCTCCATGCCCGATTCGCTCACACCAGGCACTCTATCCCGCCCCGCCGACAGGTTCGATCACCATTCCCGCACGTCGCACGCCTGATGCGAGGTATTTCCGGCCTCGGGAACACGCCCGCAACCGGCCGGGTTCCACTCGGTATGGACCTCGCCAAGGCAGTCGATTTCGCGCGCTCCCACCGCAAGTCGGTGCTCACCACGATTCGCCGCGACACCCGCCCGCAGCTCTCCAATGTGCTGCACTGGGCCGGCGAGGACGGCATCATCCGGATCTCCATCACCGCCGACCGTGCCAAGTACCACAATCTGGTCCGGGAGCCGTGGGCAGCGCTGCACATGAGCAGCGACGACTTCTGGTCGTACGCGGTCATCGAAGGCGAGGCCGAGGTCTCCCCCGTCGCCGCCGATCCCGGCGACGCCACGGTCGACGAATTGGTCGCCTACTATCGCGCCCTCAGCGGCGAGCACCCCGACTGGGACGACTACCGCCGCGCCATGGTCGCCGACCGCCGCGCCGTCGTCCGTCTCGCTCCCGCCCGCGCCTACGGTCTGCTCCGCTGAGGTTCGCGCACTGCTCCGCTGCGGTTCGTGCACACCGGCATTCGGCCGCGGCGCGGTCCGTGCCGGTCGCCCCGGTTTCGAACCCGGATATCGCGAAAGTTGCCCTCCGGGTGCCGCCCTCGCGGAATGCCCGAATAAGGTGAGTCGCATTTCCGACCCGCGACCGGCAGGATGTCCAGGGTGTTGCGTAGTTTTCAGGTGTCGAATCATCGGTCCCTCGCCGAACCGCAGGAACTGCGGCTGACCCGGGGTAGCGGGCCGGTCGCCACACCGGTCACCGCCGTCTACGGGACGGCCGCCACCGGCAAGACGGGCCTCATCGACGCGCTCGATCGCATGCGCGACGCCGTACTGAATTCGGTCACCGGGTGGGATCCCTACTCCGGTCCGGTTCGGACGCCGCACCTCGGATTCTCCGATCGCCCTTCGGAATTCGTGGCGAACTTCGTCGCCGAGGGATGCCCGTACACCTACGGGTTCCGGCTCGACAATGCCGACGTGGCCGCGGAATGGCTGCACTCGCATCCGCACAATCGCAAACGCGTGGTGTTCGAGCGTGCCGGCGACGACATCCGCATCGGGCCCATGTTCGAGGCCGCGCGCTACGGACTGGGTGCCGTGGTGCCGCTGGTGCGCCCGAATGCCTTGCTGCTCAGCCTGTCCGGGCAGCTGTACGCCGAGCCGCTGGTCCCGGCCTACCGCTGGTTCCAGTCGCTGCTGGAAGTGCAGTGCGGGCAGCCGGATCCGCAGGAGGTCGCGCATCGGGTGGGCTCGCACATCTCGCGCTCGACCGACCATGCGGTGCGGCTGCTGACCCTGCTGCGCTCCGCCGACCTCGGCATCACCGATCTACTGCTGCCGTCCGACGACCCCATGTACGCCGACTACCTGCGTGACCTGGACACCGATATCGCCTCCACCACAAAGGAAATCGAGTCCTGCACGGTCTCGGCGAACTACGCCGAGGAGATGTTCCTCGAGCACGGCATCACCGTCACCCTCTTGCAGCGCGAACTGGCCAACCTCTATGCCGCCCGGGACGCGCTGTACTCCCGCATGGTGGCCCGCCGCGGCGTCGGCCTGGGCCTCACCCACGAGGGCATCGAAACCGCCTTCGACATCACCGACGAGTCCAGCGCCACCCTGGCCATGCTGCGCCTGCTGCCGCCCATGCTCGACGCTCTCGACACCGGCGGCGTGCTGGCGGTGGACGATATCGACGCCGCCCTCACCCCCGAGACGGCCGACAGCCTCATCCAGCTGTTCCAGAATCCCGAAACCAATACCCAGGGCGCGCAATTGGTCTTCACCACCGCCAACCGCACCCTGATCGACCGCGGCAACGGCCGCTCCCAGTCCAAGCGCACCACGGTCTGGCAGCTGCGCCGCCACAACGGCATCTCCGAACTCACCGCCCACTAGCCGCACCGGTCGTCACCCGGCCCCGGCCGGGCATGAACTCCACGCCGCCTAGCATGGAGTTCATGCTCCTGCAGCTCATGTTCGTCCTGCTGATCGGCGGCGCACTGGCCGCGGCCCTGGTGTACTACCGCCGCGGCAACGGCGGCGGCTCACGAGCCTTCCCCGGCGACCCGCTCGCCGCCTCCTGGAACGCCTCCCCCGCCGGCCTCGAATCCGGCACCCTCCACGTCACCGGCGTCAGCCCCCGCCCCGACGACCTCGGCGAGCAGTACGTCACCATCTCCGGCAGCATCTCCGGCCCCACCGTGTTCGCCCATGAGGTCTACGGCCGCTTCGCCTGGGACGTCGGCAACTGGCCCTCCATCGGCGACCAGATCCCCGTCACCTACCCCTCCGGCAAGCCCGACAAATGGCAACTCGACCACCCCGGCGCCCGCCCCTACTTCGGCTCCAAACGCCCGAAGAACCAGGGCTGAACGCACCTCGGTTCCCGTTCCACGCCGCACGCCGGGGGTAGGCCGGACTACCTCGTATCTCGAATGAAATCCGGCCTCGCAACCAAGTTCGATTTGGCCGGCGGGGCTCAGCGGCGGATGGCGGCGATGGTGCCGATGCGGGGGTCGAGGGGGGTGGTGGGGCGGGGTAGGTGGGCGGTCATGTCGTTCCAGGTGCGGAGTTCGGTGGTCCAGCCGATGGTGTTGAGCCAGTGTTCGATGTCGGGGTCCTGGGTGGGGGTGGGTCGGGGCGGTGGTGGGGCGTCGTCGCCGGAGACGAGGCGGCGTAGGTCGCGGTACCGAGGGGCTTCGCGGTCGATGAGCATGCGGCCTGCGCCGAAACGGCTTCCGGGGGCGGACAGTTCGGTGAGGGTCAGGACTACCTGGCGGTTCCAGTCCCGGTCGAGGTAGCCGAGGGAGCCCTCGTCGACCCAGCAGGTCGGGACGGTTGGGTCGAAGTCGGTGTCGAGCAGGCTTTTTCGCCAGTTCTCGCGGAGGTCGGCGATGACTACGTGGCGGTGGCACGTGGGGGTGGCGGCGGTGGCCGCCAGGACCGGTTCCTTGAAGGCGAAGAGTTCGGGTAGGTCGATCTCGTAGATGTGCAGGGCGGGTGGGAGGTCGAGGCGGTAGGCGCGGGTGTCCAGACCCGCACCCAGGAGGACGATCTGGCCGCAGCCGGCCTCGATCGCCTCGTGGAATCGTTCGTCGACGAGGCGCACGCCGATGGTGCGGCCGTCGTAGAACTGGTCGGCCAGGGCTTCCATCCGCGCCCAGCGTTCGGGGTCGAAGCCTTTGCGGGCCGCGGCGACGAAGTCCTTCGCCTGCGGGTCGTCGTAGAGACGATCGTCGCGTTCGGATTCCCGCGCCCGGATGATGGCGACCCCGATGGCGGTCACGGCTACGCCGTCAACCGGCACTGTCGCTGCTGTCTCGGTCATGTCCTGCTCCCCACTGCGCAAAGTAACTTGCCGACCGGCTAGGTATCTGCCGGTGACGGAGACGCTAGGCTTTCCCTTGCCGGTCGTCAAGCAAAAGGGGCCGGTCGTCAAGAGAACAAGCGTGGGGGTACCGAGGGAAGGACTCGATGGACGGGCGTCGCAGTGATACGCGGGAGCGGATTCGGTCCGTCGCCATGGAGCTGTTCTCCGAGCGCGGCTATGAGAAGACCTCGCTGCGCGAGATCGCCGAGCGCCTGGGCGTCACGAAAGCCGCTCTCTACTACCACTTCCGGACCAAGGAAGACATTGTCGCCAGCCTGTCGGAGGATCTGCGCGGCGGCGTCGACGAGATCGTGCAGTGGGCCGAGGCCACGCCGCCGGGGCCGGATCGGGCCCGCGAGATCGTGATTCGCTACGGCGCGCTGCTGCACAGCCTCGGCAAGGACATGATCCGGTTCTGGCACGAGAACCAGCCCGCGTTCCGGGACCTCGGCTTCGGTACCAGCCTGCGCTACCAGTTCCGGGTGCTGGCCGACCTCATGACCGCGCCGAGCACGGAGCCGCTGGCCACCTTTCACGCCCGGCAGGCACTGCTGGCCATCAGCTGGAGCCTGTCCATGATGGGCGATCTGGAGCTCTCCGACGAGGAGAGCAACCAGGCGGCGGTGGCGATCGCGCTGGACATCCTGACCCGGATGTGAGCCGCGCCGCCGGAACACCCTGCGGCACAGCGTCACACTGCCACCCG
This sequence comes from Nocardia sp. NPDC004711, assembly GCF_053601595.1. NCBI lineage: Bacteria > Bacillati > Actinomycetota > Actinomycetes > Mycobacteriales > Nocardiaceae > Nocardia > Nocardia sp. NPDC004711. The sequence continues at coordinate 270,892 of NZ_JBSGCB010000003.1, read as the reverse complement.
GCCTTCACTCGAAGGTGAGCGACTCCGGCTCCTCGGCGTAGGCGCGCGCGGTCTCGGCGGCCAGGCTCAGCGCGCGGCGCGCCCAGGACAGCGGGGCACCGGCCAGGCCGCAGGCCGGGGCGACCAGAACCTGCTCGGCCAGCAGGCGCCGCGGGAAACCGAGCCGATCCATCAGGCGCACACCGGGTTCCGCGATATCGCGCCAGGTGACGGGCGCGGCCGGGGCGGTGGTGGGCACCAGCCCGAGCACCAGATGCTTTCCGCTGTCCAGCAATTCGCCGATCCGGTCGAGGTCGGGGGTGCCGATGGAGGCCATGTCGAAGCCGACCGCGGCCGCCCCGCTCTTGCGCAGGAACCCCAGGGCGGGCCGGTCGGCGCAGGTGTGCACCAGCATCGGCACGGACTGGCTGCCCGCGACGATGTCCAGGATGTGCAGCGCCTCGGGTTCGGGCATGGCGCGCACCGTGTTCAGGACGCTCACGCCCTTCAGTGTGCCGTTCAGCACGGCCGTCAGGTCCGGCTCGTCGATCTGGAGTACGACCTGCGCGCCCAGCCGCTTGCCCACCTCCGCCACATGATTCGCGATGCCCTCGGCCAGCGACTCCGAAAGATCGCGCAGCGCACCGGAATCGGTCAGCACGCGATGCCCACCCGGCAGCTCCACCTCCGCGGCCACCGACAGCGGCCCGGCCACCTGCACCTTCACCGGATGGCCGGAGCCCGCGAAACCGCCGGTCTCCCAGGCCTCTTCGAGCGCGTCCAGATCGGTGCGCAGCAGATCGTGGGCCCGTCGCGCGACCGCGCCCGGCCGCGCCGCCAGCCGATATCCCCGCGTGGTGCTGTCGAACTGCATGTCCACCAGCAGGCCCGACACCCGTCCGACCACGTCCGCGCCCACACCCCGGCCGGGCAGTTCGACGAGATGCGGCAGCTGTCCCAGCTCCCCCACCACGGTCGCCGCCGCCTCCCGCGGATCGGTCCCGGGCCAGGAGCCCACGCCGGTCGCGATGCCGCCGCGCAGTACCGCCGTGTTCGTGTCGTCAGTCATCCCAGCCATCCCGTATCACCCGGCCGTCCGTTCCGAAAACCCCTCGTACCAACCGAACTCGTGACCTCCACGTCGACCCGGCCACCCGGCGTCCGCTCGCCCCGTTTCAGAGGCGTCGACGAACTCCCGCCCGGACCGAACCGGATCGCGTGCGAGCCGTCGCGCACTGCGCGGCGAAGCGGGCTGCCGAGCCGCGCGAGGTCACTCGTCGGCATCGCCGCGTTCGGTGCGGCTGCTCGAATTCGTGTACCAATCCCAGCAGGTCACGTTGACGAACCAGTCCCAGGTTTTGCCCGCCCGCTCGGCCGCGTCGCCGGGCCCGGTCGCGGGGCGGCCGCGCTCGGCATACGGTGTGACCTTGACGACCACGCCGGCCCGTGCCCGACTGCGGCCGGCGCCGTGCGCCGCGTCCGTTTTCCCGTCCGGGCCGGGTTGCGGCTCGCCGGGCCGGAATTCGCCGGTGTCGGTGCGGGCGATCTGCTCCGGCGCGGCGCTGCCCGCGGCGTTCCGGCCGAGCCTGGCCCGCCCCGGCGCGCGGCGCGGGCGCAGGCGCAGTGGCTGCGGCATTCCGGTGCGCCAGACGACCCGGGAGGTCGATCGAATCTGCGCCGCTACATATGATTTCGCGCGTCCGCGCGTGTGGCGGTCGCTCACCGGGCGCTATCCGAGACCAGTTCGCTTGCGTACGAATGAGGTTCGCGTTCGGTGCCGGAGATGGTGCCGCTGCCCAGCACCTCGTCCCCCGCCGGGTCGGGGCGGTAGAGGACCACGGCCTGGCCGCGGGCCACACCGGTGAGCGGTGCGCGCAGCCGCACCACCAGACCGCCGTCAACGGCCTCGGCGACGGCCGGGGCGATGCCGCCGTGGGCACGCACCTGGGCCACGCATTCCACGGGGCCGGAAGGACTTTCACCCGAGGTCCAGATGGCGCGGTCGGCGCGCACCGTCCATACCTCGAGGTCCTTGGCCGAGCCCACGTGCACGGTGCCGGTGTCCGGGTCGATGCCGGTTACATAGCGCGGCTTGCCGTCGGCGGCAGGGCCGGGCAGGCCCAGGCCCTTGCGCTGGCCGATGGTGAAGCCGTGCACGCCCTCATGGTCGGCGAGCTTGGTGCCGTCGGCGTCGAGCACCGCGCCGGGGCGGATGCCGATCTTGGCGCCCAGGAAGGCCTGGGTGTCGCCGGAGGGGATGAAGCAGATGTCGTGGCTGTCGGGCTTGCCGGCCACCGCCAGCCCGCGCTCGGCGGCCTCGGCGCGGATCTGCGGCTTCGGGGTGTCGCCGACCGGGAACATGGCGCGCGAAAGCTGTTCGGCGGTAAGGACGGCCAGCACGTAGGACTGGTCCTTGTCCTCGTCCACGGCCCGGCGCAGCACGCCGTCCGCGAGCCGCGCGTAGTGCCCGGTGACGACGGCGTCGAAGCCCAGGGCCACCGCGCGGTCGGCCAGCGCCGAGAACTTGATCTTCTCGTTGCAGCGCAGGCACGGGTTGGGGGTCTCACCGGCGGCGTACGCGGCGACGAAGTCGTCGATCACGTCCTCCTTGAACCGGTCGGCGAAATCCCAGACGTAGAACGGGATTCCGAGCACGTCGGCCGCCCGCCGGGCGTCACCGGCGTCCTCCTTGGAGCAGCAGCCGCGCGATCCGGTGCGCAGCGTGCCCGGGTTCGCCGACAGCGCCAGGTGCACGCCGACCACCTCGTGTCCGGCGTCCACCGCGCGGGCGGCCGCCACGGCGGAATCCACGCCACCACTCATCGCGGCAAGTACTCGCATCTAGAAGCCTCCCTTCGCTCCGGCCAGTCCGGCCGCCTTCGCCCGTTCCACCACCTGCGGCAGCACTGCCAGCAGGGCATCGATATCGGCGTCGGTCGAATTGTGTCCCAATGAGAATCGCAGGGATCCGCGCGCCAGCGCCGGTTCCACGCCCATGGCCAGCAGCACATGGGAGGGTCCGGCCACACCGGCATTGCACGCGGATCCGGTCGAGCATTCGATCCCGGCGGCGTCCAGCAGCATGAGCAGCGAGTCGCCCTCGCAGCCGGGGAACGTGAAGTGGGCGTTGCCCGGCATGCGCTGCGCGCCGGTCGCCCCGTTGAGCACCGCGTTCGGCACGACGGCGCGCACGCCCTCGATGAGCCGGTCCCGCAGCCGCTCCAGGTCCATCGCGCGCACGGCCAGGCCGGCCACGGTCTCGCGAATCGCGGCGGCCAGGCCGGCCGCCGCGGGTACGTCCGAGGTGCCCGAGCGCAGATCCCGCTCGTGCCCGCCGCCGTGCAGCAGCGGCACCGCGGGCACCTGCCGCCCCAGCAGCAGCACGCCCGCGCCGTGCGGCCCGCCGACCTTGTGCCCGGCGAAGCTGGCCGCGGCCAGCCCGCTGGCGGCGAAGTCGATGGGCAGCTGCGCCGCGGCCTGCACCGCGTCGCTGTGCATGGGCACGTCGAATTCCTGTGCCACCGCGGCCAATTCCTGGATCGGCTGGATGGTGCCGACCTCGTTGTTGGCCCACATGACGCTCACCAGTGCCGTCTCGGCGGCGTACTCGGCCAGCGCGTCGCGCAGCGTGCGCGGCGAGACGATGCCCTGGGCATCGCACTCCAGCCACGTGATGCGCGCGCCCTCGTGCTGCTCGAGCCACTCCACGGTGTCCAGCACCGCGTGATGCTCCACCGCGCTCACCAGGATCCGGTTCCGCCGCGGATCGGCGTCACGCCGCGCCCAGTAGATGCCCTTGACGGCGAGATTGTCGCTCTCGGTCCCGCCCGAGGTGAAGATCACCTCCGACGGCCGCGCCCCCAGCCCCGCCGCGATCGACTCCCGCGCCTCCTCCAGCACCCGCCGGGCGGCCCGCCCGGACCCGTGCAATGACGACGCGTTCCCCGTCATCCCCAGCGCAGCACACATCGCCTCGACAGCGACCGGGAACATGGGTGTCGTGGCCGCGTGATCGAGGTAGACCGTCTGGGCACCGACCGGACCCGGGAAAGCCGACTTCATGACCGTCCAAGGATAGCCGCCACCGTCGAGACGATATTCCCGCCATGCCCGCAGCAGCTCCCGCCCCCATCGTCGCGACCACCGCGCCCGCACGCTCCGCCTCCACTCCCGACGCCGGCCTCCCGCCGCCGACCGCCCTGCTCGAGTCCTCCATCAAGGCCACGAATCGGCGACGGGCCGGGTTCGCCCGCGTCCCGCCCGGTCCGTTGGTTCACCCGTGCGGCCGGGTGCGGAACGGCCCGCCGGGGCGGACCGGCGGGCCGTTGCGGTCGTGTGATCCGAATCGGATCAGCCCAGGTTCGGCAGTTCACGCACGCCGTGGGCCTTGGCGGCATCCAGCTTCTGCGGGTTCTCGTCCAGCAGCTTCAGGATGGTCGGGGCGATCTGGGTGGTCTGCACGGCGTCGGTCACGACCGTCTTCTTGGCGCCCGGGCCGGAGACGATCAGCGGGACATTGCGGTCGGCCGGGTTCGCGCCGCCGTGTTCGGCGATCTTGCCCTTGCCACCGGTGTAGACGGTGCCGACCTGTGCGACGCCGACCAGGTCGGGGTGGCGGGGGTCGTTCTCCGGGGCGCCCAGGTACGAGGCGGCGTCGGCGCCGGCGTGCACCTCGGTCAGGCCGGACTTGGTGTACGCCTTCGGGTTTCCGCTGATGTCGTTGCCGGTGCCGTTGTTGGCCAGCAGCCACTGCTTGGCGAAATCGGCGGCGGCCTGCGAACGGTCGTTCAGCCACAGCAGCATGGCGTCGTCGTTCACGCTGAAGGCGACCAGGTCCTTGGTGGCCTCGGGGTGCTTGGCCTTCCAGGCGGCGTTGAGGGCGGTCATGATCGGGCCGTCGTCGATGCGGGTCAGGTCGCTCGGCTTGGTGGGCGACTGGCCGTGCTTGGCGGAGACGATGACGGTGGTGTTCTTGTCCTCGCCCTTGGTCTTCAGCTCGCCGAGCAGCTTGCCCAGCTGGCCGTCGACGTAGTCGAGCGCACCGGACAGCAGCGCGCCGGGGGTCACGCCGTCGGCCTGGTAGCCACCGGTCATGCCGTCGGAGGTCGGCAGCTTCTGCGCGACGGAGACGGTCTGGAAGTTCATGCCGAAGACGGCCGGCTCACCGACCTGCTTGGTGTGGCCGTGGTCGTAGCCGTCGATCTCGTTGAGGACGGCCTGCACCTTGTAGCCGTCGTACTGCTGGGTGGACTTGTCGTCCTTGGTCCAGTCCTGGCCCGCGATCGGGGAATTGGAGTTGATCTCGGGGGTGAAGAGGTCGTCGATGGCGTTGCCGGCCTTGCCCTCGAGGATCGAGTAGGCGGGGTGCTTGTCCGACCAGGCGGTCAGCTTGCCCGCGGCGTGCAGGACGTCGAAGACCGAGTTCACCTGGAGGTACTGGCTCGGGTAGACCGGCTTGCAGGTGGCCGGGTCGACCGGCATGGCCGCCGGGTTCAGCAGGGAAGCCGGGTTGCCCGTCATGCCCAGGATGCTGCCCGGCAGGCCCGCCAGGCCCTGGCCGGCATCGATCGAGTTCTGGTTCTTGTCCATCGCCTCGGTCATCGCGACCTCGGCGCCCTTCGGGGTGTGGGCGCAGTCGGTGGTGCCGGCGGGCAGCAGGTCGCGATTGAAGGTGTCGTCGTAGTAGACGCCCGACTGTCCCGCGGTGGCGCCGGTGAACTGCGCGACCATGCCCGGGAAGGAGTCCGACGGGTTGGTGGTCTGCGCGTTGGTGTACTCGGCGCCGTTGTTCGCCAGCGAGGCCAGCGCGGAGTTCGGGTGCTGCTTGACGTACCACGCCAGGTCCGCCTGGTGCATTCCGTCGATCGAGATCAGCAGCACGTGGTCGGCGTCCTTGCCCTGACCGGTCTTGCCGCCGGGGGCGGCATGGGCGATACCGGCGCCGGTACAGACCAGCGCCACCGCACCGGCGGCAGCGGCGACCCGAATGCTCTTGCGGGACATGAATTCCTCCTGATCACGCGACACCGAACTCTGGTGTCACGGCGTTTTGCGGATGAAGTGATCGAAAGACAGCGGTCAGGCGTCGTAACCGGTTGCGGCAGTGCGTACTTGGCCGACATAGACCGAGGAGTGGTTGTAGGCGAGGATGGCCTGCCGCCAGCCCGCGGCGGTGGCCAGATCGCCGCCGGCGGCACACAGGTAGCGGCCCGCGGCCAGCGCGGCGTCGTCGATATTGTCCGGGTTGCCCGACAGGTCGCCGGTGGCAACGGGTTTGGCGGCCTCGAGCGCATCGGCGAGGGCGCGATAGTCGGCACCGGCGCGAACGCCCCAGTGCTTCCAGGTGTCCGGGATGAATTGGAACGGGCCCATGGCGCGGGCGTAGACGGTGCGTCCGGCCCGGGCGGTCGAGGCGGGATCGAGGATGACGGCATTGCCGCCCGTGCCGTTGAGGGCCACACCGCGGATCGGCGGCTGCACCAGGCCGTCGGCCGCGATGGTGGCGCCGCCGAAACGGGCGTGATCGCTTTCCACGCGGGCGATCCCCGCCAGCGTGGTCCAGCCGAGGTGGCAGCCGGGCTGGGCCTTCGCCAGCACGACCGTGGCGTATCCGTACGCCTCCAGCGCGCGGAGCGGGATGCCGTCCTTGTCGGCCCGTGGGCGAGCCCACTCGCGGAGCTGGTCGAGCTTGTTGTCCATCGCGTCGAGCCGGATTTTCGGGATCGGGCCGCCGGAGCCCGGAGGAGCGGGTTCCGGCGCCCGGCCCGGCCCTGCGGCACACCCGGCCACGGTGAGCGCGACCGCGGCGATGAACAGGGGCAACCGAGCCCCGCCCAGGCCCCGGCCACCCGTGCCGGGCACGTACGAATTCGTCATGGTTCCGCGAAATTCACTGGTGCGAACAAGGTTTCGTTCCGTACGCCTAGCCGCACGGGTGAGGGGCGGGCGGGGGTACCGGCGTTTTGGATGCCGGGGGCGTGGCCGGCTTCGAGGTCGCGGGCACCGGGGGCTTCGAGGTCGCGGGCACGGGCGGCTTCGGCGCCGGGGCGGCCGGTGGCACGGGCTGCGGCTTCGCGGTCGGCGGATGCGCGAGGGTCGCGGATGCCAGCGGCTGCATCGGATTCCGCGGCGGCGTTGCGATGCAGTGGGGCGAGGTCGGCGGCGGGGCGGTCGTCGTCACCGGGGCGGGCGTCACCGCGGGCGTGGTCGTCACGGGAACCGTGGTCGTCACCGGCGATGTCGTCGTGGGTGCCGTGGTCGTCACCGGCGATGTCGTCGTGGGTGCCGTGGTCGTGGCGGCCACCGGAACCGTCGTCGTTGTCGACGGGGGCGTGGTGACCGGAGCCGTGGTGGTGACCGGAGTTGTGGTGGTGACCGGAATCGTGGTGGTGGACGGGACGGCAGTGGTCGTCGTCGAGGGGTCGGTGGTCACCGTGACCGTCGTTGTGGTGGTGGCAGGGTCCGATGTGGGAGTCACCGACTGCGAAACGGTTTGCCCCGGATCGGAAGACTGATCCGCCTGGAACGAGAGGGTCGCGCTCGCGTCGATGGAGAGGCTGGGCGCGGCGGTCGCGGTCGGCGTGTCCGTGGTCGTGACCGGCGTATCCGTGGTCGTGGCGGGGGCGCTGGTGGTGGTATCCGGGGTGGTGGTGTCCTGGGCGGGATCCGTTGTCGCGGACGCGGGTTCGGTGCCCGGATCGGTCGCGGCGATCGGGTCGCCCGTGGCGTCGGGTGTGGAGCCGTCGGTGGGGACCGGAACGTCGCTCGGGGTCAGTGAGCTGTCGGCGAGACCGATCTCCGGCGTGGTCGACCCGGACTGCGCGGCCGTCAGATCGGCGTAGCTCTGCGAATCCGGCGCCTTCGCCGCTTCGGTCGACGCGGCACTGGTCGCCGCCGGATCGGTCCCGTGCGTTTCGGCCGCGGCGACCACGCCGACGACGAGGCTCGCCAGCGCGGCGCCGGCCGCCACCTTCGGCAGATGGCGGCGGACAGGACGCGACGCGATCAGGCGAGCCATCAGCTGCCATTTCCCCGGGGCCTCGGCGAGCTCTCCCGGGGCCTCGGCGAGCTCTCCCGGGGCCTCGATGAATTCGGTCGGCACCGCATCGACGGCATCGACGGCACCGGCATTCGGCTCGATGGCCGGTTCGGGCGTGTCCGATTCGTCCCGATCGGGTTCGTTGCTGTCCAAGGTTGTCCCCACTGTGGATTCTTTCTCCGCGATAAGTCGCCGCACCAGCGCCCGTGCGGAGGATGAACTGGATGGCCACCGGGGCCGAAATTCAAAACTCGTTATGAAACGGCTTTCTGGCGACCAAGACTGTGCAATGCACTCGGACAGCACGCAACTCAGCCCCGCACTGCGCACCACAAACCACCGGTGCCCCGCAACACAGCAGCGACAACGTGGCCGAGATCAGGCAGAAATCTTTGCGCAACAGGGGAATCGAGCACTACCGGCGGGATGGATCAACCAATCGGTACGTCGAAGGACGCAGCAGCACCCGTCGGCTGGGAAAAAGACAGCTACCACCGATCAGGCGCGCCGAGTCGCCCCCCGGCGGTTCCGCTGGAGATCACCAAATTCGTTGTGACAAAACAGGTTTCACACCGAACTCGGCACCAGAACGCGAGCTGATCGATTGACCGAGCGACACAAATTGTCACACCTTCCGTCCGAACGCCCACACCCATCGCCCGCACAACCAGGCAACGCGAGATATGAGCTTCGGAGCTCTGTTCACGTTTTTGCCCCATTACCCAAATTTCAATGAACAAACGGTGCATGAAAGGTGTCGGAAAACCGTTGGCATCAGCGAATATTCATGTTGCGAACGCTGTGATCTTTCCGACAGTGCGCCGTTTCGGCCCGTCGGGTAAAAGTTCTTCAGCGAATCCGATTCACACCGCTCGGCCGCGCAAGGCTTCGTAGGACGTTCGATAGAGAGGCTGGCCGTGCAGATCGCCGCACCGCTCCCCCACCCAGGCCAGTCGGTGTTTCCTCCGATCCCGCCCACCCAGGTCCGCCGCGGCGCCGGCCGGCTCTCGTGGGTCTGCGAGCGACCCGAGATCGGCGGATATCTCCGCCGGCAACGTGAGGCGCTGGGATTGACCCAGGAGGAGGTGGCCCTGGCCGCGTCGACCACGCTGTCGTCCCTGCGGAAGTGGGAGGCGGGCCTGCGCAACCCGAGCACCGAAGGTCTGGCGGCCTGGTGCCGCGCGCTGAATCCACCGGACTGGATGCTGCGCAAGATCGTGTCGCTCGCGCTCGGTGACATGGATACGCTGCGCACGGAACCCTGGCCCCGGACCATCGGCCGCGAGGATCTCGCTCATCTCGAATCGTTCTCCGGGCCCGCCTTTTTCATCAGATTCCCGCATTTGGATGTCGTCGCCGCCAACGGACCCGCGCGCCAACTGATTCCGAGCTTGACGCCGGCCGACCTCGGTCCGGCCCGGCCGGTCAACCTGGTCGAATGGATCATGACCGACGCCGCACGAGAACTGCTGGTCAACTGGCGCTACGTCGCCGTTCGCGTGATCCATGCCCTGCGGGTCATGGGTCCCGGCACCGTTCCGCAGCAGCGCCTCGACGAGATCTTCAACGCCTGCCATTCCCGATCGCCGAAGGACTTCAAACGATTCTTCGCCACCGACCCGGTCGAGGACGAACAGGGCGGCGACGCACTATTGGTGCGAAACCTGGAGCAGGGCACGGTCGATCGGTATACCTACCGATCCTTGCGCCCGACCCAGCCGATGCGCCCGTACGACGTCGTCCACCTGATCCGGAGCACCGCATTGCGCGATGCGGGCGCGTAGGCCGCACCGGATCGACCACACCGAACACGTTCCCGCCGCCCCCATCCCGGGGGTTCCGATCGTGCCAGACTGCGGACCACACGTGCCGATCTCGGACACCGGTGGTGCAGCGCCGGGCCGGGTGCACCAGAATTCGGTGCGGCCGACACCGACTCGCGGACCGGCCCTGGTTTTCAACGCGGTCGACCGCACACGCACCGGTACATGGGCAATGGGGTGGTGTGCGGCGCGGCCGCGACCGATCCACACGAAAGGTCGATACGTGCCCAAGCACCTGATCACAGTGGCGTCGATTGCGCTGGCGGCGGTGGCCCTCACGGGCTGCGGCAGCCACCACAGCAGTCCGCTCACCCCGCCGACTTCGACGACCTCGGTACCGGTTTTCGGCGGCGGTCAGATACCGGATGTGATCGATGTGCCGACCACCACCCCGTCCACGAGCAAGGCCCGGTGATGGCCGGGCGGTGACCTCGACCGGTTGCCGGCCGCGCCGGAGGCGACGCTCACGCCCATACAGCCGAGCCTCTGCGCGGAGAGCGCCGGGCCCTGGGCGCCGAGTTCGCTTGTCCCCATGCGAAGTCCGTTTCGGGGCACGCGAATCCGGCAGCACCTGATGAGCCACAATGGCTCGCTCCGCTCGGTCGCGGCGATACTAGCAATGGTAGAATTCGTGTCGCTGATATGCTTGGAGTCTGTAGCTAGATAACTTTACGGCCGATACGATAAGTCGATGACGATTCAGAAGACGCCATGACGATCCAGCAACGGCGGGAGCGGGAACGGGCGGCCAGGCGTCAGCTGATCATCGACACCGCACGCAGACTCGCCGAGGACGATGGCTGGGCCGCGGTGACCACGCGCCGGCTGGCCGATTGCATCGAGTACAGCCAGCCCGTGCTCTACAGCCATTTCACGAGCATGGAAGCCATCGTGGCGGCGGTGGCCGTGCAGGGCTTCGCCGAGCTGGCCGACGATCTGCACGCCACGAGTGCGGGGCGCGAGACCCCCGGGCAGCGCCTGGGCGCCCTTGCCACCGCCTATGTCGAATTCGGGTTGTCCCAGCCGGCGCTCTACGACGCCATGTTCGTCCAGGCCACCGATCTCGCCTTCGGCAGCGCCGAGGCGCCCGAGCAGTTGCGCCGCGCCTTCGACGAAATGCGCTCGGCGATCAGGGCATCCCCCGGCGACATCGATCCGGACGCCGACACCGACACCGAGGTGTTCTGGGCCGCCCTGCACGGCCTGGTGACGCTGGCGCGCAGTCACCGCCTGCGCACCGCGTCCATCGGCGTCCACCTGACGGTGCTGCTGGAGCGTTTCACCAACCTCGGAATCCACCGACCCTGAATCCGTGGCGGGATCCGTGGTCGGCACGGATGTCGCCGGACCGGCCGAAACTTAGCGTTATCGGCATGACGAACACCGCCACCACCACCGAGATCAACGTCAGCCTCGAGGCTGCCGACCCCGCCGCCACCGCGGCCGCCTATGAAGCCGCCTTCGGCCTCGGCGCCCGGCTGGCCTTCCGTCCCGCCACCGCCCCGGCGGAAGGCTTCCGCGGATTCATGCTGTCGCTGGTCGTCACCCAGCCCGGCACCGCCGACAACCTCATCGCCAGCGCGCTGCAGAACGGATTCACCATCCTGAAGCCGGCCAAGAAGAGCCTCTGGGGCTACGGCGCCGTCATCCAGGGCCCGGACGGCACCGTCTGGAAGGTCACCACCTCCCAGAAGAAGAACACCGGCCCCGCGACCCGCGAGGTCGACAGCGTCGTCCTGCTGCTCGGGGTCGAGAACGTGAAGGCCAGCAAGCAGTTCTACCTCGACCGCGGCCTCACCGTCTCGAAGAGCTTCGGCAGCAAGTACGTCGAGTTCGCGCTCCCCGACTCCCCCGTCAAGCTCGCCATGTACCCCCTCGCGGCCGCCGCCAAGGACGCCGGCGTGCCGCCGACCGGCTCGGGCCCGCACGGAATCGTGGTCGGCGGCGCCACCGCCTCGTTCGTCGACCCGGACGGCTTCGAATGGGAAGCAGCCGCGAATCGCCCGTGACGCCTTCGGGTTAGCGATCGGCCGGGCGGTCGCGACTAGGATTACCGCGGCCTGTCCGAGAGCACCGTCCGACCCGATCGGACATTCGTGTGAAGGAATTCGCCATGCCGTATGTTGTTGACTTCGTGAACGTCTCGGCCGAGGGACTGGAGTCGTCGCCGGTCGCACCCGCGCTCGCCGGATTGCGGGCGAACGAGGCCCGGTACTTCAAGAACAAGTACGACCATGTCTTCACGGTGGAGCCCGCGGAGAACGCCCAGCAGACCATCGAGTGGGTGAACCGGATCCTCGCGGAGGAGCGGTCCCTCGTCATCTCCTCGAAGCCCCTCGAGGCGACGGCCTTCCAGGTCGAGGACATTCGAATCGCCTACGTGTTCTACCAGAACGGCCTGTCGATCAATGTGATGTACACCGTCGACGACGCCAAGAAACGAGCGGTCGGGTTCAAGCTCTCCGACGGGATGGAAGTCCCCGCGGAGCTCGCCTCGCAATTCAAGTTCGCGCGGCAGAAGTCGAAGCTGGCCGGCACCATTCGCGGCTCGTACTTCGTCATCAAGGGCGAGTACTGACCCCGGTGGGCCTTACCGCCCCGCAGCCGACGAAGACCTGCGGGACGGTTCGGCCACTGCCCGATCAGCCGAACGGGTACTGACCGGCGCCGGCGTAGCCGGTGCCACCCATACCGATGATGTCGGTGAGCAGCACGAGCATTCCCTGCCCGATCGACAACGCGTCGTTGCCGATCGTTCCGAGGTTCTGCGCAAACGTCTGCATGTCCACCTCCGCTGTCGGTCGATCCGAATGGTGCGCACGGGAACGTAGCCAATCCGGGTCACCACCGGCAAGTCCGGTGTGGCGCGATCTGCCGCACCCGGATGCTCCGAAATCTGTTCTCTGCCAACAACATTGCCCAGCCTCAGCGGACGCGACAACGCGACACGCCGACATTCGGACAATCAGGGCCACAGCAGACTCACAGGACCGCGCGCGCCCCGAACGCGGCTAGGTCACCGAATCGAGGGACGAGAAGACCACCACGTTGGACTCGTAACTCTTGGCAGCCTGGTCGAACTGGCCGCCACAGGTGACCACCTGCAGCGTCGCGCCGCCGCGGGGACCGAAGACGAGCTGGTCGGGAAACTGGGATTTCAGGTACATGCGGACATCGGTGACCTTGAAGTGCGCGGTCTTGCCATCCGCGCGCTTCACATCGATCATGTCGCCCGGCTTCACCTTCTTCAGATAGAAGAAGACGCCGGTGCCCTTGTAGGAGTCGACGTGGCCGAGGATGACCGCCGAGCCCTGCTCGCCCGGCGCGGGACCCTGCTGATACCAGCCGGCCTGCAGGTAGTCGGTAGGCACCTGGACCGAGCCATCGGCATTGAGCCCCACCGCGATCAGCGACCCCGAGGCCTTGATCGAGGCGATGTCGAACGACACCGGAGTGGACCGGCTGATCGCGGCCGCCGTCTTCACCCCGGAGGCGGACGCGGCCGCGGTGGTCGTGCTCGCGGCCGAATGGCTCGCGCCGGAGGACGAACAACCGGTCACCAGGGCCAGGATGATCGCCACCACGGCGACGAGCGCACCACGCAGTGGTCTACGGATTCTCAACGCGCCCAAGGTATTTCCCTTCGCGGTGCTCACTGCGCACTCACCTGGGCAGCCATGCCGCCCGCGCCGGTTTCGGGCGCGCCCTTGGGAATCACGTAGCCGCCCGGCGGAACCTGATCGGTGACCGCCGTGCCGCCCGGGATGCCGGTGGTCGCACCGACCGGAATCGCCATGCCGTACACCGTGTCCGCACCGGCCGCGGCGGCTCCGGCCGTCACCAGATCGATGCCGCCCAGTGCGCTACCGCCGATGTCGGTGTTCCCGCCGGCCTGTACTCCGCCACCGGCATTGCCACCGATCTGCGTACCGCCACCGACCTGCACACCACCGTTGGCATCCCCGCCGATCTGCGTACCGCCGCCAACCTGCACACCACCGTTGGCATCCCCGCCGATCTGCGTACCGCCGCCGACCTGGACGCCACCGTTGGCATTGCCACCGGTCTGGACGCCGCCGCCGACCTGCACACCGCCATTCGCGTCACCGCCAACCTGGGTGCCGCCGCCGACCTGCACGCCACCGTTCGCGTCACCGCCAACCTGCGTACCGCCACCGGCCTGCACGCCACCGTTGGCATCCCCGCCGGTCTGCGTACCGCCACCGGCCTGCACACCACCGTTGGCATCCCCACCGGTCTGCGTACCGCCACCGACCTGCACGCCACCGTTGGCATTGCCACCGGTCTGCGTACCGCCACCGACCTGCACGCCACCGTTGGCATTGCCACCGGTCTGCGTACCGCCACCGACCTGCACACCGCCATTCGCGTCACCGCCAACCTGCGTACCGCCACCGACCTGCACGCCACCACCGGCATTGCCACCGGTCTGCGTGCCGCCACCGACCTGCACACCACCACCGGCATTCGCGCCGGCGCTCGGCTGGACGGACGCACCGGCATTGCCGCCGCCTCCGCCTTGGACGCCGACGCCCACGTTCACCCCGCCGGGTCCGATGCCGACGTCCACACCGAGGCCCGCGCCCGGGGCGGGCTGTGTCGTCGCGGTCGGGTCCGCGCCGGCCAGCGGCGCCCACAGTGCGACTGCGGCCGCGGCGATCACCATGACCGGGAATGTCCTAGCCGACATTTTCGAATTCGCTTCCAGACGTTGTTGTTCGGTTGCCTTCCCGTCGAACAGACGGGTTGGTGTGTTACCGACAAGTCGCCCCTGACCGCGAGAACTATGCCGTTTCAGGCGCATTTGAAACTGGACGCCTGCTCAAGCCCCTAATGCACCGAGCCCCCACCCGAAGCCCCTAATTTGCTCCACTCCACCGACCGTGCCGATGGTATTCCGGTAGGGCGGACAACCGCCCGTGGAACGGTGACGGGTCAGCGGGCGGCATGCTGGGACGTGGTCTCCCACGCGAATCCGTCCGGATCGGTGAAGGTCGCAGCGCCGCCGACCACAAGGCGGTGAGACCCGCTGCCGTCGGAGGAGACCCCGGCGTCCTTGGCCAGGGCGCGACGCTTGTACAGGGCCAGCTTCACCGGGCTCGAGCCGGTGTCGAACTCCACGTACATCGGCCCGAAGCTCTTGGCCACCGGCAGCCCGTGATCGACATAGAAGCGCTTGCTCGCGCCGATGTTCTCCACACCCAGCAGCAGCACCATGGAGTCGAAACGCTTGGCCGCCGGACCGCTGTTCTTCTTCGAGGAGGTCGCGACCTTCCAGATCGCGCCGTCCGGGGCCTGGACCACGCCGCCGTAACCCCACATCGACTTGGCCGCGGGCTTGAGCGCGGTCGCGCCCGCCGCCAGCGCGGCATCGAGATAGGCGTCGGCGTCGGCCGGCTGTGCCACCGTCAGCGAGAGCGTGTACCCGCGGAATCCAGTGCTGGGCTCCTGGGTGGCCCGGAAGCCCAGCAGCTGCGAGTCCAGCCCGAACGCGGTGGAGTAGAAGGCGGCCGCGGCGTCGATGTCCGCGACGTCGAGGGTGATGTGCTCGAGGGAAGTCATGCCGGCAACGCTACGGTCGCGCCACTGACCAGCGCTTCTCGATTCCTGATCAGTCCCGGGCCACTCGCGGGCGAGTCACTCCCCGGCGGTCGCCCGCGGTGCCTCCGCACGTCGGACCGCACCCGTGCCGACGGCCTCGAGGTGCTGGGAGCCGTGGATGACGTCGGTGAAGGCGCGGGCGACGGTGTCGCCCTCCAGGGTCTGTTCGCAGCGGCGGGCCAGCTCGTGGCGGTCGGTGCCGGGGAGCAGCTGCGGCTGCAGAGCGATCTCGGCCACGACGCCCTTGGAGCGCAGGACGCGGCGGAACGAGTCGGCCAGCGAGTCGATGCCGACGAAGCCGGGGATCGTGGACAGGTCGCCGGCGCGGTCGAGGTAGCGCAGGCGGATGGGCTGCACCGGGGTCTCGGAGTCGATGGCGGCCTGGAACAGGGCGGGACGCAGGCTGCCGTGGGCGCGGCCGCACCAGGTGGTGCCCTCGGGGAAGAAGGTGACGCGCTCGCCGGCGCGCAGGCGGTCGGCCATGGTCGTGATGACCGACGGCAGCTGCCGCAGGCGTTCGCGCTCGATCGGGATGACACGGACCCGCTTGGCGATATCGCCGAGCATCGGCCACTCGACCAGGTCGGCGCGGGCCACGAAGGACATGGGCTCGACCGCGGTGAGGGCCACGATGTCGGTCCAGCCGGTGTGGCGGGCCGCGATCAGCACACCGCCCTCGCGACGGTCCTCGGGGGCGCGGTTGTCGACGATGCGGACGCGAATTCCGCAGCAGGCCAGCAGGGCTCGCGCATAGCGGCGCTGCAGCCCGGCGCGACGGCGGCGCGGGGTGGCGTAGTGCGCGATCGGGAAGCTCAGCAGGACCCCGGCGATGCCGGCGATCCGGGCGGCCACCCGCAGCGTGCCCGCCTCAGCGGGAGCGTCGACACACGAAGGGCCGCAGGGACTGTGGGGCATCCAGGCGTGGGCGGAGGCCTCGGCCGGCGGGCACGAGAGCGATCCGGTCTCCGGGGAGAGCAGTGCGGGCATCATGGGGCATCACCGGGCATCCAGGCTGTTGGCCGCGCTCTGCAGGCGCTCCAGGTAGCGGGTGTTGATGGTCTCGAGGCCGAGCAGGGCGACGAAGTCGGCGACCGCGAAGTCCGGGTCGTGGGCGGGCTCGCCGCAGATCTGCGCGCCCAGGCGTAGGTAGCCGCTCAGCAGCGGGGGTAGCTTGGGGCGGGCGGGAGCCGCCAGCTCGTCGAGGGTGCGGCCGTCCACCACCACCGGGTTGTAGGGGCGCACATGGCGTTCCGTCTCCAGCGCGTGCTTGCGCAGCAGCATGTCGCGCACGCCGCGCACGTTCACGCCGGGCTCGTCCTCGGGCGTCATCCGCATCGGCACCGACACGCAGCCCATCACCCAGTCGTATCCGGTGAGCTGGATGTAGTGCAGGATGCCCGCCCACATCAGCGTCAGCACCGAACCGTTGCGGTGATCGGGCACCACGCAGGCGCGGCCCATCTCCACGATCCGGTGACCGACGGGATCCAGTGCGGCCAAGTCGAATTCGGTGGCGGTGTAGTACCCGCCGGCGGCGGTCACCTTGTCCGGGGGCAGCATGCGGTAGCAGCCGACGAACTGCTCGGTGAGCTCGTCGCGCACCAGCAGGTGATCGCAGTGGTCGTCGAAACGGTCGGCGTCCAGGCCGGTTCCGTTGTCGGGAATGGTGAAGCCCGGCTCATTGGCGAACACCTGGTAGCGCAGCCGCTGTGCGGCCTCGCGGTGCTCGGCATCGGAGGAGACGACCAGGGAGTACTGGGACCGTCCGGTGGTGCGGGGCGCTTCCGGGGCGGGCTTCGACGCGGCTGCCAGCAGGCTGGAATTCGACGCTGCCATGGTGGTCATGGGCTTGATCAAGCCAGTCCCAGACTGCCTTGGAGCGACCGCCGGATTACCTGCCGATGCCAGTCCGGTGAACGCGACGCAGACCGCACCGGGAGTTCATCCGACCGCCTCGCAACGTTCTCTACCAGGACAAATGCTCGTATCCCGCCGGGGTACCGGCGGCTCTGGAAGGCCGCGCGGCGAGCCCGGAAGACGTTGCGGCGAGCCCGGACCCGCGTCCGCGAGCGGTCGGCAACGCGGAAGAAATCAGCCTACGCTCCCCGGGTGAGCCTCGCATCGCGGGGGTCCGGGTCCGGAACGAGGGAGGGTCAGTTCCGGAAGAGCAGGGCGGAATCGCCGAATTCGTGCCAGAGATACCCGGAGTCGAGCGCCACCCGGTACGCCTCCCGCACCACCGCCCCGCCCGCCACGGATTCGAGCAGATGCAGATGCGAGGCGCCCGGCGCGTGCCAGCCGGTGATCAGCCCGTCCACCGCCCGCGCGGGACGATCCCCGTCGAGCACCAACTCGGTCCAACCGGCCATCGGATGCACCAGACCGTCTGCGGCGGTGGCGGTTTCGAGCGCCCGGGTGACCGTGGTGCCCACCGCCACCACCCGCCCGCCCGCCGCATGCGTGGCATTGACCAGCCGCGCCGTCATCTCCGGCACCGCGAACCGCTCCGGACTCGGCGGCTCCCCGGACTCCGGCGACGAAACCCCGGTGTGCAGCGTGATCGGCGCGAACCCCATCCCGCCCGCCACCAGCTCGGTCACCAGCGCCTCGGTGAAAGGCCGCCCTGCACTGGGCATTTCGGCACTGCCCGGCTCGAGCCCGAAGACCGTCCGATAGTAGGCGGCCGACCACCGCCCCGTGAGGTAGGAGTAGGAGATCGGGCGGCCATACCGTGCGAGCAGCGCCCGCACATCAGCCCCCGCTCTCTCGACCCCGTCGCCGTGGCCCACGGCGGCAGCGCCCCGGACCCCAACGGCAGCTGGATTCCCGACGGCATCATCATCGGACGCGGCTTCGACGTCCGCGACCCACAGGCGGTCGCTGCCGCGCAGCCAACGGGTGCGCACGGTGGCGATGTGACCGGCCGGAAGGGTAATGCGCGCACCGGGTTTCAGCGCCCGGCCGTGCCACGGCACGCCCCCGGGGTCGCGCAGCTCGACCACCCAGCCCCCGTCGCCGAGCCAGGTCGAGAAGTGCAGCACCGCGGCCGCATCGCCGTACCGTGTGTCGACCGCGGCGCTGAGCATGGCCGAATTGTTCACCACCACAAGGTCTCCGGCGCGCAGGAATCTCGGTAGCTCGCGGAACCGCGCGTGAGCGACCGTCCCGGCGTCGCAGACGAGCATCCGGACCTCGTCACGCGCCAGGCCGCGCGCCTCGGGCGGGCTGGTCGCCGAAAGCTGGTCGGGCAGCGTGAACGCGAGCTCCTCCATATCGAGGGTCATGACGCCACCGACAGTTCGGACGCGAGGTAGCGGCCGCTCGGCGGGCGCGACTCGAGCAGGTGCAGCAGTGCGGGCACAACGGTTTCCGGCTCGGGGCGATCGGAGATGTCCTCGCCCGGGAAGGCGGCCTGGTGCATCTCGGTGCGCATGTCGCCGGGATCGAAGCTGTAGATGCGCAGCTGGGGATTCTCGGCGGCGAGCACGTTGGTGAGCTGGTCCAGTGCGGCCTTGGAGGCCCCGTAGCCGCCCCAGCCCTGGTAACCGCCGACGGCGGCGTCGGAGCTGATGTCCACCACCACGCCGTCGGAGGCCCGGAGTGCGGTCAGGGTGAGCTGCAGAATCGCTAGGGGTGCAATCACATTGGTGTCGAGGACGGTGGCGAGTTCGTCCAGCGGGTAACGGTCCAGGGTCGGGAGCGGGCTCGGGCCCAGTGCGCTGGCGTTGTTGAGCACCAGGTCCAGCCGGCCGGGGCCGACGGCCTCGGCGATGCGCTCGCGCACCGCCGGGTCGGCGACATCCCCCGCGATGGCGTGCGCGCCGGTCGCGGCCCGCACTCGGTCGAGCCGATCCGCGCCGCGAGCGACGAGGATCAGCTCCCAATTCCGTTCGGCGAGCGCGACCGCGACCGCCCGGCCGAAGCCCGCCGACGCCCCGGTGATCAGGGCCCTTTTCGTTTTTTCAGGCATACAGCCATCGTGAAACCTGAACCTCTGTTCAGGTCAACAGCTTTTCGCCGACGGCGAAGAACCGCCCGGTCAGGCGTTCTCCCGGGCGAAGCTGCGGGAGGCGACCAGGATCAGCAGCAGCGAGACCACGATGGTGACGGCAGTGCCGACATAGACCTCGTGCGCCCCGAAGTCACCGCGGAACAGCGCCCGCGCCGCGTCCACGGTGTGCGAGAACGGATTCACCTTCGCGAGGTCCTGCAGCCACTTCGGTCCCACCGTCATCGGCAGCAGGATGCCCGACAGCAGCATGATCGGCACCGAGACCGAGTTCAGCAGCGAGGCCAGGGTGTCCTCGGAGCGCGCCCACAGGCCCAGCGCGTAGGACGCGGACGCCAAGCCCGCACCCATGACCGCGATCAGCAGCAGCGACAGCACCAGGCCGACCGGATTCGGCCGCAGCCCGAAGACCGCCGTGGCGACGCCGACCAGCACCAGGGCCTGCACCAGCAGCACCGTCATGTCCTTGAGCACCCGGCCCAGCAGCAGCGCGCCGCGCGAGGCGGGAGTCACCCGTTGCCGTTCGATCACGCCCGCGCGCCATTCGGCCACGATGCCGAAGCCGACGAACAATGCTCCGAACAAACCGATCTGGATGACCAGCGCCGGGGTGAGGATCTTCCACGGATCCGCGCCCGGGCCCAGTGACGGGGCGATGCCCTTCACCAGGGGACCGAACAGGACCAGGTAGATGATCGGCTGCATCAGGCCGATGATCACCCAGACCGGATTGCGCAGGTTGGCCCGGACCTGGGACCAGTAGATCAGTCCGGTGTCGCGCAGGAATGTCATGACCGGTCTCCTTCCCGGAGCGAACGCCCGGTGAGCGTGAGGAACACATCGTCGAGGCTGGGACGCTTGACCGTGAGCGAGCCGGGCGTGATGCCCTTGTCGCCGAGCGCCTGCAGCAGCGGAACCACCGCGGCGTCACCGTGTTCGACGGTGAGATGCACGAGACTCTTTCCGGCATGGCCGTTCTCGTGCCCTTCGGTGCGCAGCCGGGAGCGCAGTTCGAGCGCCTCGGCGGCGACCTCCAAGGCCAGATCGGCGCTACCGGAAGCGATTTCGAGGCTGATCACGTCGCCGGAGATGCGCCGCTTCAGCTCGTCGGGGGTGCCTTCGGCGACGATGGTGCCGTGGTCCATCACCAGGATGCGATCGCAGAGCGCGTCCGCCTCCTCCAGATAGTGGGTGGTGAGCACGACGGTGGTGCCTTCGTCGCGCAGCCGCCGGATGTGGTCCCACAGGTTGGCCCGGCTCTGCGGATCCAGCCCGGTGGTGGGTTCGTCGAGGTAGATGAGCGTGGGCCGGTGCACGAGACCGAGCGCGATGTCCACCCGCCGGCGCTGCCCGCCGGAGAGCTGCCCGCACCGGCGGCGTTCCAGCCCGTCGAATTCGAGCGCCTTGGCCAGGTCGGCCGCATTGCGCCTGGCCTCGGTCTTGGACAGCCCGAAAAGCCTTGCCTGCAGGATCAATTCGTCCTCGACCAGTTCGGTCTCGTTGGTCGATCCGCCCTGCGGCACATAGCCGATGCGGGCGCGCACCGTCCGCGGCTCGGCGCGCAGGTCGGCGCCGACCACGGTGGCCTCGCCCGCGGTGGGCGCCAGCAGCGTCGAGATCATCCGCAGGGTGGTGGTCTTGCCCGCCCCGTTGGGGCCGAGCAGTCCGATGATCTCGCCGTAGCGCACGTCGAAGTCGATACCCGTGACCGCTTGCACGTCACCGGTTTTGGTCTTGAAGGTCCGGGCCAGCCCACGGACCCGGATGACCGGGTCGGTGGGTGCGCCGCGGACGGGTGATGTCGTTTCCACGCCTCAACGGTAGAAACGACCCACCCGTATAGTCAAGCTTGACTATTAAAACTTGAGTACTTTGGCGGGAACGGCGACACTACTTCACCGGAGGCGGGACCGGGGCCCCGCCCATGGTCCCCGACCAGGCATCCAGCTCCCCGCTCTCGATCCGCCGCAGGGTCCGGCGCGACCACTCCAGATCCGCACGCACATGTGCCGCAGCAAGATTGATCGCATCGGCGACATGATGCGGCTCCGCCTCCCGCGGATCCCCGCTCCCGGCCAGAATCCGCTCCTCCTCGCGCTCGAGATAGACCAGATTCGACTCGAACTGCAGGATCCGGCTGCGCAGCGCCGCAATCACATCCGCCTTCGGCGCGTGCGGAAACAGCGACACCGTCGCGAAATACGGATGCTTGAGCTGGTCGGCCGCGAACAGCGACTCGCGCAGCATCTCGCCGAATTCCTTCTCCCCCTCCGAGGTCAGCCGATACGTGCGCCGCTCCGGCCGCGCCCCCTCCTGCCCGACACCCTCCACCGAGATGAGGCCGTCCCGCTCCAGCGTGTTCAGCGCCCCGTACACCGAGCCGGGCTTCACATTGGCCCAGTCGTCGGCATGCCAGGACAGCAATTCGCGGCGCACGTCGTAGCCGTGCACGGGCTGGAGCAGGCGCACCACCGCCAGCACCAGCAATCGAGTTGTAGGAACAGCCATAGTCGCAGGTTAACCTTGCCCCACAACGGGAACGAGCCGCCCGGCGCTATCGCCGGGCGGCTCGTTTCGTTCGTGCGGTCAGGCCGCTACCGGCGACTTCTCCGGAGTCTTTGCGGCCGAGGCCTTTTCGACCTCGTTGAAGCCGGGCCGGCCGCTGCCGATGAAGGCGACCAGCCACGACGCCACCGCGGCGAAGCGGTTGCGGAAGCCGACCAGGTAGTAGATGTGCACCGCGAGCCAGGCCACCCAGGCGATGAGGCCGGTGAACTTGATCTTGTCGTTCAGCTTGGTGACCGCGCTGAAGCGGCTGATCACCGCCATCGAGCCCTTGTCCCAGTACTTGAACGCGGTGGCCGCGGGCTTCTTGCCGCGGATGATGTCGGCGACGTGGCGGCCCTCCTGCATGGCCACCGGGGACTGGCCGGGGTAGCCGTTGAGGTAGGTCATGTCACCGATGGCGAAGATGTCGGCGTGGCCGCCCACGGTGCAGTCGGCGTTGATGAGCAGGCGGCCGGCGCGGTCGGTCTCGCAGCCGGTGGCCTCGGCCAGCACCTGGGCGAAGCCGCCGGCCTGCACGCCCGCCGACCACACCACGGTCTCGGCGGCGATGCGGCGCTCCACGCCGTCCTTGCTCTTGACGGTGACCTTGCCGTCCTCGATATCGGTCACGAAGGTGTCGACCAGCACCTCGACGCCGCTGCGCTCCAGCGACTCCTTGGCGTATTCCGACAGCCCGCCGCCGAAGGGCGGCAGCACCACGCCCGCGCCCTCCACCAGGGTGACGGTGTCCTCCTGGTGGTAATACCTCTTCGCGAGCTCCTTCAACTGACCGGCGACCTCGACGCCGGTCGCGCCCGCACCGACCACCACGAAGCTCAGCAACCGGCGGCGGGTCTCGGGGTCGGCATCCTTGGCCTGCTCGAAGACGCGCTGGATCTGCGCGCGCAGGTTGCGGGCGTCGTCGATGGTCTTGAGCGAGAACGTCTTGTCCGCGAAGTCGTCACGGCCGAAGTACGACTGGCTGGCGCCGGTGGCGGCGATGAGCTTGCCGTACCGGATCCGGCGCGGACCCTCGGCTGTCTCATAGGTGAGTACCGCATCGGCGGCGTCGATGGCGGTGACCTTGCCCAGCCGCACCTCGCCGTTCTTGTGGTTGCGCAGGATATTGGCCATGGGAGGCGCGATCTCGTCCGAAGCCAGCACACCCGTCGCGACCTGATAGAGGAGTGGCTGGAAGAGGTGCTCGGGCGTACCCGAGATCAGGACGTAACGGACACCCGACTTGTTCAACTGCTTCGCAGCGGCGAGACCACCGAAGCCCGATCCGACGATGACGACATCGGCGGTTTCGATACCCGCCTCCACGTGTTGCATGACTGCTCCCTTCCGTCATGACTAACCGTGATTCGGAACGCGGTTGTTCCAGCCGTCAGGGCGCATAATCAAGATGACTCTTATCTACGTTGATCATGAATTGGAGAATGCCGTGGAGCTGCGCCAACTGGCCTACTTCGTGGCGGTCTGTGAGGAGCTGAGCTTCAGCCGGGCCGCGAGCCGATGCTTCATCTCGCAGTCGGCTATCAGTCATCAGATCGCCCGGCTGGAACGCGACCTCGGCGTGAACCTCTTCGAACGGTCCACACGCTCGGTCGTCCCGACCGACGCGACCACTCGGCTACTTCCCCTTGCGAAGCAAATGCTCAGCCTGGAATCGGCCATTCGCGCAGCTGTGCGGGCCTCCGGGCCGCGCATTCGCTTGGCGGCCAATATGAGCTTTGCAACTAGATCGCTGTCCGCCATCGCGGGCGCGCGCGAGGCGCACCCGGGCGCGGAGATCGAATTCGTCATCAAGCCCTTCCGGCAGCGCATCCAGGCGGTGGCCGACGGCGACTGTGACCTTGCCCTCATCCGGGGCAGCGTGGACCAGCCGGGGCTGACCGTCGAGAAGCTCTGGGACGAGGATCCGGTCATCGCCACCTCCACCGCGCACCCGCTCGTCATGCGCGGCGGCGATGTCACCCTCGCGGAATTGGGTGCCTATCCCCTGCTGCTCCCGCCCGAGTCGGAGCAGGTGCTGCTCCACAACGTGGTGCGGGCCGCCTTCGCCGACCTCCCCACCGGGCCGGTCTTCGGCCCGCCCATCCCACCGGACCACACCGCCACCATGGAACTCATCAACCGGCCCGACGCCTGGACCATCCTCTACGCCGACAGCCAGACCGAGGGCATCGCCACCCTGCGGCTCACGGGGCACCCGCTGCGCATCCCGGTCTCGGCCGTCACCCGCAGCGAGGGCCGCACCTCCCCCATCGTGACCACCCTGCTGGCGGCGCTGCACTGCGCGTGACGCACCGCCTCTAACCGGGATGCGCGGCGGCGAACTCGGCGAGACCGGCCGCGAAGGACTCGAACATCGGAGTCAGCATCGACCGCACGAACCGCGCCTCGACCGGAGCGAGCGCCGGTGCCGGATCCAGATGGACCTGCCAGGTCAGGGTGCAGTGCCCGGCGTCGATCGGCGTGAACGAGATGTCCTCGATCATGCGGCGGGCCAGGGGAATCGACATGGCGTCCGCGCCGAAGGTGAAGCGCGCGGCCGGTTCCCAGGCCAGGAAGCGTTCCCGCACGGTGATCCAGCGCAGGTGGATGTCGCGGATCGCCCCCGCGGCACGGGCATTCGAGTACCAGGTGGTGGCGCGATAGCCGTTCGCCCACTCGGTCTGTCCCTCCCCCGCGGCGAGGATCTCGAAGGTGCGCGCCGCCGAGGCCGCCACCGTGCGCTCGCTGTGCAGGTGCAGGCGCATGGCTTCGATATCGCCGAGTTCGCTCGGGCGCAGTGCGAACATCATTTCGACCCCACCAGACGCCTGGTCACGCGGATGGTGGTGCGGCGGGGCAGGATTCGCGGCAGACCCGACGAGACCGCATTGGCGGTGCCGGACACGGTGCTCGGCGGCGGGTTGCGGCGATCCAGGGCCCGCAGGGCGGTGGCCACCACCTGCTGTGGCGTCTGCCGGCTGCCGACACTCGCCGCTTCGCCTGCCACATCGAAGAATTCGGTGTCGGTCGCGCCCGGGCAGACCGCCAGCGCGGTGACGCCCGACCCCTCCAGTTCGCCCCACAGCGCCTCGGTGAAGGAGAGCACGAAGGCCTTGGTCGCGCCGTAGACGGCCATGAACGGAATCGGCTGGAAGGCCGCTGTCGAGGCGATATTGACGATCACCCCGCGATCGCGGGTCACCATGGCCGGCAGTGCGGCGTGGGTCAGCTCGGCCAGCGCGGCCACATTCACCGCGATCTCCTCGCGAACCTTCCCGGCCGCATGGTCGGCCAGCGCGCCGTGGGTGGCGAAACCCGCGTTGTTGATCAGGATGCCGACGGGATGCAGCGGATCGGCGCAGACCTCGGCGACCCGGGCCACACCGGCCGGATCCGCGAGGTCCGCGGCGAGTACGCGCACCGAAACCCCGTGCGCGGCTTCCAATTCCTTCGCCAGGTCCCGCAGCCGCGGCTCGCGCCGGGCCACCAGGATCAGATCGCAGCCGCGGGCGGCCAGGGCGGTGGCGAAGGCCGCGCCGATACCGCTGCTCGCGCCGGTGACGACCGCGGTCGCCGGATACCACTCGGTCATTTCTCCTCCTAGGTGAACAGATGTTCAGCTATGTATACTTAACAGCTGTTCAGTCATCTCTGTCAAGGAGGACTTCGTGCCGGGTACCCGACAGCGCCGAACCCGCGGCGAAGGCGAGCGGCTGCGCGCCGAACTCGTCGCCGCAGCCATCGACCTGCTGCTCGAACCACAGCCGCTGCCCGCGCCGTCACTGCGCGCCATCGCCCGCGCCTGCGGCGTCGCACCCAGCGCCGTCTACATGCACTTCGCCTCCCAGGACGCGCTGAACTACGCGGTGATCGCCGAGCTGTTCGGCCGGCTGCGCGCCGACCTCGACGCCGCCGACCCGGAAGCCGCGAGCCCCGCCGAACGGCTCGATGCCCTGCTCGGCGCCTACCTGACCTGGGCCGAAAACCACCCGGGCGCATACCAATTGCTGTTCGAGCGGCCCGATCCGCTCGACGCCGAGGGCGAGGGCCCCGGCCTGGATCTGCTCGACCGCCTCGCCCGGCTGCTGCCCGATACCGGCCCGCAGGCGCCCGGCACCGACCCGCAGGCCCGCCACGCCACCGCTCTGCGCATCTGGTGCGCCGTGCACGGGGTGGCCTCCCTGCGCATCCACAAACCGAGCGCACCGTGGGCCGCGACCGCCCGCGCCGACGCCCGGGCACTGGTGGCCGGCCTCGCCGGACTCCCCGCCGGCACCTGACTACCGCGCGAAAGCCGCGGCGGCCGAATACCGCCGACACACCCGGCGGAACCGATCCCCGCCTCCATCGGCATGGTGGTCCAGCGCGACGCGCAGCGACGGCGGGCGGCCCGCGAACGGTATCGGCCGCAGTAGATTTCGGCCGCCCCGATCAGGCCAACGCCGTCGCGACCGCGAGATGCAACCGCAGGTCCGCGGGCTGCTCGTCCCCGACGGCCCCCACGATCTCCTCCATCGACCGCATGAACGCCCAGGCGCGCGCCCGATCGGCGCGGACGGCCAATCCCGCGGCGGTCCGCTCGACCATCGCCCGGGCATGGTCGGGCGCCGGATCGCTCTGCACCTGAATCATGATCAGGAATCCGGCATCGAACGCCGCCTCCCCCAGATACGCCTTCGGGTCGATGAGCAGCCACGGCTCCCGTTCCGCCGCAACGATATTCCCCAGATGGGTATCCCGATTCACCACCAGCAGCGGCCCGTCCGGAACCGCCAGCTCACCACACCGCTCCGCCGCCCGATCCAGCAGCCGAGCCGGAATCACCTCGGCGACACCGTCTTCCGGCTCGAGGAACATCCCCTCCCACCCCGCCACCATCCGGGCGGCAGCCGGCAACTCGGGAAAGCCCGCCGGAACCGCTACCGGCTCCCGCCGCAGCCTGCGGTACAACCCGCACGCCTGCTCGACCTTGGCGATGCTCTCCGGCCGCCCTTCGAGACTCGGGAACCCGGGCTGATACAGCAGTTCCGTCCCCGGCCGCGCCCACTCGAGCAGCATCGCCCCCGTCCCCGGATCGAACTCCAACAACCGCACCGCGCCATCGCCGCCGTAGAGGTACAGGCCGGTCGGCTCCCCATAGTTCTCCTCGTCGACCACCGGCACCTTGAGCACCGCGACCGACCCGTCGGCCCGCCGCACCGGCGCTACCCACGAATGTGTCCCACCCCCGAAACTCTCCCCGATGACCTCCAGCCCCCAAGCCGCGCACAATGTGTCCACCACCCCGGGCAGCGCGGCCAGCCACAGCGGCCCCCGTTCCCCGAAACTCCCCGCGATGGTCTCCGCCACATTCGGCGGCAACGAGATCGGCATCAGTCCATCCTGCCGGACCGTTGCCGGTGCGCGGCCACCCTGGTTCTGGTGGCACAGGTGGTTCCGCAGTACTTCTGACGTTGCCGCCGCCCGGTGTCGATGAAGAAGCGGCCGCAGTCGGTGGCGGCGCACCGGCCCCACGCGCATCGGCACGACACTCGCCACCGACGGCTACATCCCTTCGGCGGATGTCGGCGAGCGGCTCCCGCACGCCTGGCTAGCCGACGGCCGCTCCACACTCGATCTGGTCGGGCCCGGCCACGTCCTCCTCACCGGATCCCAACTCCCCCAATCCCTCCGCGACCGCTGCGGGCTCTCCTCCACCACCGCTCTGCTCATCCGCCCCGACGGCCACATCGCCGCCCGCCTCTACGGCTGAGCCCTCGGCCGGCTCCTCGTCGGCGGTTTGGGCCTGCTCGGGCGGCGCACCAGCAGGTGGCTCCGTGGCGATGGGCTGGGCAGTTTCGGGAACCGGCGTCTCATGCACGGTGCGCCACAGGTAGGTTCGTCCGTCCGTCACCAGGACCGCCGTCACCGTGCGTCTGCCGGTCTTCACCGCACCGATGCGGTTCTCCGCGTCGAAGCGGACCACGATCAGCTGCCCACTGCGGGCGATCTCCGCGACCTCGGAGACCTCGATCTCCACCCCCGAGAGCACATTCCGGGCCGACCAGATCCCCGCCAGGAACGTCTCCCGATCCACCGCCTGCCCGGTCGTGACCACCGAGGTGAAGCCCCCGTCGAGCGCGCCGGAAATCCGGTCGAACACCTTCGGCGGCGCATCCGAACCCAACCACTCGGCCAGATCGAAATGTAAGGCCGCGACGATATCGGTCAGCTCGACATCGTCTGCCGCACCGGCCTTCTCCGGCGCGACCGGCTCAGCCCGCCGACGCCGAGGATCGAATCGCCCAAGCACCGTGCCACTTTACGACGAACACCCATCTCACCCGAGTCGGAGCCCCTGGTACCTGGGAGCCCCTGATACCTTGGGCACGAACGCAAACTGTCCCCCGGCCGTGCGGGCCGGGGGACAGTCGATGCGGGTTACCGCAGGGGTGTTCAGCCCTTGTGAGCCTTCACGGCCTCGGTCAGCTGCGGGGCGACGTTGAACAGGTCGCCGACGATGCCGTAGTCCGAGATCTCGAAGATCGGGGCCTCTTCGTCCTTGTTGACGGCCACGATGGTCTTCGAGGTCTGCATGCCGGCGCGGTGCTGGATGGCGCCGGAGATGCCGAGGGCGATGTACAGCTGCGGGGAGACCGTCTTACCGGTCTGACCGACCTGGAACTGGCCCGGGTAGTAGCCGGAGTCGACGGCGGCACGGGACGCACCGACGGCGGCACCGAGGGCGTCGGCCAGCGGCTCGACGACCTTGCCGAAGTTGTCGGCGGAACCGACACCACGGCCACCGGAGACCACGATCGCGGCCTCGGTGAGCTCGGGGCGGTCGCCGCCCACGTTCGGCTCACGCGAGACGACCTTGACGACGCCCTCTTCCTGCGCGGGCAGCTCGACGGCGACCTTCTCGCCGGCGGCGGCCTGCGGGGCGGCCTCGATGGCGCCCGGGCGCACCGAGATCACCGGCACGTCGCCGGTGGCCTTGGCGTCCACGGTGAACGCGCCACCGAAGATGGAGTGCTGCACCGAGCCGTCACCGTTCACGGTGATGGCGTCGATGAGCAGACCGGAACCGATGCGGGCGGCCAGGCGACCCGACACCTCCTTGCCCTCCGCGGTGGCGGCGACCAGGATCGCGGCCGGGGCGGCGGACTCGGACAGGCCGGCGAGCACGTCGACCTTGGGGGTGACGAGGAAGCCCTCGGCGTCGTCGCCCTCGGCGACGTAGATCTTCTCGGCGCCGGCGGCGGCCAGGGCGTCACCCAGCTTGTCGGCGGTGCCGGCCGGGCCGACCACGACGGCGGCCGGGGTGCCGAGCGAGCGGGCGGCGGTGAGGAGTTCGGTGGTCACCTTCTTGGGCGCACCGTCAGCGTGCTCCACGAGCACCAGAACTTCTGCCATTTTTCTATCTCCTGAAAGTCGTTGGGCTCGGGGGCTTTAGATGATCTTCTGGCCGACCAGGTAGGTGGCGATCTGGTTGCCGCCCTCGCCCTCGTCGACGATCTTCTCGCCCGCCGTGCGCGCCGGCTTCGGGGTCACACCGGTCACCTGGGTGCCGGCGTTCGCAACGCCCACGGTCTCCGGGTCGACGCCCAGATCCGCCAGGGTGAAGGTCTGAACTTCCTTCTTCTTGGCGGCCATGATGCCCTTGAAGGACGGGAAGCGCGGCTCGTTGATCTTCTCGGTGACCGAGACGATGGCCGGAAGAGTGGCCTCGAGCTTGAACACGCCCTCGTCGGTCTCCCGCTCGCCGGCGATGCGCTCACCGTCGACGGTCAGCTTGCGCAGGTGGGTCAGCTGCGGCAGGCCCAGGTACTCGGCGATGATGGCCGGAACGGCGCCGGCGCGACCGTCGGTGGCCTCGTTGCCCGCGATGACCAGCTCGATGCCCTCGATCTGGCCCAGCGCGGCGGCCAGGATGTAGGCGGTCTGCACGGCGTCGGAGCCGTGGATGGCCGGGTCGTTGATGTGGATGGCCTTGTCCGCGCCCATGGACAGGGCCTTGCGGATGGCCTCGGTGGCCCGATCGGGGCCTGCGGCCAGCACGGTGACCTCGCCGCCCTGCGCCTCCTTGATCAACAGCGCCTCCTCGACGGCGCGCTCGTTGATCTCATCGAGGATGGCGTCGGCGGCCTCGCGGTCGAGCGTGAAGTCCCCACTGGAGAGCTTGCGCTCGGACCAGGTGTCGGGAACCTGCTTGATCAGTACGACGATGTTCGGCATGGGTCTTCGTCGACCTCCTGTTCTGGTGGCACTGGGGGTGGCGGTCGCACGAGTTCGTCACGTACGTCCACAAGTAGCTCGTCCGGGAGATTACCCTACGTTAAGTTACTCGTGGGTAACTTAGGGTGTGAGTTTCTGCATCGGTTGATCCGGTCGCGGGTGTGATATGGACAACCGCTAACGTCGGAGCAATGAGCGAGGCCGTGAGTCCTGTTGAAAACCCCACCGATCCCTTGCCTTTGACCGGTGAGCGGACGGTGCCCGGCATCGCCGAGGAGAACTACTGGTTCCGGCGGCACGAGATCGCCTACGTGCGCATGCTGGAGCACTGCACGGGCAAGGCCGTGCTCGAGGCCGGCAGCGGAGAAGGCTACGGCGCCAATATGATCGCCGACGTCGCCGCGCAGGTCACCGGCCTGGACTACGACGACAGCGCGGTCGCGCACGTGCGCGCCAAGTATCCGCGGGTGCGGATGGTGCAGGGCAATCTGGCCGCGCTGCCGCTCGACGACGCCTCGGTCGACATCGTGGTGAACTTCCAAGTGATCGAGCATCTTTGGGACCAGGCGCAGTTCCTGCGCGAATGCCTGCGGGTGCTGCGGCCCGGCGGCAAGCTGCTGATCTCCACCCCCAATCGGATCACCTTCTCCCCCGGGCGCGATACGCCGCTCAACCCTTTCCACACGCGTGAGCTGAATGCCGCCGAGATGACCGAACTTCTCGTCGAGGCCGGTTTCACCGTGGAACTGATGGCCGGCATCTTCCATGGGCCCGAACTCGTAGCGCTGGACGCGAAGTGGGGCGGGTCGATCATCGACGCGCAGATCGAGCGGGCGCTGGCGGGCGAGCCGTGGCCGGCGGAGCTGGCGGCGGACGTGGCCGCGGTGCGCATCGACGATTTCGAACTGGTCGCCGACACCGAGCGGGATATCGACGCCAGCCTGGATCTGCTGGCCATCGCGGTGAAGCCGTGACGGACCAGCTTTCCCCGGTGCCGGGCCAGTTCACGCTGGTCCTGCACTCACATCTGCCGTGGCTGGCCCACCACGGGCGCTGGCCGGTCGGCGAGGAGTGGCTGTACCAGTCGTGGGCGGCGTCCTACCTGCCCGTGGCGAAGGTGTTGAGAACCCTTGCGGCCGAGGGCCGTTCGCACCTGATCAGCCTGGGGATCACGCCGGTGCTGGCGGCGCAGCTGGATGATCCGCACTGCCTGAAGGGCATGCACCACTGGCTGGGCAACTGGCGGCTGCGCGCCGACGAGGCGTCCATGGCGGGCAATACCGCGCTCGGCGGGCACGAACACCGGCTCGCCGCAACGGCTCTCGACGATTTCGAGACGCGCTGGATGCACGGAGCCTCGCCGGTGTGGCGCGAGCTCATCGACGCCGAGGCCATCGAATTGCTGGGCGGGCCGCTGTCGCATCCGTTCCAGCCGCTGCTGGATCCGCGGCTGCGCGAGTACGAACTGACCGAGGGGCTGGCGGACGCGCGGGCCCGATGGGGGCACACGCCCTCCGGCATCTGGGCCCCCGAGTGCGGGTTCACGCCCGGGATGGAACGGACCTACGACAAGGTCGGCATCTCGCACTTCATGGTGGACGGTCCCGCGCTGCGCGGCGACACCACGCTCGGGCGGCCGGTGTGGGATTCGGATGTGGTGGCCTTCGGCCGCGACCTGACGGTCAGCTACCGGGTGTGGTCGCCGAAATCCGGGTACCCGGGGCAGCCCTTCTACCGTGATTTCCATCACTACGATCACGCCACCGGACTGAAACCGGCCCGCGTCACCGGCAAGACCGTCGCGGGCCCCGACAAGGCCCCCTACGATCCCGAACTCGCCGCCGCGGCCATCGAGAAGGACGTCGCGGACTTCGTGGCGACGGTGCGGGAGCGGCTGATCTCGGAGTCGGAACGGATCGGCCGCCCGGCCCTGGTGGTGGCCGCGTTCGACACCGAACTGTTCGGGCACTGGTGGCACGAGGGCCCGCAATGGCTCGAACAGGTGCTGCGCGCACTGCCCGAGGCGGGGGTCACCGTCGGCACGCTCGCCGATGCGCGGGCCCGTGGCTACGTGGGCGAACGCGTCGAATTGGCCGACTCCTCCTGGGGTTCGGGCAAGGACTGGCGGGTGTGGGCCGGGGACCAGGTCGCCGATCTGGTCGAGCTCAACGCCGAGGTGGTGCGGCTGGCCCTGGACACCCTCGACAAGATGCGGGTGGACGCCGGATCGATGCACAACGACCGATTCGGGCTCCGCGACACGGTTGCCGACCAGCTGCTGCGGGAGGCGATCCTCGCCGTCTCGAGCGACTGGGCATTCATGGTGTCCAAGGATTCCGCGGCCGGATACGCGCGTGACCGCGCCCACGAACACGCCCACGCCGTGCGCGAGATCGCCGCGGCGGTGGCGGCCGGGCAACTCGCCAAAGCGGGGCAGTTGGCGGCAGGATGGTACGCGGCCGACGGACTCTTCCCCGCGCTCGATGCGCGCAGGCTCGGCCCCGCTTCAGAAGGACCCGCATGAAGATCTTGATGGTGTCGTGGGAGTACCCACCCGTCGTAGTCGGTGGGCTGGGCCGCCACGTGCATCACCTTGCCGTCGAACTGGCCGCCGCCGGGCACGAAGTCGTCGTGCTGGCGCGCCGTCCGATGGGCACCGACGCCACCACCCACCCGACGCACTCCTTCATCGAGGAGGGCGTGCTGGTGGTGGCGGTCGCCGAGGATCCGCCGGCCTTCGATTTCGGCGAGGACATGCTGGCCTGGACGCTGGCCATGGGCCACGCCATGGTGCGGGCCGGCATCGCGCTGAACAAACCCGGCATCGGCGAGGGCTGGACACCGGACGTGGTGCACGCGCACGACTGGCTGGTCGCGCACCCGGCCATCACGCTGGCCGAGTATTACGACGTGCCACTGGTTTCCACCATTCACGCGACCGAGGCGGGCCGGCACAGCGGCTGGGTGTCGGGACGGGTGAATCGGCAGGTGCACTCGGTGGAGTGGTGGCTGGCGCACGAATCCGACGCGCTCATCACCTGTTCGGAGTCCATGAAGGACGAGGTGCACCGGCTCTACGGCGCCGAACGGGTGCCGATGACGGTGATCCGCAACGGTATCGACGTGGGCGCGTGGACCTTCCGTGAGCGCGCGCCCCGCTCCGGTCCGCCGCGGCTGCTGTACGTGGGCCGGCTGGAATACGAGAAGGGCATCCAGGACGCGATTGCCGCGCTGCCGCGCATCCGCAAGGCGCACCCGGGCACGACCCTGACGGTGGCCGGTATCGGCACCCAATTCGATTGGCTGCGTGAGCGGGCCCGCGCGCACCGGGTGGCGCGGGCGGTCAACTTCGTCGGCAAGCTCGACCACACCGATCTGCTCGGCTGGCTGCACAGCGCCGATGCCATCGTGCTGCCCAGCCGCTACGAGCCCTTCGGCATCGTCGCACTGGAGGCGGCAGCCGCGGGCACCCCGCTGGTCACCTCCACCGCCGGTGGGCTCGGCGACCTGGTCACCGACGGCGTCACCGGCGCCTCGTTCGAACCGGCCGACGTGAACGGCGTTGCGGACGCGGTGATCTCGGTGCTGGACGACCCCGCCGCCGCCCAGGATCGCGCCTGGTCCGCTCGCGAGCGGCTGACCGCCGACTTCGCCTGGGACGTGGTCGCCCAGGAGACCGCCCTGGTCTACCAGTCGGCCAAGCGCCGGGTCCGGACACCGCTGGGCCGTCCAGTGATCGCGGAACGCCCGCTCCCCGAACGCGACCCGAACCAGCCGTACTGAGCCCCTCGGCTCGAATTCACCTGGGACATCCCTGCGCCCCGAATTGGAACGAGTTCTAATTCGGGGTCAGCGGACGCTCGCCCCCGGCAGCGGGTCAGTCGAACGGGCAGCCCGGATTCGGCGCATCCTCGGACAGTGGACTGCCCGCGGGCAGGACGTAGAGCACATCGAGGATCTGTGGCTCGGTGCCCAGATTCCGCTCGAGATGCACATTCCCCGCCCCGGCCCGCTCCACGAACGTGGTACCCGGCCCGCCGGTCTGATCCACCGCGCAGTCCGACCCGTAATGGCTCAGCTCCCCCTGCCGCACCAGCGCGTACAACGTCCCATCGTGGTAATGCCACCCGGTGGAACCGCCTGGCGCCACGGTGATTTCGCGCAGAATGTAGTCCATACCGCCGATGGTGGTCTGCGAGAGGATCACCGCGCTGATGCCGCTGGACGGCGTCGCATGAGCATTCGCGGCGAGCGATCCCACCAGCGCGACGGACGCCACACCGGTCAGCACAGCTCGAAATCCGGGAGTCACCGGCCCACGGTATCGCGCCCCACGACGGCCCGCAGAACGAAATGCCTTAGGCGTCCATCTTTTTGAGGGCCTTCTGGACCGTCAGGAAGGTCCGGGTGGTGATGTCCTTGCCGTAGGCCTTCCCGACGACGGCCATGAAACTCGTGGTGCTGGGGTCGGTGTTGTCGATGACCGAGAGCAGGGCGCGGCAGGGCTTGTCGAAGCGGACGAGGCGGACGGTGGATTCGCCCTCGGGGAATTCGGGCAGGGACTTCGGGATGTCGCGGACGAAGGTGACCGTCAGGTAGGTCTCGCGGCCGTGGGTGAGGCCGGCGAAGGGGTCGGAGTCGACGAGGGCCTGGAGCTGGGCGTGGGTCCGGATCAGGGTGCCGCCGGGAATGCCCAGTTCGGAGTTGAGGGCCTGCTGGATCTTGGCTTCCAGGGCCGCGACATCCGAGTCGTCGGAACGGAAGACGACATTGCCGCTGGTGAGCAGGGTGCTCACCTTCTCGAAGCCGAGGCCCTCGAAGACGCCGCGCAGCTTCTCACTGCGCATATTGGGGTTGGTGGGCATGATCCCGCGCAGAAAGGCGGCGTAGCGGTGCATGCGCCTGAACGTACCGGGCGGGCATGACAAAGGCCGGGCATCGCGGCCCGGCCTCGGTGCGCTGATCTATCAGGCGGTGATTTGTCAGGACGCGGTGGCGCCGCTCTTCTTGCGTTCGATATCGGCGAGGGCGGCCAGGTGGGCGGCGCGCTTCTCGGCGGCGGAGTCCCAGGCGTCCTTGCGGTTCTTGACCACCTTGGCGGGGGCGCCGACGGCGATGGAGTAGTCGGGGACGTCGCCCTTGACCACGGCGTGGGCGCCGAGCACGCAGCCGCGGCCGACCCGGGTCGAGCGCAGCACGGTGACCTTGGCGGCGATCCAGGTGTCGGGGCCGATGCGCACCGGGGACTTCACGATGCCCTGGTCCTTGATGGGCAGGTTGATGTCGTCGGTGACATGGTCGAAGTCGCAGATGTAGCACCAGTCGGCGACCAGGGTGGATTCGCCGATCTCGATATCGAGGTAGGTGTTGACGACATTGTCCTTGCCGAACACCACCTTGTCGCCGATGCGCAGCGAACCCTCGTGGCAGCGAATGGCATTCCCGTCGCCGATGTGCACCCAGCGGCCGATCTCCAGCCGGCCCAGTTCCGGGGTGGCGTGGATTTCGACCCTGCGGCCCAGGAAGACCATGCCGCGCAACACCACGTGCGGATTGGCCATCTTGAACTTGAACAGCCGGTAGTAGCGCACCAGATACCAGGGCGTGTAGGCGCGATTGGCGAGAACCCACTTGAGGGACGCAGGGGTGAGGAAACGCGCCTGCTCCGGATCACGGCGGCGCGACCCCCGCCAACGCGAGCGCAACGGTGCGCCCCACATGCTCGTCACGAACTACTCCCTGTGTTCACCGGTCGTTTCAACGAGGGTATCCGCCCCCCTCACAGGGCGTGAAAGTAGGCTGTGCTCCGGCTGTAGCGGCCCGGCGAGAAACTACAGACTTCCGTACTGGCAGAAGGGACACCAGCAGGTGCGAAACGGCAGGCGGCGGACCGGACGTGAACGACGCACCCGCACCGGGGCGAAGGTGCTGGCCCTGGCGAGCGCCGGGCTGTTCACGCTGACCGCGTGCGCGTACGGCAGCACCAAGGTCGACGATATCGGCGTAGGCCCGGGCAAGGGGTGGCCGCTGGCCTTCCGCGACGCCCACAACAGCGGGTCGAGTCCGGTCACCGGGTCGCGGAAGCTGGCGCTGAATTGGTCTCGGCCCGTGGGCGGTCCGGTCGCGCAGCCGGTGACCATCGGCGGCGACGGGCAGCTGTACGTCACGACCCGCGCCAATGCCTGCAATATTGCCTCGTTCCAGATGCCGACCGGGCGCAAGCGGTTCTGCAATCCGATGGGTCCCAGCGCCGTCGACGGCGGCTCCGCGGTGGACGGCGTCGGCAATGTGTACGTCGGCGACGACGGCGCGGTGAACTCCTTCAACAATCTCGGGCAGCCGCGCTGGCGCACCCAGGCCGCCGGGACACCGGTGTCGGTGCAGTTCACCGGTGACGGAAATGTCCTGTCGGTGACCCAGTCCGGGCAGGTGGACGTGCTCAGCCGGCAGACCGGCGATCGGCAGGTGTCCACCTTCCAGCTGCTCGGCGAGCCCGACTTCCTCAGCAACCCGTCACTGAGCCGGCCGCCGGACCGGCAGGGCCTGGAGGACTGCGCGACCGGCGGGCCGCAGTGCCCGATCGCGAATGTGTCGGCGGTGGACCAGAAGTCGGGGCGCTTCTACGCGACGGTGTGGAAGCCGGGCGACAAGGCGGCCGCACTGATCGCACTCACCTACGGCGGCAAGGACGTTCACGTCGACTGGACCGCGCAGCTGCTCGAAGAGGGCAGCGCCACCAGCCCGGCGCTGTCGGCCGACGGGTCCACGGTGTACGTCGGCGACAACACCAACCGGCTGATGGCCGTGGACGCCGCCACCGGGCACGCCAAATGGGTGCAGGATCTGGGTTTCCCGGCGCGCGGCGGCATCTCGGTGGCCGACGGGCTGCTGGTCCCCGCCGGCGACGAGGGGCATCTGGTCGCGCTGCGCGACAGGGGGAGCAGCGCCGAGATCGCCTGGGAGCGTAAGGATCTGGAGCTGCGTGGGCGGCCGGTGCAGACGGCGGGCGGGACCGGGTACACGGTCGCGCCGATCGGCGACAAACTGACGCTGGTCACCTTCGACACGAAGACCGGCGCCACGGTGCAGTCGAACGAGCTGCCCGGCGCGGAGGGCACGACCGTGGCCACCGCCGTGGGCGATCAGGGCGAGGTCGTGGTGACCACCCGCATCGGCGAGCTGTTCGTCTTCAAACCCGAGAAGTGACGACGCTTCGAACCCGAGAAGCCATGGCAGCGGGCGAGGTGGATACCGGCAGGGTCGGCGGCAAGTTCACCGATGTGATGGACGATCAATTCGTCGACCTGCTGGACACGACCATGCGCGAGACCTCACCGGTCGCCGGACGGCTCATGGCGATCCTGGCAGAGCGGGGCCGGAAGGGCTGGACCCGGGTCGAGCGGGTGCCGCCGCACCCGTGACGGGCGCGGGCTACCGCAGGGTCAGCGCGAACGCGTCGACATTCGCCGCGACGCGCTGCAGCAGATCGAGCAGCGTGCGGTAATCGTCGGCGCTGAGGCCCTCGGTCGCCGCCGTGCGTTGAATCCCGATGCGCTCCAGCAGTTTCGCGTGCGCGCCGATGCCCTCGAGGGTGAGGGCGTATGCACCCGCGGCATCGCGAACGACCCAGCCGCGGTCGAGCAGTGTGCCGACATATGGTGCGGCCGTGGGGTCCTGGGCGTTCAGGAACGGCGAGAGGGCTACATCGATCCCGGTCGCGTCGAGTGCGCCACCGGAGAGGGTGTGCATGATCTGCCAGTGGCGGCGCAGCAGGCCCTCGGTGGCGAGCAGGGCGGCGAAGTTTTCCTCGAGGGTCTTGTCGATGTGCTTGAACCAGTAGCCGATCGGCTTCGGGGTGTCGGTCATGGCATTATCCATTCAGTTGTCACATTACATATATATGTACTTTAGCAAGTAATTGTACGATGGCAAGGGTGAAGGACAACGACCCCGCGATCGTCGCCATCGAGCGCGCCATGGTGGCCATCCGGCGCAGCCAGACCCGGCGTGCACTCAATAGATTCGCGGCCCGCGGCGGCGGACCGGCCGTCGATCCGACCCTCTTCGGCGTGCTCGACGCGGTCGAGGCGCGCGACGGGGAGGCCACCGTCACCGACATCGCGACCGTGCTGGGCGTGGATCAGCCCCGCGCCAGCCGCCTGGTGGCGCGCGCGGTCACCGAGGGCCTGCTGGAACGTCGCGCCGACCAGCACGACGCGCGCCGCATCCACCTGCACCTGACGCCCGCCGCGCAGACCGCGCTGAACCGCGCCCACGCCAACCGCCAGGCCGTCTTCGCCGAGGCGACCGCGGCCTGGGGCGAGCGCGACCGCACCGAATTCGCCCGGCTGCTCACCAGATTCGTCGCCGACTTCGGCGCCGTCACCGACCGTTAGCGATCAGTCCGGCCGCACCGAATCGAGCAGGGTGGCCGCACGCTCGAGCATGGACATGAGCGCCTCGCGCTCGGCATCGGTGAACTCCGCGGCCAGCGCGCGTTCGACCGGGACCGCCCGCTGGTCGGCGGCGTGCATGACGGCGCGGCCCTCCTCGGTGAGCCGGGTCTCGAGCACATTGCGGTGCCAGGCGTGCGGCGTGCGCTCGATGAGGCCGCGCTCGCGCAGATTGGTGAGCACCGTGTTCATGGTGGGCGGCGTGACGCCGCAGCGCCGGGCCAGCTCGGCCGCCGAAATGCCCGGGTTCTCACTCAGCACGTAGAGGGCCGCGTACTGCGGAATCGTCACGCCCGCGGGCTTGAGGGCGGCGTTCTTCGCACCCATCAGCGCCTGCTCGGCGCGCTTGATGAAGGTCCCCAGGCGTTCTTCGACCGGCATCGACGTCACCCCGGCATGATAGCTCATGCAGTTGTTCGAACCTTGACGATCATTAGAGTTCTAATCTATCTTCGCTCTCGCACTCAGATGTCATCTCTATCCACCGGGATCGAAAGGCACGAACCATGTCCCACCCGATTCACCGCTGGGCCGCGCCCGCGGTGACGGCGGCGCTGCTGCTGGCGTCGGCGGCGTGCAGCACCGGCGACGCGGCGACGCCGGGCGCCGCGCCCGACCCCAACGCACCGGCGCCCGACCGCATCACCACCGCGTACGACCTGCCCGAGCGCGCGTATCCGGAGAGCATCACCGTCGATCCGCGTACCGGCGACGTGTACGCGAGCTCGTTCCTCACCGGCGCGATCTACCGGGCCACGCCGGGCACGACCGCGGCCGAGACCTTCCTGGCCGCGGGCGCGGACGGACGCCGCACCGCCAACGGCGTGAAGGTCGATGCCGCCGGGCGGCTCTGGGTGATCGACCACACGGCGGGAATCACGGTGTACGACACCGGGACTCGCGCCCTGCTCGCCCGCTTCGACGTCCCGGCCGCCGGGCAGCCGTTCGTCAACGATCTGGCCATCACCCCGGACGGCAGCGTCTACGTCACCGACAGCGTGCGGAACGTGGTCTACCGCATCGGACCGGACCAGCTCGCCGACGCGCTCGCGCACGACGGGCACGGCGGCGAACTGCGGGTCTACCTCGACCTCGGCGCGGCCGAGCACCCGGCCGCGCGGAATCCCATGACCCTCAACGGCATTGCCGCCGACGACGCGGGCCGGTATCTGATCGTGGTCGACATGACCAACGGCGACCTCTACCGGGTCTCGACCGGACCGCAGCCGACCGTGCAACGGATCGAGCGCACCGGCGGCGACGCGCTCGACGGCGACGGCCTGGAACTGCGCGGCGACACCCTGTGGGTGGTGCACAACAAGGGGAACGCCGTGTCCCGCTGGCGGCTCGGCGACGACGGCGCGAAAGCCGAACTGCAGCACCGCGTCACCGACCCCGCGCTCGACATCCCCACCTCGATCGTGCACACCGGCGGCCACGCCCTGGTCACGGTCTCCCAGTTCGACAAGAACGGCCCCTACGGCGACGGCGTCCCCGCCGGCTTCCGCATCGTCGAGATCTCCCAACTCTGAAGGAGCACACCGTGACCCACCCCGTCATTCCCGAGAAGTACACCGACCTGCTGACCCGCCCGCTGTTCGCGCACCTGGCCACCCTGAATCCGGACGGCACCCCGCAGGTCACCCCGGTCTGGCAGATCTGGGACGGCGAGTTCCTGCGCTTCACCACGACCACGACTCGCGCCAAGCACCGCAATACGTCTCGCGACCCGCACGTGGCGGTGAGCATCAACGATCCCGAGGCTCCCTACCGCTACCTCGAGGTGCGCGGCGTCATCGAGCGCATCGACGCCGACCCCGAGGGCGAGTTCTTCGACGTCCTGGCGCAGCGGTACGGCCTGGCCTACGACAAGCCGGTCGGCGACCATCCGCACCGCGTCGTCCTCGTCATGCGGCCCACCCACGTCAGCTATCAGGGCTGAAACAGCGCGAGCTACCGGGGCGGAGACGCCGCGTCAGGGCGTGGCGCAGAGGAAAACCGTTGCCGCCCGGCCGATCCGGGTGACGACCAGCGTATGTGGCTGGGAGCCTCGTGGTTTGAGCCGGGCACGGAGCGCATCCGGGTCGATATCGACGCCCCGCGCGAGGATCTCCAACGGACCGCAGTCGCGACGATGCAACTCGGCCCGTAGCGGCTTCTCCCGGAATTCCATCCGATCGAGCACCCGGAACCCCCGCACACCCTCCGGAACCCGGTCACCGGTCAGGTACGCGATGCGCGGATCCAGCTGCCACAGTCCGTGTTTCGCGGCGTAGTGCCGCACCAGCCCCGCACGGACGACCGCCCCGTCCGGGTCGATGATCCACTCCCCCGGCTCACGCTCGGGGATATCGTCCGGGTCGGCATCGGTGAGTGTCCAGGGCGCGGCAGTCGACGAGAGCACCGTCGCACGACGGGTCACACCCGGCTCCGCCAAACCCGGTGACCACAGACAGGCTTCCCGCACCGCCCCGTCGAGCGAGACGACTTCGATCTCCCCCGCCCACCCGAGCTTGTCGAAATCCAGTCCGGGAGCACACTTCACGGCCAGCAGCCGCCCGGCATACGCCGCCAGCAGATCCGGCAACGGCGGCTGCAGCTTCGCCGGATCATGCGTCCGCCGCCCATCCGCCCGCCGCGCCGGATCGGCGATCACGACCTCAGCGGTACTGCACGGCACCAGCGCATCCGCCTTGACCAGCACCACATTTCGCGCCTCCGCCCCGGCGAGCGCCGCAGCGGATACGCTGCCGATCGTCGACGAGGCGCCACGTCCCTGCCCAGCGACGCTTGCCTCCCCGGGGTGGATCGCATCGCCGTCCGAGCGGGAATTCACCAGCGGCACACCGAGATTGTGCCGAGCCATCGCGAGACGTACGTCGTCGAGGTCGCTGCCGATCACGGCGGGGCAGACCTCGGCCAGGGCGGCCAATTCCGCGCCGATGGAGCAGGTGACATCGTGGACCGTACGGCCGGCCAAGCGCTGTGCGCGGTGGCGAGCTACAGCCGACGGGGTGGCCTGCTGGAGGGCGTCGTCGGTGAAGAGCCACTCTCCCACGCCGTCGAGTTTGGCTGTCGCGCGGCGGCGCAGGCGGACCGTTTCCACGAGGGCGGGGGCGTGGTCGCCGTGGTCACGGCGGAGGCGCTCGAGGTCCTTCAGGAGCGAGGCGGGGGTGAGCGCGAAATCGCCTACCTCGGCCAGGGCGGCCGCGCCGGCCGGACTGGCGAGGTAGGCGATGTCAGCGCGAGAGAAAGCGTAGCCCACGGGGATTCGTGGACCGGCCTACTTGGCGGAGGCGCCGGGCTTCACGCCGGTGATCATGGCGTTGTAGAAGAACTGGCGGGGCACCACGTGGCGCAGCACCTTCTCGTCGAGGGCCGAGAACGCCAGCCACGCCTTGTACTGGGCCATGCGGTAGCGCCAGGTCAGCTTCTCGTCCGGGACGGCGGCCTCGAAGGTGCGCACCGGCCAGCCCCACAGGGCGGCGGCGAATTCCTCGGTCTTGGCCTGCACCTCGACGGCGCCGGCGCCGCGGGCCATGCGCTCGAGGTCGGACGGGTCGAAGGTGTGCAGGTCGACGACGGCCTCGAGGGCGGCGGCGCGGGAGGACTCGTCGAGCTCCTCCTGCGGACGGCGCCAGTCGCTGAGGAACGGCAGCTTGGTGATCTCGGTGGTGATCTTCCAGGTGACCTGGCCCAGCTTGCGGGCGTAGAGGTTGCCGATGGTGGTCGGCTCACCCGCGAACACGAACCGGCCGCCCGGCTTCAGCACGCGCAGGCACTCCTTGAGCGCCAGCTCCACATCCGGGATGTGGTGCAGCACGGCGTGGCCCACGACGAGGTCGAAGGTGTCGTCCTCGTAGGGGATGGTCTCGGCGTCGGCGACCCGGCCGTCCACGTCCAGGCCCAGGTTCTGGCCGTTGCGGGTGGCGACCTTGACCATGCCCGGGGACAGATCGGTGACCGACCCGCGCTTGGCGACGCCCGCCTGCATCAGGTTCAGCAGGAAGAAGCCGGTGCCGCAGCCGAGTTCGAGGGCCCGGTCGTAGGGCAGCTCGGCGCTCGGGGCGACGGCGTCGAAGCGGCCGCGCGCGTACTCGATGCAGCGTTCGTCGTAGGAGATGGACCACTTGTCGTCGTAGGTCTCGGCTTCCCAGTCGTGATACAGGACCTGGGCGAGCTTGTTGTCGCTATACGCG
This sequence comes from Nocardia sp. NPDC004711, assembly GCF_053601595.1. NCBI lineage: Bacteria > Bacillati > Actinomycetota > Actinomycetes > Mycobacteriales > Nocardiaceae > Nocardia > Nocardia sp. NPDC004711. The sequence goes on along the minus strand of NZ_JBSGCB010000003.1, from coordinate 228,005 downwards.
GCCTGGACCTCCGCCTCGGTGGCGTGCGGGTTCGGCGCGGGGTCTTCAGGACCAACTGTCATGCAGGGCAGCCTAATGAATACCCCGGTGAACGGTGTTATCGGGCTGCTTAACGGCCGGTGAACCGGGCCGCATCCGGACCGTCGACCAAATAAGAACGTGTTCCAACCTGCTGATCTTCGGTGCCGAACAGATCCGCCCACTCGCGACGCGCCCGATCATGGCCGTGCGTGCCCGCCTCGAACACCCGCTTGGCAGCGGCCAGGGCCGCGCGCGGACCGTCGGTGAACTGCTTCGCCCACCGCAGGGCGGCGGCGAACACGTCGTCGGGCGCGACCACCTCGTCGACCAGCCCGAGCGCCGCGGCCTCCTCCGGATCCACGAACCGGCCGCTGTACACCAGATCCTTGGCGTGCGAGGGGCCGATCAGCAGGCTCAACCGGCGGATACCGGCCAGCGGAATCAGCCCGGCCTTGATCTGCGGCAGGCCCAGCTTCACGTTGTCGCCGATGACGCGGCGGTCCGCGGCCAGGGCCAGCTCCAGCCCCGCGCCGAGGGCGTATCCGCTGATGGCGGCCACGGTCGGCTGCGGCAGCCGGGCCAGGCAGCCCAGCGCCGACTGGAAGTCGCCGGCCATGGCCTGCGCCTGCTCGGGGGTGAGCCGGGCCAGTTCGGCCAGTTCGTCACCGGCGGAGAACACCCGCTCGTCGCCGTAGACCACCACGGCCGCGATCGACGCGTCGGCCGCGATCTCCTCGGCGGCCGCCGCCACCTCCAGCGCCACCTGGAGATCGATCAGATTCATCGGCGGGCGTGCGATGCGGAGCACGGCGACATGCTCCGCCACACCCCGGTCCACGGTCACGAATTCGGCCACAGCCGATCACCCTACTTCGGACCCCGGGCACCGGGACGCTCCGCCCGGGCAGGCACTACTCGGGTCGCTGCGAACCGCGGATACGCGAATTGTCGGGCAGCTCGGCGAAGTAGCGGTCGGCGTGCGGGAACGCCAGCGCCGGACCGCCGCCCGACGGGTCGTACACCGGCATGATCGGGGTGATGTCCCGGCCGGCCGCGAGAATCTCGGCGGTGGAGGCGAATTCGTTCAGCGCCGCGAGCTGGGTCCAGGTCGGCGGCAGCAGCACGTCCACGCCCTCGCGCCAGCGGCCGATGGCCTCGGCGGGGGTGCACCAGGCGACCACCTCGGCCTCGGAGGTGGCGCCGTCGGCGAGCTGCCCCTCCGGCAGCACCGCGACGAAGAAGCGGGTGTCGTAGCGGCGCGGCTCGATCACCGGGGTGATCCAGTTGTCCCACGGGCGCAGCAGGTCGGCGCGCAGCACCAGGTGCTCGCGGGTGAGGAATTCGGCGAACGACAGCTCGCGGCGTTCCAGCTGCCCGCGCGCTTCGGCGTAGACCGCGGTGTCGCTGACGACGCTGTCGGCGGTCGGTCCCGCCAGCAGCACCCCGCACTCCTCGAAGGTCTCGCGCACCGCCGCGCAGACCAGCGCCTGGGCCCGGCCGGCGTCGATGCCGAATCGCTCGGCCCACCAGGCGGGTTCGGGTCCGGCCCAGTCCAGCGCGATGGACGCGTCGGACGGGTCGACGCCGCCGCCGGGGAAGACGGTCATGCCGGCCGCGAAGGCCATGCCACCCACTCGACGCTGCAGGAACACCTCGGGCCCGTGCGCACCGTCGCGCACCAGCATGACCGTGGACGCGTCCTTGACGGGCGCGGCCGCGGGCTGGGATTCGGACTGGGCCATTGCTTCGCTCACCTTTCGCACCATAACCGTTGCCCCGGCTAAGCGATACCACGCGCTGCGGGTTCGCCGGTCACTCGGTCACACGGACTGATGGTCAGTCGGTCACACGAACTGATCCGGTGCGGGTTTCGATGACGGCCCGATCGGCGTCATCGCGCCGGGTCCAGGTGCCCTCCACCTTGCCGGTGCGATAGTCCTGCACCTGACTGATCACCGCGCCGGTGTCGTCGGTCCAGGTAACCAGGAAGATGCCGGCCGCAATGGGCGCGACCGCGACCGGCGTGCTCGACCGGTGCCCGGTGTCGGCGGCGATAGAGGTCAGGGTGCGCCCGTCCGCCGAGAAGACAATGGTTCCGCCCGCGCCGCTCTCATAGCTGAGCTGCACCGTTCTACCGTTCAGGTCCGACGGGACCGTGGCCCGGCCCAGGGTCTCCGCGGCGTGCGAATTCGAAACCCGCTGGGCGGCCGGTGGATCGGCCACGCAGCCGGTGGCGACGACCGCGATGGCCAGAATCGTGATGGCGCCGATGCTCCGGCCCACAGCCAGCTCCCTCCATCCGCGACAGTTGCGGACAGTTTGCCCGGCGGTGGCGGCGGATGCAATCGCAGCGCGCCGCGGTTCGCGAGACAGGTTGCGGGAGGCAGCTTTCAGCGGTTGCGGTGCCGCCCGAAGCGCTGGCTGCGGCGCGCGAAGTAGCGCCCCTCGATACGGTCCAGCTGAATCGACTGGCGGAACGCGTCACTCAGGTTCTCGGAGGTCAGCACATCGGTGAGCAGACCCTGCGCGACCACACTGCCCTCATTGAGGAGCATGCCGTGGGTGAAGCCCGGCGGAATCTCCTCCACGTGGTGGGTGACCAGCACGGTGGCTGGCGCATCCGGATCGGCGGCCAGATCGCCGAGCCGCTCGACCAGCTCCTCACGCCCGCCCAGATCCAGTCCGGCGGCCGGTTCGTCGAGCAGCAGCAGTTCCGGATCGGTCATGAGCGCCCGGGCGATGAGCACCCGCTTGCGCTCCCCCTCCGACAGCGTCCCGTAGGCGCGATCGGAAAGGTGTTCCGCGCCCAGGCTTTCCAGAATGTCGACGGCCCGGTCGGTGTCCATGTCGTCGTAGTTCTCCCGCCAGCGGCCCATCACCGCGTACCCGGCCGAGACCACCAGGTCGGCGACCTTCTCGTCGAGCGGCACCCGGCTGGCGATGGCGGCCGAGGACAGGCCGATGCGCGGGCGGAGCTCGTTGATGTCGACCCGGCCCAGGGTCTCGCCGAGCAGGTTGGCGACCCCGGAGGTGGGGTGCATCTCGGCGGCGGCCATGCGCAGCAGCGAGGTCTTGCCGGCGCCGTTGGGGCCGAGCACGACCCAGCGCTCGTCCAGTTCCACCTGCCAGGTGACCGGACCGACCAGGGTATGTCCGGAACGTCGGACGGTGACGTCGCTGAAATCGATGAGCAGATCGGGATCCGGTTGCGGCACGGGGTCCATCTTGGCCCACCGCCCTGGACGCTCGTCAACGTGGTGGGAAAACTCGGTGCGTGTCCTCTCCGGAATTGCGATGGCGATAAGCGATTTCGTGTGCGCCACCATCGAATTCCGATGGTTCGCGCTCCGGGCCCGCCAACCCGCGGTCCCGCGCATCCGCCCGGGTGGACCGGAACATGCGCGCCAGAATGAGTGCCGCCGGGACCGAGAGCGCCGCCCACACGATGAGAACAACCAGCAGTGTTGTCATTTCGGTGGTTTCCTTTCGAGGAAACGTGAATCGATCCTTGCCGACCCGTCCCGGGAAGTCGATATGCACTGCCCATATAGGTCAGTGCGCCGACCATCCGGTTTCGCTAGTGCGACATCCGCACTACGCCACCGCGATCACGGTCGTCGACCCCGGTGCCACCTCGGTGAAACCGGCATCGCGCACCGCCACCGCGCTGCCCTCGGCCACCCCCCGCTGCAACTCCGCCCAGCGGCCCGGATCGGCCTCCGCGACGGTGCACCGGAATCCCTGTGCGGCCCACGCATACGCCCGCTGCACCGGCAGAGCGCCTGCCAGCAACATACTGGCATGCCCTACCTGCGCCGCGGCCTTCCCTACAGTCATACCCAGTTCCGCGTTCACCCATAGCACCGGAGATTCCGGATCGATTGCGATCTCCTCCTCGACGGGCAGCTCGGTGCCGCTGATCTGGAGGCGCCGGATGCGCGGATCCACCTCGCCGACCGGTCCCGGCACCAGCGCCCGCGCCTGCGCACCCGCGAAATCGACTGTGACACCGTCGACTTCCTGCGCCGCCAGCCACTGCGCCCCGCGCGCCCGCCGCGCCACCTTGCGAATACGCGAGCGTTTCCAGGTCAGATAGCGCTCCTCCCACGCCCCATCGGGCCCGACCCGCTCATCGAGGCACAGCGCCACCACCGCCGAGGCGGCGGCTGCCAGAAGTGCGCTGCGCGCCGGTGGATCGTTCTTCGGAATGTGCAGCACCATCTGCATGGCCTGTACCAGCGCCGGGTCCGCCGGATCGCCTCCGCCGCCATACCCCCGCGCCAATTCCGCGTGCCTGGCCACGAAACCGGCATCGATGGTGGATCCGACGCTCGACACAACCACTCCTACACAACTGTTCGGGCTAATGAACCGTCAGGTTCAGGGTGAAGCTCTTGGCCGGCTCCACACCCGGTTCCCAGGCTCGCTTGTATTCCAGGCTCAATCGGGTGGAACCCGCCGCGACCGCCACGAAATTCGACACCGATGTGCCGCCGACCCCGACCTTGCCGTCCGGATTCGGGTCCTGTTCGTATTCCGGCGAGCCGTTCTGCTTCACCACGTTCTGATCCAGACCGCCCAGCATCCAGGCGTATCCGGTGGTCGGGTTGGCCTCGAGGGTGACGATCAGTCCCTGACCGACCGCGAGACTCACGTCCTTGCCGTCGGAGTCGGCGCCGACGCGCACCGGCTCGTGCTCGGACGAGGTCGAATTGCCGCAGCCGGCCAGCGCCAGCGCGGCCATCACCACTGCCAGCGGCATACGCACGCGCACGGACTCTCCTTCGATCGTGACCGGACTCCCCGACCACGGTACCGAGAGCGGAGCTGCGAGTGCCGCAACCGAATTGGACGCGTTGCGGGTCTCAGCCGAGCGCCTCAGCGCGGCAGCGGCACCCGGCGGATGCCGCCGTCGCGGGCATCGGCCGCCTCGACCTCGTCGCGGGTGACGCCCAGGATGAACAGCACCGCGTCCAGGAACGGATGCGACAGCGCCGCGTCGGCGACCTCGCGCAGCGCGGGCTTGGCATTGAACGCGATGCCCAGCCCGGCGGCATTGAGCATGTCGATGTCATTGGCGCCGTCGCCGACCGCGACGGTCTGATCCATGGCCACCCCGGTCTCGGCCGCGAATCGGCGCAGCGCAACGGCTTTCGCCTCCCGGTCAACGATCTCCCCGACCACCGCGCCGGTCAGCTTGCCGTCGCGGATCTCGAGGGTGTTGGCCTGTACGAAGTCCAGTTCCAGCTCGTGCGCCAGCGGCTCGATGACCTGACGGAAACCGCCGGACACCACGCCGCAGCGGAAACCCAGGCGGCGCAGGGTGCGAATGGTGGTGCGGGCGCCGGGGGTCAGCTCGATCCGCTCGGCGACCTCGTCGATGACCGAGGCGTCCAGCCCGGCCAGCGTCGCCACCCGCTGACGCAGGGATTCGGAGAAGTCGATCTCGCCGCGCATGGCCGCCTCGGTGACCCTGCGGACCTCCTCCTCGACACCGGCGTGCGCGGCCAGCATCTCGATGACCTCGCCCTGGATCAGGGTGGAGTCCACGTCGAAGACGATGAGCCGCTTGGCCCGTCGCGCCAGGCCGGCCTTCTCGACGGCGACGTCCACGCTCTCCTTGGCGGCGACCGTGGCCAGCGCGGTGCGCAGCTCGGTCTCGGCGTCCGCGTCGGCGGTGGGGACGGTGACCATGAGTTCCAGGCCGGTGACCGGATAGTCGGCGATGCCGCGAATGGAGTCGATGTTCACCCGCTGCGCGGCCAGCTTGCGCGCGATGGCGCTGAAGGCACGGGCAGTGACCGGCGAACCCAGCACCACGACCGCGTGGGTGGACAGCTTGGCACCCGAGACAGCGCTCGCGCCGATCTCCACATCGACATCCATGCCGATGGAGGCCATGGCGTCCTCGAGCTGATCCTGCAGCGCTTCGGGATCGGTGGGACACGACACCAGCACGCCCAGGGTGAGCCGGCCGCGAATCACGACCTGCTCCACATCCAGCAGACTGACCGCGCTATTGGCCAGGGCGGCCAGCAGTACCGATGTGACGCCCGGCTTGTCGGGTCCGGTGACCGTGACCAGAACCGTCGTGTCAGCGCTCCGCCTCCCCGCGCTTGCACTCAATTCGATAACTCCGTTCCATGCGACTGCCTGTCCCGCCCGGCATGCGGCGGCAGCTCATTCTGTCAGGTCGGCGCGAACGAGACAGCGCCGACCGCCGCCGACGGTGGCGGGCATCACGCCACCCGAGGTCAGCGACCGGGCCGCCGGAGGTCAGGGCGACCGCCGACCGAGAGTCGGTGCGTCAGCGACCGAGCAGGCGTGCGGCGCCGGAACACATTTCGGTCAGCACGTCGGCGACCGGGCGCACCGCGGTGACCAGGCCGACGCCCTGGCCCGCGTCGACCGGGGCGATACGCGGGTCGTCGGCGGCATTGGCGATGGTCAGCTCGGACCGCGCGGCGGTGTCACCGGCCAGCTCGCCGAGGTGGTCGTGCCAGCGCGCGGTGAAGTCGTTGCGCAGCACCCGGGCCGGAAAGCGCTGCGGCCAGGGCAGTTCCATGCCGACGTCGAAGGTCCGGGTCACGATGGTGTCGGTGTCCTCGGCCGCGAGCAGGGCCCGCCGGCCGCCCGGCGACAGCAGCGATTCGGCACAGGCGGCCAGGGCGGTCCCCAGCCACACTCCCGAGGCTCCGGCGGCCAGCATCGCGGCGATCCCGCGCGCCGACCCGATTCCGCCGGCGGCCAGCACCGGACCCGGCACCGCGTCGAGCACGGCCTCCAGCAGCGGCAGCGTCGCCAGTTCGGGAGCGCCGTGCCCACCGCCCTCCAGACCGCGTGCCACCAGGACATCGATGCCGGCATCGCGCGCACGCCGGGCATCGTCGACGGTGTAAACCTGTGTCGCCGTGCGGATTCCGGCGGCGCGAGCCCGGTCGGCCCACGACAGGTCGGACCCGAAGCTCACCGACAGCAGCGCGGGTGCGGCCGCGAGGGCGAGCTCGAACAGCCCGGGACGGGCGGCCGTCACCCAATCCACCAGACCGATCCCGACGGGACCGGCAGCGTCGGCGACGTACGGCAGTTCCCGCTCGAGGGCCTCCGCCGACCCCGCACTCCCCATCCCGATCATGCCCAGGCCACCCGCCGCCGCGACCGCCGCCGCCAGCCTGCCACCGGCGACCCCGCCCATCGGTGCGTTCACCACCGGCAGCCGCAGCCCCAGCCCACGCGACCACTCGGTGGACAGTCCCGTTTCCGACATCGCTCCCGGATCCTCCATCAGCCAATGTTGCATCGTGGGCCTGTATAGGGAGAGTCGCCCTGCAAACAACGCGGCACCCGTCGTCAGACGGGTGCCGCGTTGGTGTTCAGGTGCCGAGACTAGCTGGAAATCTTCTCCAGCTCCTTGACGGTGTGGGACTTGGAGCCCCAGCCGACATGGGCCTCGGCGCGCATGCGCTCGACCATGTGCGGGTAGTGCAGCTCGAACGCGGGTCGCTCGGAGCGGATGCGCGGCAGCTCGTAGAAGTTGTGCCGCGGCGGCGGGCAGGAGGTCGCCCATTCGAGGGAGTTGCCGTAGCCCCACGGGTCGTCCACGGTCACGACCTCGCCGTAGCGGTAGGACTTGAAGACGTTCCAGATGAACGGCAGCATCGACGAACCCAGGATGAAGGCACCGATCGTGGAGATGGTGTTCAGGGTGGTGAAGCCGTCCGAGGGCAGGTAGTCGGCGTAGCGACGCGGCATACCCATGTTGCCCAGCCAGTGCTGCACCAGGAACGTGGTGTGGAAGCCGACGAAGGTGGCCCAGAAGTGCCACTTGCCGAGGCGCTCGTCCATCATGCGGCCGGTCATCTTCGGGAACCAGAAGTAGATGCCCGCGAAGGTGGCGAACACGATGGTGCCGAAGAGCACGTAGTGGAAGTGCGCAACCACGAAGTAGGTGTCGGACACGTGGAAGTCCAGCGGCGGCGAGGCCAGGATGACACCCGACAGACCACCGAAGAGGAAGGTCACCAGGAAGCCGACCGACCAGAGCATCGGAGTCTCGAAGGTGAGCTGACCGCGCCACATGGTGCCGATCCAGTTGAAGAACTTCACACCGGTCGGCACCGCGATGAGGAAGGTCATGAACGAGAAGTACGGCAGCAGAACGGCACCGGTGGCGTACATGTGGTGCGCCCACACCGCGATGGACAGCGCCGCGATACCCAGCGTCGCGTAGACCAGCGTGGTGTAACCGAAGATCGGCTTACGGCTGAAGACCGGGAAGATCTCCGACACGATGCCGAAGAACGGCAGCGCGATGATGTACACCTCGGGGTGGCCGAAGTACCAGAACAGGTGCTGGTAGAGCAGCACGCCGCCATTGGCCGGGTCGTAGATGTGGCCGCCCAGGTGGCGGTCGTAGGCCAGGCCGAACAGGGCCGCGGTGAGCAGCGGGAAGGCCAGCAGCACCAGCACCGAGGTGACGGCGATGTTCCAGGTGAAGATCGGCATCCGGAACATGGTCATACCCGGGCAGCGCAGGCAGACCACGGTGGTGAGCATGTTGACGCCACCGAGGATGGTGCCCAGACCGGAGACGGCCAGACCCAGGATCCACAGGTCGCCGCCGACGCCCGGGGAGTGGACGATGTCCGACAGCGGGGCGTAGGCGGTCCAGCCGAAGTCGGCCGCGCCACCGGGGGTGATGAAGCCGGCGGTCGCCATGGTGCCGCCGAACAGGTACAGCCAGTAGCTGAACGCGTTCAGACGCGGGAAGGCGACGTCAGGGGCGCCGATCTGCAGCGGCAGGATGATGTTGGCGAAGCCGAACACGATCGCGGTCGCGTAGAAGAGCAGCATGATCGTGCCGTGCATGGTGAACAGCTGGTTGAACTGCTCCGGCGACAGGAACTGCATGCCCGGGCGGGCCAGCTCGGCGCGCATGAGCAGCGCCATGATGCCGCCGACCATGAAGAAGGACATGGCCGTCACCAGGTACATGACGCCGAGAACCTTCGGGTCCGTCGTGGTGACCATCTTGTAGATGAACGATCCCTTCGGACCCGTCCTTTGAGGATAGGGCCGAGCCGCCTCCACAAGGCTGGCCGGCCGCGGTTCTACGGCAGTCACGAAACCTCCACAGGTATGCCATCGTTCGTACGCTGCTTCCGGCGTCCGGTTCGGCATATGACGAACGACGGTGGCTTGCGCTGTGACAGATCGTAAACCGTGTGCCGACAGCGCTCGCTCCGGGTCCTACTCTGTGTCGTAATTGGGAGTCGCCGGGCACGGCTGTAGGCTGCCCCGCATGCCGGTGCGCGAGTCCGCTTCCACCCGAAACACCTTCGCCTCCACCTTCTCCCCCCTGGTCGCTCCCCATTGGCGATCTTTGCGGCATTTGCGCAGTGTGGGATTGGTCTCGGCGGCCACGCTGCTGACGGTGGGCCTGGTCGCGGGATGCGGCAAGACCGATGACAACTCCGCCTCGATCGTGCGCACCACCACGAATATCGCGGGTGCGGGCGTGGTCGGGATCGAGCGCGACACCTCCAAGGCGTGCCCGCTGCCGTCCAGCCCGGACTCGGCCGCGGGCACGAAGACCGTCGCCCATGCCGCGGGCACCTCGGAGGTGCCGGCCGACCCCAAGCGCATCGTGGTGCTCTCCACGTCCGCCTTGGACGCCACCTGCGCGCTGGGGCTGTGGGAGCGCGTGGTCGGCGCGGCCACGCTGGCCGGTCCCGCGCCGCAGCCCGGTTACCTGGGCACCGGCGTCGTCGATATTCCCTCGGTCGGCCTGATGGGCAACCCGGATCCGGCGAAGATCGCGGAGCTGAAGCCGGATCTGATCATCGGCCCGGCCTCCGACAGCTCGCACTACGACGCTCTGAAGGGCATCGCCCCGACGGTGCTGGTCGGTGCGGAGAACGGCTGGCAGGCCACCTTCACCGGTTTCGCGGAGGCCATGGACCGCAAGACCGCCGGGGTCAAGGCGCTCGACGACTACCGCACGGCCGCCAAGGACGCGGGCGTCGCCGCCAATGCCGCCCTCACCCAGGCGTCGGTGATCCGCTTCGAGCCCAATGTCATTCAGGTGCAGGGCGGCAACAGCTTCGCCGCGCAGGTGCTGGGTGACGCGGGCGTGCAGCGGCCGCAGCCGCAGCGCGGGGACTCCTTCGACGTGACCAGCCTGAGCAGCCAGGACGCCCGCAACCGGATCGAGGGCGACCTCATCTTCCTCATGTTCGACGGCAAGGACGGCCTCGACTACGGCAAGTCGATCATGAAGGGCGACAACTGGAAACAGCTCGCCGCGGTGAGCGACCGCCGCGAGTTCGCCGTCGACGACACCATCTGGCACGGCAGCGGCATCACCGCCGCCCGGGCCCTGCTCGACGACGTCCGCAACAACCTCAACGGATACGTCACGGACTGAGCGCTCCCGCCTCCCCGGACCTTCAGCGCGCGGCCGAGAGCCGTGAACCGTTGGGCACGCGTGCCGGCGGTTGGGGAGCAAACCGATTCTGGCCGTACCCGACGAGTTACCCCGAACGTTGCGAAATCAGTTGCTGCGGTCAGCAAACGGCCCCGAGCGAATCGTTGCTCGGGGCCGTTTGCCATGTCTGCCTGTGGGGAACACCCGTGATCACGAAAAGTTCACGATCTCGCTGGTGAACTTGGCGGTCGGTGCTCGGCCGGGTGGCGACTTCCCCGCGTCATCGGGTCGAGCGCCGTGACTTGTCAGAACTCCCAGTCTTCGTCTTCGGTGTTGACGGCCTTGCCGATGACGTAGCTGGAGCCGGAGCCGGAGAAGAAGTCGTGGTTCTCGTCGGCGTTGGGCGAGAGGGCCGAGAGGATGGCCGGATTGACGTCGCACTCGTCCTTGGGGAACAGGCCCTCGTAGCCGAGGTTCATCAGGGCCTTGTTGGCGTTGTAGCGCAGGAACTTCTTGACGTCCTCGGTGAGGCCGACCTCGTCGTAGAGGTCCTGGGTGTACTCGACCTCGTTCTCGTACAGCTCGAACAGCAGCTCGAAGGTGTAGGCCTTGAGCTCCTCGCGCTCGGCCTCGGAGACCAGTTCGAGGCCCTTCTGGTACTTGTAGCCGATGTAGTAGCCGTGCACGGCCTCATCGCGAATGATCAGGCGGATCATGTCGGCGGTGTTGGTGAGCTTGGCCCGCGAGGACCAGTGCATGGGCAGGTAGAAGCCGGAGTAGAAGAGGAACGACTCCAGCAGGGTGGAGGCGACCTTGCGCTTGAGCGGGTCCTCGCCGTTGTAGTACTCCAGCACGATCTCGGCCTTGCGCTGCAGGTTCCGGTTCTCCTCGGACCAGCGGAAGGCCTCGTCGATCTCGCGGGTGGAGCACAGCGTGGAGAAGATGGAGCTGTAGCTCTTGGCGTGCACCGACTCCATGAAGGCGATATTGGTGAGCACCGCCTCCTCGTGCGGGGTCAGCGCGTCGGGGATGAGGCTGACCGCGCCGACCGTGCCCTGGATGGTGTCGAGCAGGGTGAGGCCGGTGAAGACCCGCATGGTGAGTTGCTTCTCATTGGCGGTCAACGTGTTCCAGGACGGGATGTCATTGGAGACCGGGACCTTTTCCGGCAACCAGAAGTTGCCGGTGAGCCGATCCCAGACCTCGGCATCCTTCTCGTCCTGCACGCGGTTCCAGTTGATCGCCGTCACCCGATCGATCACCCTAGTTACACGCTGCTCAGGCGACATGGCTCTGCCCTTCCATCCCGATGCTCGGCACCCGATCGATCAGTTTCACGCCCGCTCACACACCCTTCTCAGCTCACCGGACCCTGCGGAATTCCCTTACCCTGAACACTACTACTGGTAGGTGACATCCCCATGCAGCACAAGAAGTTGTGTCTTCACGTGTCCTCACACTGTCCTGCGAGAATGCGAAAAGGGGATGGGCAAGCACGCCACCGACTGCAGAAAATTACAGCGGTGCAATCCGTCACAGCGACCCGGGGTCGGCGTGTCCGAACCGCCCCTGGTTTGCCGATCAGATGCCCAGCACCACTTTCGCAGTCGTGAAGTAGATGACCAGCCCGGTCGCGTCCACCAGCGTGGTCACCATGGGCGCGGAGATGACGGCCGGGTCGATGCGCAGTTTCTTGGCCAGCAGCGGCATGGTTCCGCCGATGGTCGCCGCCCAGGCGCAGATGATCACCAGCGCGATGCCCACCACCACGGCGATCTTCACGCCCACGAACAGCGTGCCGATCACCATGCCGACCGCGGCCAGCATGCAGCCCAGCAGCAGCCCGACCCGGCATTCCCGCCAGATCACGGCGAACAGGTCCGAGACCCGGACCTCGCCGACCGCGAGCGCGCGCACGCAGGTGGTCGCGGCCTGGGCGCCCGCATTGCCGCCGGAGCCGATGAGCAGGGGGATGAACAGCGCCAGGTGCGCGGCCTGCTCGAGGGTCGGCTCGAAGAAGTTGGTGACGGTGACGGTCAGGGTCGCGGCGACCAGCAGCAGCATCAGCCACAGGGCGCGGTAGCGGGCCAGCTGGAACACGCCCGCCGCCATGTAATGCCCGGACCACGGGGTGGTGCCGGCCTGCCGGGCCATGTCCTCGGAGTCGGCGGCCTCGATGACCTCGACGGCGTCGTCGATGGTGAGCAGGCCCACCAGGCGGTCCTCGCTGTCCACCACCGGCAGGTTGATCAGGTTGGCGCCCTGCATGAGCCGGGCCGCCCGCTCCGCCGAGTCGGTGGCGCGCACCGAGACCGGTTCGGCCGCAACCAGATCCGCGATCATGGCGTCCGGTGAGCCGAGCACCAGATCACGCAGTTCGACCACCCCGATCAGGCGGCGGCCCGCGTCCACGACCGGCAGCGTGTAGACGGTCTCGGCGGTGCCGCCCTTGGTCCGGACGGTCTGCAGCGCCTCGGTGACGGGCAGATTCCGCGGCAGCGCAACGACTTCCGGCGTCATGTAGAACCCGACCGACCCCTCCGGGTAGCCGAGCAGGGTGGCGGTCATCCGCCGCTCGCGCGGGCTGAGCCCCGCCAGTACCTTCTTGGCCACCTTGGCCGGCGCCTCGCGCAGCATGCGGGCGCGGTCATCGGGGTCCATGTCCTCGACGAGGTCCCGGAAGCTCTGATCGCGCAGGCCGGACAGGATCTGCTGCTGGTCGACGGGCTCGAGTTCCTCGAAAACGGCCAGCGCGCGGTCCTTGTCGAGCAGCCGGAAGGCCATGCCGGCGGTGACCGCGTCCATGCGGGCCAGCTGCTCGGCGATGACGTGCGGCGGGTGGTTGTCGAGCCACTCCACGGCGGGGGTGAGGTGGCGGCGGTCGACGATGTCGCACAGCGAATCCCCTTCGGGGCGGCGCACATCGGAGACGACAGGGTGCAGGTCGGTCTGCGTCATGGCGGAGTCCTCGGCCGGACGGCGAGTAAAAGAGTAGATGGGAGGCACCGGGGCACACCGCGGGCACCGCACCCACCGCCGCCAGCGAAGTTAAGGACGGATTCGGGGGGCGATGCCACACGGCCTTCGACTGGGAGGTTCGCCGCGCATGCACCTCACCCCCTCTCGGTAGCCGCTGACAGAAACAACCGCGTTGAGGATACAGCGGGTTGCCTGCGGCCCTCGACCTGGCGGGCGGTTCCGTGAGAGGGTCGGAAGCCGGTGGTAGCGCGCCGGTTTGCCGTCGGATCATTTTCCGATCATTTTTCGCCTATCCGGTCGCCGCAGCCGTTGGGCAGGCGTCCGAGATGCCCTACTCTCTGCCTCTGTGCGTGTTTTGGTGCTAGAGGACGACCACCAGCTCTGCCGTGAGGTGACCGATGGGTTGCGCTCGGCCGGGTTCGCGGTGGACCTCGCCCAGAGCATCGCCGACGCGGATTTCAAGATCGCCATCAATCGCTACGACTGCCTGGTGGTGGATCGCGGACTGCCCGACGGCGACGGCCTGGACCTGGTCGCCGGGGCGCGCAGCGCCGGGCACACGGTGCCCGCGCTCATGCTCACCGGCCGCGACGGGCTCGACGATCGGCTGGCCGGTTTCGAGCACGGCGCCGACGACTACCTGACCAAACCCTTCGCGCTGCCGGAACTGGTGATGCGGGTGCGGGCGCTGTGCCGCCGCCGCGAACAGCCCACCGCGTCGCGAATCGCGGTGGCGGACATCGATATCGACCTGATGCGCCGCCGGGTCACCCGCGCCGGCATCATGCTGATGCTCACCCCCAAGGAGTTCGCGGTGCTCGAGCTCATGGCGACCCGGCGCGGCAGCGTGGTGACCCGCACCGATCTCATCGAGTGCTGCTGGGACGAAATGGCCGAGCCCGCTTCGAATGTGGTGGACGCGGTGGTGGCGAAGCTGCGCCGCAAGCTCGGGGAGCCGAGCGTGATCGAGACCGTGCGGGGTACGGGATTCCTCATCGGCGGCGGGATCTCGTGAGCGCGCACCGCTCCCCCGCCGTGGCCCGGCTGAAACGGGCCCGCTGGATCATGACCGCACTGGTCACCGTGATCACCGCGACGGCTGTACTGGTGTTCGGCTTCGTGGCCGCCTCCATCGACGCGCACGCGCGCCAGACCCGCGCGCAGGATCAGGCCGAGCAGGTGGCGGGTGGGCTGGCCCGGGCCATTCAGCACGACGACAAGCAGGTGCTGGACCTGTCCACCGTCATCGACGACGAGCTGGCCAAGGGGTCGACGGCGGTCGTGGTGACGGTGCGCAAACCGGGCGAGCCGTGGAAGCAGGCGCACACCTATCAGCGTTCGCTCATGCCCGACGACACCCAGATTTCCACGCTCGCAACGCAAACCGAGGATCACGCCGACGGCCTGCTCTATCAGGGCAGCCGGTTCGCGGGCACCGACATCACCGGCCGCTCGGTGACGGTGGCGGGCGCCCCGGTGTTCTGGAACGACTGGGACAGCATCGTGGTCATCCTGGCCGGGACCGAGTCCATGGCAGACGCCGGGGCGCATCGAATCCTGGTGTGGGAGTTGATCGCCGGCGGTGGCCTGCTGGTCCTGCTGTCGGCGGCGGCCACCTTCCTGCTGTCGGGGCGCAGCCAGCGGCAGGCGTTGCGCATGCTGGACGAGCACGAGCAGTTCCTCGGCGACGCCGCGCACGAATTGCGTACGCCGCTCACCACATTGAAGCTGCTCACCGAATCCCGGCCCAAGCCCGAGGAGGTGCAGCAGACGCTGGCCGAGGCGCGCCGGCTCGCGGATCGGATGGCGCGCCTGGTGACCGGGCTGCTGGCCCGCGCCCGCATGCAGTCCGGCATCGCCGAACCCGAGCGCACCCTGCTGCGGCTGGACCAGCTGGCCGAGGCGGTGGCCGAGGAGGCCGCCGACGAGCGCATCGTGGTGACCGCGCACCCGAGCGTGGTGGTGGGCGATCCGCAGCTGCTGAGCCTGGCGATCCGGAACATGCTGGAGAACGGGCTGACCCACGGCGCGGTGAACCGGGCCGCGCCGGTCGAGGTGCACGTGGCGGAGGGGCGGGTCAGCATTCGCGACCATGGCCCGGGCGTCGATCCGGTCATGTCGGCCAGCCCGTTCAATCGCGGCGCGGCCGGGCGCAGCGGGCGCAATGGCATCGGGCTGGCGCTGGTCGCCTGGGTGGCGCAGGCGCACGGCGGCAATGCCTCCATCGAGCCCGCCGTCGGCGGCGGCACCATCGCCACGCTGTGGCTGCCGCCCGCCGACATCACGGTGGGCAGTCCGGTCGCCGCGCACCGGTAGCGAAACCCGGTGCGCGGACGGGGTTCACTCGGCGTCGAGCGGCTTGCGACCGCTGATCGGACCCCAGAGGCCGATGAGCGCGACCATGATCACCAGGGCCACGGTGATGACGGTGAACACCGCGCCGGGCCCGCGGCGGTCCAGCAGCGGCAGCAGCAGGAACGGCTGCACGGCCGTACTCAGCTTGGACAGTGAAGAGGTGGTGCCCGACGCGGTGCCGCGCACGCTGGTCGGGAAGGACTCCGGCAGATAGGTGTGGATGGCGTCGGAGAACACATTGCCGGCCAGCGTGAACAACCCGCCCGATACCAGGATCAGCGGCACGGCGGTGGCGAAACCGAAGACCAGGCCGAACACCGCCATCAGGGCGGCGCTGCCCATCACCAGGTATTTCCGTTCCCCGCGCTCCATCAGCGGAATGGCCGGCAGCGAGCCCAGCACGGGACCCAGCGGCAGTTCGTCCAGTCGCACCGGCGGACCGGTCCGGGCATCGCGGGCGTCACCGAATGTGGGTCATTGCCCACACTCAACATTTCACCGGGCGGACGGCCATGGTTGCGCGCACGATATATGGGTGGACGCGACGGGAGCGGGACTGCAATCACTGACCATGGTGCGGCACGGCCAGAGCACCGTCAATGCGGCGCCGTACACCGGGGCGGAGGAATTCATCACGGACACACGGGATGCCGACGTGCCGCTGACCGAGCTGGGCGCGGCGCAGGCGGCGGCGGCCGGGAGACGGCTGGCCGGGTTCGATCCTGGCTTCGACCTGGTGCTCTGCTCGCCGTATCTACGCACCCGCGAGACCGCCCGCATCGCGCTCGTTTTCCTGTCGACGCTGCCCGTGCACTTCGACGAGCGGATCAGGGACCGGGAGCCCGGGGTGCTGTTCGGGCTCACCAGAATCGGCATTCAGCGCCGCTACCCGGACGAATTCCGGGAGATGCAGCGCTCGGGCGGCTTCTACCATCGCCCGCCGGGCGGCGAATCCTGGCCCGACGTCGCACTGCGGCTGCGGGCCGTGCTCCGCGAAATGCACGGCCATGTCCTGGTTTTCACCCATGACATCGCAATCGTGCTGACCCGCTACATCTTCGGGGATCTGAGCGAGGCCGAGATCAGCGCCCAGACCAGTGCCCAGGTCCGCAATGCGTCCATAACCCGTTGGGAGCGGGGCGATTCCGGGATGCGGCTCACCTCGTACAACGACACCAGCCACCTGGGCTGATCACCGCCCCGGGCATGTCCACCCGGACTGACAGGATTCCGTTCCGAGGTGGAGTCGGATAGATCACCCCGGTGGCGCTCTCACGCCTCGGGCGTGCGCCCGTTTCACCCGCGTATCCACGCGAATTGCCCCGCGTCGACGCTGCCCGGCAGTCATGCGGAGCCGGCCTGGCGCATGTGAGAAGTCACAAGAGCGCCGAAAGCGCATTACTGTGCCTCACAGGAGGGATCGATCCAGCCGCTGGTATCCGCGGCATGCGTTAGCGTTTCAGGTCCCGGAAGGGGCACAACCCGGGGGTGGAAGGGAGTCACGGATGTCCGTGGGAATTCCGGCCCAGGCGGGGCTCACCGTGTCGGGCAACCCGATATCGTCGCCGCTCAAGGATGTGCGCGGGCTCGCGCAGCACATGGTGGGGCATTTCGTCGAAACCGTCGCGCCGTGCGGGACGCTGCCCGGCGACGCCATTCACGGCGACGTCACCGCCATCACCCGCACCTGCCTGGAGCTGGCGGTGGGCATGCTGGACGGGCGCGACATTCCGGAGAAGACCAAGCGTTTGGAGGAGGCCGCCGCGCAGTGGGCGCGGGAGGGCATTCCGATCGACACCATCCACCACGCCATCCACGAGGGCTTCAAGATCGGGTCGGAGCTGGTGATGGCCAATGCCATGGCCGGGCACGTGCGCCGCGAGGACGACGCCGGCGATGTCACGCTGGTCATCGCGGCCGCCGACATGGACAGCATCATGGGCGGGGCCAAACTCGTGGTGGAACTGCTGGACCGGATGACCTCCGCGGTGGCCATGGCCTACGTGCGGGAGCTGCGGTCGGTAGTGAGCGAACACCACACCGCCGTGCACACGCTCACCTCCGCGCTGCTGGGCGGGCACAGCACCTCCACCATGGCGCGCGAATGCGGGATCGAGATCGCCGAGACGTATCACGTACTGGCGCTGGCGATTCCCGAACATCCCGAGGAGCACTCCCCCACCGTGGACGGTGCGGTGGTGGCACGGCGCAAGCTGCGCCGGGTACAGGCCGAACTGGCCCACCGGTATCCCGACCGGGTGCTGTCGCTGCTGAGCGTGGACGGCGGCACGCTACTGGTGCCGGTCACGGCGCTCGCGGACGAGCAGCTGGACGAACTGGTCGAGCAACTGTCGCGGGCAGCCCGGGTGCCGATCACCGCGACGCTGGTTTCCGCTGCGCCGCAACAGATTCCGGATGCCGCCGACCATGCGCACGAGCTGCTCGACATCGTGCACCGGCTGCGGCTGGTACGCGGGCTGTTCCGGTTCGACGAACTGGCACTGGAATATCAGCTCACCCGGCCGGGACCGGGCCGCGATCATCTGGGGTCGCTGCTGGATCCGCTCGACGAGCACGCCGAGCTGCTGGAGACGCTGCAGTCGCACATCAGCAACAACCTGAACCGGCAGCGCACGGCGCGCATGCTGCACGTGCACACCAATACCGTGGATTACCGGCTCAAGCGGATAGGGCAGCTGACCGGGTTCGATCCCACCCAGGCGTCGGGGCTGTGGTACCTGCGCTCGGCGCTGGTGGCCCGCACCTATCAGGCGGCGGGCTGCTGACCTGCGGCGGTCGGCCGGCCCGCCGGTAATCGGCCGGCGGGTTCATCGCCGGGCTGGTGGTCGGCCAGATCGGCGGGGCGGCGTAGGAGGGGTCCGGATCCACAATGGGCACCGTGATCATTTGTGAGCGCGTGTCCAGTCTGGGGTGCCAACATTTCTGTTCCAACGCGTAACAACTACCCTCGCGCGGCGCTTGTGACATTTCCAAGGTCGAATCGGAACACGTTCCCGTGCAAAACAATCCGGTTACTTTCGGTTACAGAGACGCGCAGCCGCCGCAGGTGTCGGCTCGCGTGTCTCCCCGCCACTATTCGAGGAGCAGCACGCATGGCCGGCATCACCGAAGGCAAGGTTCTGTTCGACAGCAGCGGGGAGGCGCTCACCCATCGCGTCACGGTGTACCTGGGCGGGCCCGACGAAGGGGCCGAGCTCACCATGGAATACGCGGCCACCTGGAAAGAGGCGTCGGACTTCACCGTGGCGGCCGTGCATGCCGGACTCGCCGTGACGGTGGACAGCCGGATCCGGCCGGGACTGCGCCGACTGCCACGCTACGGATTCCGGCACTGAGATACCGTGCGCCCCACATGCATTCGGGCGGTGCGATTACCGCCCGGAGGGCGGGGCGAACGCGGTGGCGAGGGTATCCCAGGCCGGGCCCAGCTCGGCGGAGAAGTCCTCCCAGGCGTGAATTCCGGTCGGCTCGTAGTGCACGGTGGCGGGAATTCGCAAGTCGCTCAGTCGATTCGCGAAATGCTCGGTGCAGACGCGGGCGCCGGCCTCCAGCACCACGCCGCCCCCGGCGGCCTCCAGGGCGGCCGGGATGTCGGGCGACTTCAGCACCTGGGCCAGATCGGGCAGGCCCGGGAGACCGGAGGCGGCCGACAGGTAGATCACGGTGCCGCGCAGGGCTTCCGCCCAGACGGTGCTGTCGTGGATCAGCCAGTCGAAGGTGCCGGGCGGGCCCCACAGGTTCATGATGTTGCCGCCGCGTGAGGCGACGGTGAGCGCGGTGATCGCACTGCCGGAAGGGTCGATGGTCGAGTAGCAGCCGCTCAATCCGGCGACGGCGCGGTAGAAGCCGGGGTGACGGTGGGCGAGCATCATCGCGCCCTGCGCACCCATCGAGACGCCCGCGATGGCCCGGCGGCCGTCGGAGTGCAGATAGGGCTCGATGGCGCCGGGTAGCTCGGCGGTCAGGAAGGTCTCCCAGCGGTTCCAGCCGAGCGCGGCGTCGGCATGCAGCCAGTCGGTGTACATGCTGCCGGTCGCGCCCGCGGGCAGGACCACGTCGACGGGCTTGTCCGCGAAGAATTCCGCCGCATGCCCCTTGGTCAGCCAGTCGGATACGCCCTCGGCGTCCACCCCGTCCAGCAGATAGAGGGTGGGCCGGGGGCCCGCGCCGGAGCCGTGCAGCACATCGAGGGCGACGTTGCGGCCCATGGCAGCCGAGGTGACCTCCACTCGCTCCCAGTTCGGGCCGAACTGATGCACCCGGGTCACATCGGCCGGGGACGCGGCCCGGTACGGCATTCCGGCATGGGCGGTCGCGCCCAGCGGCGGGCACGCGAGTATCGCCAGCGCCACCGCGACCCCGGCGGCGGCCCGGGACCTCACGACTCCGCTCCCATATCGGGATTCATCCGAATCATGTTGTGCGACAAGCTAACTCCTCACGCAGTGCGTGATATCCGAAGAACCCACCGAGCGGGTGCGAGGTTGGCCGCTCGGTGGGTCTTCATCCGATGGGAGTGCAGTTGCGACTGCACCGGCAGTACATGTCTCGAACAAGCAGTCCTCGGCATGCGGGGGCAGGAGAGGACTTCTTACTCACCTCCAAAAACGGGAGTCCTGATGCGATTCCGATTCCGGCATCGCCCGCGCAGTTCGGTGATTCGATACCCGAATCACGGCGAGCCTAACCAGGCTTGAACCGTGATCGGCAGGGCGCGAGCCACGTTCTGGAGAGTTCACAACACTGGGCGGCGCGGTCGTGGGATCGGCCACAGCAGCGGTTATCCCCGCCGCGTCGCCTGCTCGTCAATCCCCCGAAACGCGTTGTCAACCAGCCGTTTTCACCTCGAGAATCACGTTGACCAGCACATTGCCGCCGGGCTAGGTTCGTACCGGATTGTTTGGTCTAGACCATCTGGACCGCTACCCGAGCCGGCTTCGATGCAATCGAGAGGAAGATCACGCGTGCAGTCGATGGGATATCCGATCCTGGCGGTCTCCGTCTTCCTGCACGCGGGCTGGAACGTCGCCCTGGGCCGGCTCCGCCGTAGCGACCGGCCCATCTCCTCCACCGCCGACATGCTCATCGCGGGCGGCCTGCTCTTCCTCCCGATCGCCGTGGCCACCTGGCACTTCGAGCTCTACGCCCTCCCCTTCGCCGCCGCCTCGATCTGCTTCAGCACCATCTACTTCGCACTGCTCGAGCAGGCCTACGCCACCGCCCCGGTCGGCGAGGTCTACCCGATCGTGCGCGGCAGTTCCCCGGTCCTGGTCGTCACCGCCTCCGCCATCCTCGGGACGACCATCGGATGGACCCGCTGGCTGGGCGTGGCCTTCATCGCCTCCGGCGTCCTGCTGATCGCCCTCTCCCGAGCCCGGCCGGCCGCTCCGGGCATCACCGGCGGCCGCCGATCCGTCTTGTGGGGTCTCACAATCGGCTGCTGCGTAGCCTCCTACACACTCTTCGACGGTGTGGGCGTTCATCACGCCGCACCCATTCCCTACCTCGTCACGGTCATGGGCGGCTCCGGAATTGCCCTGAAGGTCAAGGACATAGCCCGCGGCGACCACGCCGGCACGCTCTCTCTGCGCCCGCTTCCCCTCACCGCGATGGGTGGTGCGGCAATGCTCGGAGCCTTCGGTCTGACACTGATCGCCATGACCCAGCTGCCGGTGGCGGTCGTGGCCAGCGTTCGAGAATCCAGCATTGTCGTTGGCGCGATTCTCAGCCGAATCCTGCTCGACGAAAGGATTTCTCGACAAGGTGCGATCGGGATCGCAAGTGTATTAACAGGAACGGTGGTCATTGGATTACCGACTTAAAATAGACGCCGGGGGGGTGTTTAGCGAATTATGTTGCGATACTGGACAATTCGAATTCCTTGAATGATCTTCGGGCGGTAGAATGGGGGTATGAATTGGGGTGGGCAGATCATCGACGACATCACCGCGGTGGGCGCGGTCGGTGTGGTGGGTGACGCGCTCGATGTGCTGATTCAGGATCCGCTGGGACCGATCGGTGACGACGACCTGCTGGACGTGATGCGGGAATGGGAAAGCCACCGCCGTCGCATGGCCGCGTTCGAACACAAACTGATTCGTGAGGTCGAGAACCGGAACCTGCCCGAAAAAGCGAGCGTGAGACAGACTTCGACATTCCTGGCTCAAACCCTGCGCCTGGGACACGCCGAAGCCCGCGCGCGATGCAACGCCGCGCAGTTGCTGGGTGTGCGCCAAGAAGCCGGTCGGGTGTTGGAGCCGTGGCTGACCTGGACCGCTGCGATGCAGGAAATCGGTTTGGTGTCGGTGGATTCGGCACGCATGATCGGCAAGATCATGGACCGGATCCCCGAGAGTGTCGACGCCTGCGGCGTGGTGGCCGAGGCCGCGGGCGGTGCAGGCATCCCGGAGGGCCTCACCTTCGGTGAGGCTCGACCGGGGGTTAGGGGCGTGACCACCATCGCAGCGGTGGGCGGGTGCGGTCGCGGATCTGGGCCAGCTTGGCGGCCATCAACTCCCCGGCGTGGTGGCGGTCGTTGACTTGCGGGGTGCGGGTCGGGTCGATATGTGGTGGCGCGATCCACCCTGTCCGCCCGGCGTGTTCGGAATCCGGGGGCATGACAACGGTTTTCCAGCCGCCGGGCCCGTCGTGGATCATCGCGTGGCAGGCATCGCAGGCCAAGGTGAGGTTGTCGATGTCGGTGGGGCACCACCGCCTCCGGCGGCACCGTCCCCTGGAGGAGGTGTTGCGGTTGGCGCAACAGTCCAAGCCGTTCCTCGCCATCTTCGACCACGCGGGCATGCCATTGCACCTGGGACGCAGTGAGCGGCTGGCGAACTCGGCGCAGCGGCTGGCGTTGATCGCCACCGAACGCGGCTGCACCCGCCCCGGCTGCAATGCTCCGGCCACCATGACCGCCGTGCACCACATCACCGAATGGGCCCACGCCGGCCGGTCTCCACGATCATCACCATGAGCCTGGCCGAGGTCGAAGCCGCCGCCGGGGTCGCCCAGGCCGCGGTGCTTGCCGAGTTTGGTCGGGCCCATTTCCGGGCGCAGGAACGCCACCAGCGCGTCATGGTTGCGTTGCGCGGGGGTGCGGGTGTCACGCTTGGCGGCCGCTTCCAACGCTCTCCCCTCCAGGCATCTTTGTCGTTTGTCTCTTTGGGTTTTGGTTCTTTGGCTTTTGTCTTCTGGTCCTTTGTCTTTCAGCAATTCCCGAACCAGTCGAGGCTCTGCCCGTGCGGGCGCGTATACGCCATCGGAACGCCGTTCGATGCAAGTACTAGATGCACGTCTGCCGGTCCAGCCGGGAGCACATCGGTGCCGAAATCAACTACTCCCGGCGGCTCATTGGTAATCCACTCACATGGAAGCTCTCGCATCATGGCCGGGAAAGCCGCACGATCGGCGCGGGCCAGATAGAGCAGGACAGCACTACCGAAAACGATGACGGGTATATCGGAGGGAGCCTCGTGGACCAGGTCCGCCAGGGCATTGCTGAGATCGCCCCGCACCAGATGCGGCGGGTTCTCCCGAGCGATGGCGGCGGCATTGCGCAAGCGGTCCAGGCGGTTTCGCTGTTCGGGCCAGACGAGAGATTCCAGCCAGCGCATGTCCTCGGGATCCCGGACATCGAGCGGGTTGAGGTCGATACCCGCGCGGTGCACGACGTTCGGTAGTTCGGTGGGCAGTGGCGGGTTGCCGGTGGTGGCGCATGGCAGGACGACGGTGGAGCGCCCGTCTCGTGGGTCGAGGGTGGGGCGGTCGTCGTAGGAGTAGCTGTACCGGTCGGGGTACAGGCACAGTCCGGCAGAGGCACCGAATTCTATGAGCGCCACTGGATCCGAGCCATGCCGGGCGAGCAGCGGCAGCAGCGTCGCGGTCCGGCCCACCTCGTTGGTCTGGGTGCGACGGGCCAGGGCGACATCCCGGACCCCGGGCCAGTTGGTGATCAGGAAGTCCTTGAACTCCTCGAACGGCCCCACCGTCACGCCCAGGTAGCGGGCCGCGCCGAGGATCAGGTTGGGCTGGCGCTTGTGTACGGGCAGGGTGTCGATGAGGGCGAGAAGCTCGGTATCCCCGGCAATTCCGAGGCACCAGTGCTCGTAGCAGGGCGAGTAGCCCCGCACCTCCTTCTCGGCGAATGCCCGGTATCGATCGGCGGTTTCCATCCTGCCTCCCCCACATCGGCTTTCACGAAAAAGGGCGTCCGCGGCAGTTGCCGGGACGCCCTTATCGATAGCACCTGTCAGAGCATGCAGCTCACGCAGCCCTCGACTTCGGTTCCTTCCAGGGCCATCTGGCGGATGCGGATGTAGTACAGGGTCTTGATGCCCTTGCGCCAGGCGTAGATCTGGGCCCGGTTGACGTCGCGGGTGGTGGCGCTGTCCTTGAAGAACAGGGTCAGGGACAGGCCCTGGTCGACGTGCTGCGTCGCCGCGGCATAGGTGTCGATGATCTTCTCGTAGCCGATGTCGTAGGCGTCCTCGAAGTATTCGAGGTTGTCGTTGGTCAGGTAGGGGGCCGGGTAGTAGACGCGGCCGATCTTGCCTTCCTTGCGGATCTCGATCTTGGACGCCACCGGGTGGATGGAGCTGGTGGAGTGGTTGATGTAGGAGATCGAGCCGGTCGGCGGGACCGCCTGCAGGTTCTGGTTGTAGATGCCGTGCTCCATGACCGACGCCTTCAGCGCGCGCCAGTCGTCCTGGGTGGGGATGTGGACGCCGGCGTCGGCGAAGATCTGGGCGACGCGGTCGGTCTTGGGCTCCCACGCCTGGTCGGTGTACTTGTCGAAGAACTCGCCGCTGGCGTACTTCGAGTCGGCGAAGCCGCCGAACGCCGAACCCCGCTCCATCGCAATCAGATTCGAGGCGCGGATCGCGTGGTAGGCGATCGTGTAGAAGTAGATGTTGGTGAAGTCCACGCCCTCTTCGGAGCCGTAGTGGACCCGCTCGCGCGCCAGGTAGCCGTGCAGGTTCATCTGGCCCAGGCCGATGGCGTGGGACTCGTTGTTGCCCTGCTCGATCGAGGGCACCGAATAGATGTGGGTCTGGTCCGACACTGCGGTCAGCGCGCGAATCGCGACCTCGACCGACTTGCCGAGGTCCGGCGAGTCCATGGTCTTGGCGATGTTCAGCGAACCCAGGTTGCACGAGATGTCCTTGCCCACCTTGGCGTAGGACAGGTCGTCGTTGAACTCCGACGCGGTGGAGACCTGCAGGATCTCCGAGCACAGGTTGGAGTGGGTGATCTTGCCCGCGATCGGGTTGGCCCGGTTCACGGTGTCCTCGTACATGATGTACGGGTAGCCCGACTCGAACTGCAGCTCGGCGATGGTCTGGAAGAACTCGCGAGCCTTGATCTTCGACTTGCGGATCCGCTTGTCGTCGACCATCTCGTAGTACTTCTCGGTCACATTGATGTCGGCGAACGGCACACCGTAGATGCGCTCCACGTCGTACGGCGAGAACAGGTACATGTCCTCGTTCTTCTTCGCCAGCTCGAAGGTGATGTCCGGAATCACCACACCCAGCGACAGCGTCTTGATACGGATCTTCTCGTCCGCATTCTCCCGCTTGGTGTCCAGGAACCGGTAGATGTCGGGGTGGTGCGCGTGCAGGTACACCGCACCCGCGCCCTGCCGCGCACCCAACTGGTTGGCGTAGGAGAACGAGTCCTCCAGCAGCTTCATGATCGGGATGACACCGGAGGACTGGTTCTCGATCTTCTTGATCGGCGCACCGGCCTCACGAATATTGCTGAGCAACAGGGCAACACCGCCGCCGCGCTTGGACAGCTGCAGGGCGGAGTTGATGGAGCGGCCGATCGACTCCATATTGTCTTCGATGCGGAGCAGGAAACAGGACACCGGCTCGCCGCGCTGCTGCTTGCCCGAGTTGAGGAAGGTGGGGGTGGCCGGCTGGAAGCGGCCGCCCATGATCTCCTCGACCAGCTCGCGCGCCAGGGTCTCGTCACCGGCGGCCAGGGCCAGGGCCACCATGCACACGCGGTCCTCGAAACGCTCCAGGTAGCGCTTGCCGTCGAAGGTCTTCAGCGTGTACGAGGTGTAGTACTTGAACGCGCCGAGGAAGGTCGGGAACCGGAACTTCTTGGCGTACGCCTGCTTGAACAGCTGCTTGACGAACTCACGGGAGTACTGGTCGAGCACCTCGGTCTCGTAGTAGTTCTCGCGCACCAGGTAGTCGAGCTTCTCCTCCAGATTGTGGAAGAAGACCGTGTTCTGGTTGACGTGCTGCAGGAAGTACTGGTGCGCGGCTTCCCGGTCCTTGTCGAATTGGATCTCGCCGTTGGGGCCGTACAGGTTCAGCATCGCGTTGAGGGCGTGATAGTCCAGTCCCTCGGTCGCGGAGTCGCCGCTGACCGGGCGCTCTACGCGGGCAGTCTTTCCGACCGGTGCTGTTGTCGTTGCCAAAACAATCCCAATCCCTCTCGGACGCGCTCGACGTCCTCGGCAGTTCCCATGAGTTCGAAGCGATACAGGTACGGGACCCCTGCCTTACGTGAGATCACTTCTCCCGCATAGCAGTACGTATCGCCGAAGTTCGTGTTGCCGCTCGCGATCACGCCGCGCAGCAGGGCGCGGTTGTGCGGGTCGTTGAGGAACTTGGCCACCTGGCGCGGCACGAATTCCCTGTCGGATCGCTGCCCACCCAAAACGTGCCGACCACCCCCGTAGGTGGGGACGATCAGCACGAAGGGTTGGTCGACGCGAAGCGAGTCGGCGGTGTGAAGCGGTATGCGAACGGCGGGCAGGCCCAGTCGTTCGACAAAGCGGTGCGTGTTCTCCGAAGCGCTCGAGAAGTAGACCAGATTCGGTGTCGCGCTGGACATCTCGGCCATCTCCCCTCCTTTCGATTCGGACGAACCTGCAGGAGGCCGCCGGCCCTGACCGGCGGCGCGGCGTCAGGCGACGGCGACGATGTCGGCCAGAGCCTTGATGCGGTCCGGACGGAAGCCGGACCAGTGATCGTCACCGGCGACGACGACGGGGGCCTGCAGGTAGCCCAGGGCCATGACGTAGTCGCGGGCTTCGGGGTTCTCGGAGATGTCGATGACGCTGTAGTCGACACCAGCCTTGTCGAGGGCGCGGTACGTGGCGTTGCACTGGACACAAGCGGGCTTGGTGTAAACGGTGATGGTCATTGGTATCCCCTTCTCCTTAGCCTTTGATCTGTCTGCAGTGCACGGCTCAAACAAGATCCACGTAGTAAGTGCGCAAACCCCTGGAAGTGGAACCGAAGCCCCTGGTCGCTCGGTGAACTTCGAGGTGTTCACCTAGTGGCCTTCCAGCTCCCAAGACACTACACCTAGTGGCCGACAGATTCATACAACACGACATGTTGCGACTCACAAAGGTGAAATTCCGGTGTCGTAAGTACCTGGACACTCGATTCGCAACTCGACACGACTGCGACGCACATCACAATTTCGACATTCAGTTCATTTCCAGCAAACACACCATCACCGCTGATCAACACCCATCCCACGAGTCACAGCAGACTCGAGCGACCACCCGGTTTGCCACCCCGCCGAGTCCTGCCCCCAACTCCAGGGTCCCCCGGTCCGCTCGGCATGTCGCGGCGTTTCGCCCGCTCTACCGGATGGTGAAGGACGTGCCGTCGATCGGACCGGGCGTCAGCAACCGATTGGTGGCCGCGATCCCGTAGGCCTCGGCGTCGTAGGCCGCCAGGGGCAGACCGTCGATGGTGATGTCGGTGAAGGTGATCGGTTCGAAACCGGGCAACGCGCCGCTGAGATGGCCCTCGACGATGATCTCCGCGGTGTGGGCGGGCACGGAAGAGGCGGAGACCGTGGTGCGGGACCACTTCGCGGTGCGGTTCTCCAACGTCATGACGTAGCGCCCGTTGTCCCAGCTGACCACCGAATGCATGATGTCGCCCGGCCGGACCACCACGTCGTCGTAACTCACCGGCGCGTCGGGGTAGCGCTCCCACCAGCCGTCGACCTGCGTATCGGGGGTGCAGGAACCACCGAAGAGACCGAGCGAGCACAGGCCGTCCGCGGCCGCGCCCAGCAGGTCGGACAGCTTGCCCCCGGCGTTCATGACCGTCCCGGCCAGATCCGGATCGGCGTACGCCAGGCCCGCGGCGGCGGATTCGACCTGCAGACCCGGCAGGGCCGCGTACACGGCCACGTCACTGGCGCACAGGGATTCGACGCCGGTCTGGACGAGCGGGAGTGCGACCTGGCCGTCGAGCCCGGCGGCGCCGTTCAATCCCACCCAGGGCACCACGCGCTGCAGGATGCCCGGATCGAGACAGTCCACCCGCGGCTGCACCCAGGTGGCGCTCACCTCCCGGAACTCCCCCCGCACCACGTATCCGGCCCAGTTGCCGAGGTAGAGACGGACATACGACTCGGCCGCCGCGTCGGCGGCATTGACCACCACCGAGGCGGCGGAGACGGCCAGGGTAACCGCCATGAAACAACGGCCTAACAGAGTGTTGCCCGTTGATAGCTTCATGGTGTGACGGTAGCCCGATTTGTCCGGGAAAAGCTATAGGCCACGGCTGAAAAGCCGTGGCCTTGCGCTGAATTCAGCGAGTAATCACTGCGTGTGCCGGGCGTTTGCCCAAACTGTCAAGCGTTGACCCGCGCCTGAGTGGTCTCCGCCAGCAGGTGCACGGTGGCGGCCAGCTGGGTCAGGGCCTCCGCATCGTCGGCCGGGTGGGTCTCACCGAAGCGCTGGCCGATGACGCCGAAGTTCAGCGACGCCTCCTCGACCACCTTCGCACCGGCCACGCCGAGCGCCTTGACGGCGTCGTCGTGCGACCACTTGGCGGCGTTCGGGCTGATGGACGCGGAGATGACCGCGGCCGGGAAATCCTTGAGCGCGCCGGCGCCGTACGGACGGGAGGCCCAGTCGATGGCGTTCTTCAGCACGGCCGGCAGGGTGCCGTTGTATTCGGGGGTCACCAGCAGCAGGGCGTCGGCGGCGCCGACGGCGTCACGCAGCGCCTGCGCAGTCGCCGGGACCTTGCCCTCGGCGTCGATGTCCTCGTTGTAGAAAGGAATCTCACCGAGGCCCTCGTAGATCGCGAGCTCGACGCCCTCCGGGGCGGCCTTCGCGGCGGCCTCGGCGAGGCGGCGGTTGATCGACGCGGCGCGGAGGCTGCCGACCAGAACGAGAATGCGGGTCTGCGACATGATGATCACTCCAAGGGTTACTGATTCAGCAGCGGAACTTTCGATAGACTGTAACCGGACTGCAGTCCGCTTACATTCCCGGGTAGGAGCAGACAGCCTGTGACACGCGACACCTCACCGGATGAGGTCGTTCCGGCCCTGCCGAGCATCGCGCTGCCGATCGAACCCGTCGGCACGCAGCGGCCTCCCGCGCACTCGGTGCCGCTGCTCATGCCCGGCAGCAGCCATGAGCGCAGCGACGCCGCCCGCAACCGGCAGCTGCTGCTCGACGCCGCCGAACAGCTGGTCCGCCAGTGCGGCGCGGACGGCGTCACCATGGACGCGGTCGCCAAGCTGGCCGGCGTCGGCAAGGGCACGGTGTTCCGGCGCTTCGGCAATCGGGCCGGGCTCATGCTGGCACTGCTCGACCAATCCGATCAGAAACTCCAGTGGGCCTACATGTTCGGGCCACCGCCGCTGGGCCCGGGCGCGCCGCCCGTGGAGCGGCTGATCGCCTTCGGGCGCGCGCGCCTGGCCCTGGTCGAGGTGGAGGGCGACGTGCGCAAGAACGCCGACATCGGCGGGCAGTACTCCGGCCCGCCCTACAACATCGCGAAAACCCATGTCGCCCTGCTGCTCCGGCAGGCCGGCGCGCCCGGCGACATCTCGCTGACCGCCGACACGCTGCTGGCCAGCCTGGACGCCGGGCTGGTGCTGCACCAGATCCGCGAACTGCGCTACACCCTGGACCAGGTGGGCGATCACTGGGAACACCTGGTCCGGCAGGTGACCGCTCCCGTCGGTCAATAGAGCCGCCGGCCGTTCAGTACAGTGTGGCCATGGGGAACCTGCGCGCACAGATCATCGCCGAATTGGGCGTCCTGCCGGACATCGAACCGAAAACCGAAGTGCGGCGGCGCATCGACTTCCTCAAGGATTATCTGCGCTCCACGCCCGCGACCGGTTTCGTGCTCGGCATCAGCGGCGGCCAGGACTCCACCCTCACCGGCCGCCTGTGCCAACTGGCCGCCGAGGAACTGCGCGCCGAGGGCCACGACGCCACCTTCGTGGCCGCGCGCCTGCCCTACGGTATCCAGTTCGACGAGGAAGACGCCCAGATCGCCCTGCGGTTCATTCAGCCCGATCGGTCGGTCGTGGTGAACGTCAAGCCCAGCGCGGACGCCGCCGCCGGAGAAGCCGCCCTCGGCATCGTGGAACTGCACGAGGAGCCCCGCCTGCGAGACTTCGTGCGCGGCAATATCAAAGCCCGCGAACGCATGCTGCTGCAGTACGCCATCGCGGGTCAGCTCAATATGCTGGTCGTCGGCACCGACCACGCCGCCGAAGCGGTCACCGGCTTCTTCACCAAGTACGGCGACGGTGGCGTCGACATCACCCCGCTGACCGGTCTCACCAAGCGTCAGGGCGCGGCACTGCTCCAGGAACTCGGCGCACCGCCGAGCGTCTGGCAGAAGGTTCCGACGGCCGACCTCGAGGACGATCGCCCCTCCCTTCCCGACGAGGAAGCCCTGGGCCTCGCGTACTCCCAGATCGACGACTACCTCGAGGGCAAGCCCGTCGCCCCCGAGGTCTCCGAGCGGGTCGAGACCATCTTCCGGAACACCCGCCACAAGCGCACCGTCCCGGTGACCCCGCTCGACACCTGGTGGAAGTAGCCCACTCCGGACCTCGTGCCCGCCGCGCTCAGGCGCCGCGGGCACATCTGTGAATCGAGCAGCGGGCGCTGCTCATTTCTGATCCGCGTCCTCGATGAGGCGGCGGTGCAGTTCGGCCGTCATGGCGTGAATGGCCCGGGTCAGTTCGGTATTGGTCTTGAGCTCGAGTTCCTGTTCCCGGAAATCGTGATCGGCCTTGGCCTGCTGGAAATCGGCCTGGCGGTTCTGGCCGATCATGACGAAGGTGGACAGGAAGATCGCTTCCAGGGAGACCACCAGGGTCAGGGTGGGCCAGGGGCTCTTCTCGAGGAAGATCATCCACACCGCGAAGCCGATCGCGTGGATGTAGACGAAGGGCATCGAGCCCGCGAACTTCGTGATCCAGTCGGCAACGCGCAGCTGGAGACTGGCGGCACGATCCTGCCGCACTTTCGCGACGGCGGGGTGCTGGGGCCGGGGGGCGTGCGTCATTCGGATCGGTCTCCTGGCGAGGGCGTGCGGGGACCGGCGAATGTTAGCGCCCGGCAGTGAAATTCACGGAGGCGCGGCGCCGCGCCACAGGTCAGCCGCCCGCGAACGGGGGCAGCACGTCCACGCGCGGGGAGAGCGGGGTGGCGGCGTCGCGGGTGAGTTCGTCGCCGATGAGGTAGGCGCAGACCTTCAGCATGGGGTCCAGCTTCGGGCCGTAGACCGCCGAGAGGGTGGTGCGCAGGTCGGCGACGGTGGCCCCGGACGGCAGGTCCAGGGTTTCCTTCTCCTTGCCGACCGCATCGGCGATCGCGGCGAAATAGCGGACCTCAACCACCGATGGCTCCCATCGTTCGTTCGGGCGGGACGAAGCCGGCGGCGTCGATGCCGTGCCCGGCCGATTTGTTCCACATGGCGCCACGCCACAGTCCGGCGATATCGGCGTCGGTCGCGCCGGACCGCAGCGCGCCGCGAATGTCGTACTCCTGATCGCTGAACAGGCAGGAGCGGATCCGGCCGTCGGCGGTCAGGCGGGTGCGGTCGCAGTCGGCGCAGAACTTGCGGGTCACCGAGGCGATGATGCCGACGGTGGCCGGGCCGCCGTCGACCAGCCAGCGTTCGGCGGGCGCGGACGGATCCTCGCGGCCGGTCTCGGTCAGCTCGAAGCGGGTGCCGAGCACGTCGAGGAGTTCGGCGGCGGTGATCATATTGGCGCGCGCCCACTCATGGTCCGCGTCCAGCGGCATCTCCTCGATGAACCGCAGCTCCGCGCCCTCGTCCAGGCACCACTGCAGCAGATCGGCCGCGCCGTCCAGGGTTTCGCGCATGAGCACCGCGTTCACCTTGAGCGGGGCGAGCCCGGCCGCGATGGCGGCGCGGATCCCGGCCAGCACCGAATCGAGGCGATCCCGGCGGGTGAGCCGGTGGAAGCCGTCGCGGTCCACGGTGTCGAGCGAGACATTGATGCGCCGCAGCCCGGCCGCGGCCAGCCCGCGCGCCCGATGCTCGAGCCCGACGCCATTGGTGGTCATGGCGAGCGGCGTATCCGGCAGTGCCGCATGGCAACCGGCGATGATGCTTTCCAGATCGCGCCGCATGAGCGGTTCGCCACCGGTGAATCGCACCTCGTGCACGCCCAGTTCGCGGACCGCGAGCGTCACCAGGCGCACGATCTCCTCGGTGGAGAGCAGCTCGTCGGCGGGGATGGGCGGCAGGCCCTCCTCCGGCATGCAGTAGGTGCAGCGCAGCGAGCACTTCTCGGTAATGGATACCCGCAGGTCCCGCGCGACCCGGCCGAAACGGTCCAGCAGCAGGGGCGTGTCCGGGCGTCCGTCCATCGCGGGCCGCCCGGTTCGCACAGCGGGCATACCCATCGCGACCACGGTCATTGCACCATTATTGCCGGGACCGCAAGTGTTCGTAGATTCCTACGAGGCGAGCCCGGCGAACAGCCGGTCACGGCCTGGAGGATCCACCCGCGTATAGGCTCACCGGCATGAGTTCCCGGCACGCGCTAGCCCCGGCCCGACCCGTCGACGACCACCGCCGACGCATCGAGGATGTACTCCGGCCGCTGGCCGGACGCGCTGCCGAGACGGTGCCGATGGACCGGGCGCTGGGGCGGCGGCTGGCCGTGGATGTGTACGCGCCCCTGGATCTGCCGGTGTTCCGGAACTCGGCCATGGACGGGTACGCGGTGCTCGCGGAGTCGGTGGCCATCGTCCCCGCAACCCTGCCGCTGGTCGGCGTGGTGGCGGCCGGGCACACCGAGCAGCTGGCGCTGCCCGCGGGCAGCGCCGTCAAGGTGATGACCGGCGCACCTGTGCCGCCCGGGGCGGACTGCGTGGTGCCGGTGGAGCACACCGAGTCCGACGGCGTCACCGTGACGATCCGAACCAGCCGTGCCAGTGGCGATTTCGTACGCGAGCCGGGCACCGACGTGCGCGCCGGGCAGTTGCTGGCGGCCGCGGGCACCCTGCTCCGGCCCCGGCACATCGCGGCGCTGGCGGCGGTCGGGCTGGGCGAACTGCCGGTGCGGCGACCCGTGTACGCGGCGGTCCTCACCACCGGTGACGAACTGCGGCCCGCCGGGGCGACCCTGCTGCCCGGCCAGATCTTCAACTCGAACGGCATCGCACTGGCCGCGGCCCTCACCGACAACGGGGTCGAGGTGGTGTCGGTGGCGCATTCGACCGACGACCACGACGAGTTCCGGGCCCGGCTGGCCGAGGCCGTGGCGCAGGCCGATGTGGTGTTCACCTCCGGCGGCGTCTCCATGGGCGACTTCGAGGTCGTCAAGGAGGTGCTGTCGGCGCGGGGCGGCGAATTCGGCTCGGTGGCAATGCAACCCGGCGGCCCGCAGGGGCTGAGCATGGTGGACGGGGTGCCGGTGCTGAGCTTCCCGGGCAATCCGGTGAGCACCATGGTGTCCTTCGAGGTCTTCGCCCGTCCCATCCTGCGCGAGCTGGCGGGCCTGCCCGCGCTGCCGATTTCCGAACTGCCGCTGCTGGAACCGGTCCGCTCCCCCGCCGGGAAGCGGCAGTTCCTGCGCGGCAAGCTCGCCGAGGGCGGGGTGGCGCTGGTGTCGGGTCAGGGGTCGCATCTGATCGCCGCCATGGCCCACGCCGATGTCCTCATCGATGTTCCGGCGACCGCGACCGAGCTGCCGGCGGGCACGATTGTCGAGGTCCGGCCGCTGTGAACGACACGTTCTCGCTGTGCCAAGGTGGTTGTCATGAGTGAGTTGTCGCATGTCGACCGTGAAGGTCGCGCCCGCATGGTCGATGTGAGCGCGAAGGCCGACACCGCGCGCATCGCGGTCGCCGCGGGCGAGCTGCAGACCACCGCCGAGGTCGTCCGGCTGGTCCGCGCCGACGACATGCCCAAGGCCGATGTGCTCAGCACCGCGCGCATCGCCGGGATCAACGGCGCGAAGAAGACCGCCGAGCTGATTCCGCTGTGCCATCAGCTGGCGCTGTCGTCGGTGACCGTGAACTTCGGTTTCACCGACACCACCATCACCATCGAGGCGAGCGCCAAGACCAAGGGGCCGACCGGCGTCGAGATGGAGGCGCTGACCGCGGTCGCGGTCGCGGGCCTCACGCTGCACGACATGGTGAAGGCGGTGGATCCGGCGGCCACCCTGAACGGGGTGCGGCTGATCACCAAAGAGGGTGGGAAGCACGGACATTGGGTGCGGCCGGAGGCCGAGATCCACCACGGCGAGCACCGCCACCGGCACGAGAAGCACGAAAAGACCGCTGCTGCAACGACTCCACTCGCGGGCGTGGGCCGGACGGCCACCGTCGTGGTCGCTTCGACCGGGGTCGCCGCCGGTAGCCGCGAGGACACCACCGGCCCCGCCCTGACCGAATGGCTGGGCGCGCAGGGCTTCTCGGTGCGCGGGCCGCTGGTGTTCGCGGACGCGGATATCGCCTTCGGCCTCGCGGACGCACTGTCCACCGAGCCGGATCTGGTCATCAGCACCGGCGGCACGGGGGCCTCCCCCACCGACGCCACCCCGGAGGCGACGCTGGCTCTGCTCGATCGGGAGCTGCCGGGCGTGGCCGATGCCATCCGCCAGGCGGGCACCGCCAAGTTCCCGCTCGCCGCGCTCAGCCGGGGTGTGGCCGGCCTGGCCGGACGCACCGTGATCGTCAATCTGCCCGGTTCGCCGGGCGGGGTGAAGGACGGCATGGCCGTACTGACACCGCTTCTCGAACATCTGCTGGCCCAGGTGGCCGGAGGAGGCAGCCATGAGTGAACTGCTGGCCCGGATCAGCGATCAGGCGCTGGACCCGGCCGAGGTGGAGCAGGCGGTGAGCGGGCCGGAGCACGGCGGCATCGTGGTGTTCACCGGCAAGGTGCGCGATCACGATGGCGGGCAATCGGTTTCGGCGCTGGAGTACTCGGCGCACCCGCAGGCCGAGGAGTTCCTGCGCAAGGTGTGCACGGAAGTCGCGGAGTCCTCCGGACTGCCGGTGGCGGCCGTGCACCGCGTCGGCCCCCTGACCATCGGAGACCTCGCGATCGTCGTCGCCGTCGCCGCGCCCCACCGCGCCGAAGCCTTCACCACCTGCGCCGCACTGGTCGACCGCATCAAGCACGAGGTCCCCATCTGGAAGCGCCAGTTGTTCACCGACGGCCTCTCGGAATGGGTCAACGCCTGCGGCTGATCGGGCCGGCAAACCGAAGCCGCGGATCCCGGACGGAATCCACGGCTTCGGTCTCCCCGATGAGGAGGGGGGCTCAGGTGGCGGGTACCGCGTCAGGGGCATCGGGGTCGGCGGTCGCCGGCGCGGGATTCCATGCGCCCCGCGCCATTTCGCCGAGTCCGGTGTGGTTGAAGACGAGGTTCAGGGTGAAAGCCGTTGCGGCGGCGAGGCTGATGCCGCTGTTGAGCAGGATCTGGGCCGAGGACGGGAATTTGTCGAACATCCCCTTGGTCAGGACCGGGACCAGGCCGACGCCGACCGAGACGGCAATGAGGGTGAGGTTCACGCGATCGGAGAGGTCGGCCTTGCGAAGGGTGTCCACGCCGATCACCGCGATGGTCGCGAACAGCACCAGGCCGACGCCGCCGACGACCGGCTGGGGGACGGCGGCGACCAGCGCGCCGAAGCGCGGAACCAGGCCCAGGACAACCAGAATCGCACCACTGACCGCCGTCACATAGCGGCTGTGCACGCGGGTGTTGGCGACCGCGCCGACATTCTGGTTGAAGATGGTGTCCACGAACGAGTTCAGGACACCGGCCAAAACCGCCGAGAGTCCGTCGCCGATCAGGCCGCGCGCCAGATCGGCTCGGGTCAACGGCTTTCCGGTGATCTCGCCGATGGCCAGCATGCTCGCGGTGGATTCGGCGAAGACGACGGCCATCACGATGGTCATGGCCACCACCGCCGTGACCGGGAACTGCGGCGCGCCGAAGTGGAAGGGATGGGGTGCGCCGAGCCATGCCGCCCGGGAGACGCCGTCGAGTTCGATCAGACCCATGGGGACGGCGATGACGATGCCGACGATCAACGCGATCAGCACACCCAGCTGCGACCACACTCCCCGCCCGAGCACCGTGCACACCAGCGCGACGATCAGCACCGCCGCGGCCAGTGCGATATGTGAGGGCGCTGCGAAGGTGGACGCCTTGGGATCACTGCCCACGATCAGGCCGCCCGCCACTCCGATCAGCGAAATGCCGACCACGGTCAGCACGGTCCCGCTCACCAGCGGCGGGAAGAACCGCACGATCGAAGCGAACGGCCACGCCAGGGCCATCCCGATCACGCCGCCCAGCAGCATGGATCCGTACATCGCCTGGAGCCCGTAATCCTTGGTGATCAGGATCATCGGGCTCATGGCCACGAAGGTCGCGCCGGTGACGATCGGCAGCCGCGCGCCGGCGAACCGGCCCAGCCCGAGGCTCTGCACCATGGTGATGACGCCCGCCACCAGCAGGTCCGCGCTGATCAGCAGGGCGACGGTGGACGTGTCGAGCCCGGCGGCCGCACCGAAAACCAAAGGCACCGTGACACACCCGGTGTACATGATCAGCACGTGCTGAATTCCGAACGCCAGCAGCCGATGCCACGGCAGCCGCGTGTCGACGGCATGGGGCGAAGTCGTGTCGACGGGATCGAGCGAAGGCATGGCCCTGTCTTCCTTCCGGGTCGGTTGATCGTCAGGCTAGGCAGCGCCGGCACCGCGGGGCTTTGTCCGATTTGCCCAAACGTCCCGGGTGCGGAGTACGGCGTTTTGTCCTCGGAACCAGCGTGTGCGGCGGCTCCCGTCCGTCACAGTGGGGCACAGTGATCAGCGACGACGGGAGGCGACCATGAGCGAAGCCGGCGGCCGGATCGTGCTCGGCCCGCACCAGTACGGCAAGGCCGAGAACCGGGTGGTGCGCATCTACCGCGACACCGCCCGGCACGAGATCCGGGACCTGAACGTGTCCTCGTGCCTGCGTGGCGCGTTCGACGACGCGCACACCGTCGGCGATCAGGGCACGGTGCTGCCGACGGATTCGCAGAAGCAGACCATCTACACCTACGCCAAGAGCCACGGCGACGGCAGCATCGAGGAGTACGGGCTGGCACTGGCCCGGCATTTCGTCGACGACATCGGGCCCGTGGATTCGGCGCGTCTCGAGATCGAAGAGTATGCGTGGCAACGGGTTCCGGTCGGCGGCAGCGGGCACGGCCACACCTGGACGCGGGTGGGGCCGGAGGTGCGGATCGCGGCGGCCACCGTGAGCGGGACCGGTACGGACCGCCGCGAGTGGGTGATCGGGGGCGTCAAGGATCTGGTGATCCTCAAGTCCACGGGTTCGGAGTTCGCGGGTTTCCTCGAAGACCCGTTCACCGTCCTCGAACCCGCCTACGACCGGATCCTGGCCACCAGCCTGATCGCCCGCTGGCGCTTCGCCACCCCACCCTCGGACTGGGATGCCGCCTACCACGGGATCCGCGCCGTCATGGTCGAGACCTTCGCGACCCTGCACTCGAAGGCCTTGCAGCAGACCCTGTTCGAGATGGGCCGGGCGGCGCTGACGGCGTATCCGTGCCTGGCGGAGCTCCGCATGTCGGCCCCCAACAAACACCACTTCGCCTATGACACAGACCGTTTCGGGGTCCCGAACCAGGGCGAGGTCTTCCACGCCGACGACCGCCCCTACGGCCTGATCCAGGCGAGTGTGCTGCGCGAGGGCGCCCCGGACGCCGGAACCGCCTGGGATCCCTACACCGGCGCGGTCTGACCGGCCAGCGTGCGCACCGCCAGATACAGATCCAGCCGATCGTCGAGCCGCCCGAGATCGCGCCCGGTGAGCTCCTCGATCCGGCCGATCCGATAGCGAACGGTATTGAGGTGCAGGTGCATTCGATCGGCCGCCTGCCGCCACGAGCCTTCGCACCCGAGAAACACCGCCAGCGTCTCCAGCAGTCCGGCCCCGTGCCGCCGGTCGTACTCCAGCACCGGACCCAGTACCCGTTCGGCGAATCGCCGCTGGAGACCGCCGGGCACCGCGGTGAGCAGGCCGACGGCCGAATCGATATCCGCCACCCGCAGGCTGACCGGGGCCGTGTCGTCGCGGGCCGCGGTGGCGGCGGCGGCCGCCGCGCCGATCGCACCCGCCAGGGTCTCGTCCGGCTGCCGGGCGCTCACGCCGACCGCGAGCCGAATCTCGGTGAGCGCCGGTGCGATTCGCCCGAGACGGCGGACCACGGTGGCCGCGATGCCGTCCTGGGTTCCGGCCGTCACGCCGACCAGCCTGCCTTCGCGGTCGATCGATGTGGCGATATCCGGCAGGGCGTCGTGCAGAGCCGCACGTACGGCCAGCAGTCCGGCGGACGAATCGGCCCAGCTCGAAACCTGCCGCGGTGCCACAGGTCCCGCAGCGTGAGCCGGTGCTCCCGCCCGTTCGATGGCGCCCGCGACACCCCCGGACAGCGATCGGCGCTGCGGCACATCCGGTTTCGATCCCGGGCCGGTCAGCCCGTCGGTGGCGTGGACCTCGCAGACGAGGGCCACCTCGCACC
Source organism: Nocardia sp. NPDC004711 (assembly GCF_053601595.1). Classification (NCBI taxonomy): domain Bacteria; kingdom Bacillati; phylum Actinomycetota; class Actinomycetes; order Mycobacteriales; family Nocardiaceae; genus Nocardia; species Nocardia sp. NPDC004711. The sequence continues at coordinate 189,357 of NZ_JBSGCB010000003.1, read as the reverse complement.
GGTCCGCCCGTTCGGCGAACGGCACCGGGAAGCGATCGGCCAGTTCCCAATCCAGGTGCTGCCGGTCGGCGCGACGCTGCCGATACAGCTCCGCCACGGCCGCCAGATCCGCGCCGAACGGGTCGAGTTCCGGGGCTGACGGGCGGATCACCAGGTACCAGGCGGTAATGCGGTCGCCCGCACCGACCTGGAGGACTCGCATCGCGCCGGTGGTGACCGCGGGCAGGCGCGGCGCGGTGAGCGAGGTGGCGACGATGCGATCGATGTCCGGCTCGGCCAGGTCCTCGGTGCCGGCGATGACCGTCCCGGTCGAGGTCAGGATCCAGGCCGAAACCCGCTGTTCCGCCGCGAAATCCGCGACCAGGGTCTCGATGCTCGTCCCGGCGGCGACCGCGGTCAGCAGTCTGCGCTGCCGGTCGGCGCGCGATTGCACCCGCCGCCAGCGCACCTCCGCCGCCTGCTCGGCCAGGTATTCGATGATCCGGCTGAACGGCACGCTCTGCGGTGCGGACAGCAGCGGCAATCCGTGCCGGCGGCAGGCCTCGACCACATCCTCGGGCACGTGCCCGTGCAGCGCCTGCCCGGCCACCACGCCGGCTACCCCGGCTCCCGCCAGCAGGCCCACATAGCGGTCCGCGTCCGTCGCCTGCTGCCGCCACACCAATCCGGTACACACCAGCGCACCCGGTGTCACGAAGGGCCGGGGGTCGGGCATGTCCGTCGCACAGACCCTGGCGACCGGCCGATCCAGTTCCCCCGCGTCCCCGTGCAGCAGCCGCATCCGCAACTGCGGCGCATCGAGAATGTCGCGCACCCGCACAGCGCACCTCCCGTGGTCGGTCCGGATAGTCCGTCACGGTAGGAGGCTGTTATTTCCACGCGGTTTCCGGCATGCTGCGGCGGGCTCACAGCCGGTCGGTAGGGTGGTCGCCGTGAGCCGCCGCATTCCAGTCCTGATCGTGGCCGGATTCCTCGGCGCCGGGAAGACGACGCTGCTCAACCGGCTGCTGCGGACCCGGAGCACGCGAATCGGGGTGGTGGTCAACGACTTCGGCGCGGTCAATATCGACGCCATGCTGGTGGCCGGGCAGGTCGACGCCATGGTCTCGCTGGGCAACGGGTGCGTGTGCTGCGCGGTGGATGTCAGCGAACTGGACGACCTGTTCGACCGGCTGGCACATCCCAGGCAGAAGATCGACGTCATCGTGGTGGAGGCCAGCGGACTGGCGGAGCCGCGCAATCTCATTCGCATGGTGGTGAACAGCGACAATCCGCGCATCCGCTACGGCGGGCTGGTCGAGGTGGTCGACGCCGAGCACTTCCCCGCGAGCCGCGAACTGCACCCGGAACTCGCGACCCATCTGCGCATGGCGGATCTGGTCGTACTCAACAAGGCCGACCGCGTCGAGCCGGCCGCGCTGGAGCGGCTGCGGTCGGAGATCACCGGCCTGGTCGGTCAGGTCCCGGTGTATCCGACCAGCCACGGACGCGTCGACCCGGGCCTGCTGTTCGACGTCCCCACCCGCGAACCGAACCGGCCGCGTGTCGGTGAACAGCTGAGCTTCGACGAGCTACTGCTCGACGAGCACACGGATGACGGGCGCGGAGACCACCACCAGCACCGAGACCACTGCCACGAGCCCGGCGGGGACTGCCGCGACCACCGGCACCTGCACGACGACTACGACAGCGTCTCCTTCACCTCCGACACGGACCTGAACCCGCGCGAACTCATTGCGCTACTGGAGGATCCGCCCGCCGGCCTGTTCCGCGCCAAGGGCGTGCTGGCCTTCGCCGTCCCCGACGACCCGCGAAAGTTCGTGCTGCACATGGTCGGCCGCCACATCACCATCGAGCCCACCGCCTGGACCCGCCACGAACCCCGGGTCAGCAACCTGGTCCTGATCGGCTCCGGTCTCGACGCCGGCGACGTCACCGCCCGCCTCCGCGCCACCGCCCATCTCGCCGGCGACCCCCTCGACGACCACGCCCTCCTCCCCGTCTGGCGCTACGTCGCCGATGACGACGCGCTTGTCGGCGAGGGCTGATTCCGCCTCGAGTTCCGCCCGCAGCTCCGCGACCTCGGCCGCCAGCTCGTCCCGCATCTGCTCGCGTTCGGCGAGGGCGGCCCGCATGGTCTCGACACTGTCGTTCATGGCGGCCAGCCGCTGGTCGGCGCCCCTGAGCAGCCACTCCACCACGTCCCGCCGGCCGACGGCGGCGCTGGCGGCCTGGACCCACCCGACCACGTAGTCCACCCACTCCTGCGGCTTGGGCATGTCCTTGGGCGCGTCCCAGCCCTTGCGCTGGGCGGCCTTGGTGGACAGCACCAGCTCTGCCCGCTTCCCGCGCCCGGGCGAATTCAGTTCCGCCAGGGACAGTTTCCCGGCGCTGGTCACCACCGCCGTGAACCGGTACTTCCCCGCCAGGTGCATGCGCAGCTCGGCGGTCCCCCGCCCATCGGAATCCATGGCCCCCAGCCACGGCCCGTCCGCCGCCTCGATGATGGCCGCCAGGATTTCCAGCTGCCCCACCCCGCGCCGCAGCCGCGCCGCGGCCGTCCGCAGCGCACCCGGCGTGGCCGTCATCTGATCCCAATGCATGCCCCGAACATAGCCCCCGCCGGCCTCGCCGCCATGTTCGACTGGCCCGGTGAGTGATATGCCCGACCATCCGAATATCGAGCTGGCCGTCCGTTATCACCGAGCCGTCGTGGCCGGCGCCACCGGAGCGGCCCTGGCCGCCTACTTCCACCCGGACGTCGTGCAGCGGGAGCTGCCGAACGCGCTGGTCCCGCAGGGTGCGACCCGGAATCTGGACGAGATCCTGGCCGCGGCCGAACGCGGGCAGCAGGTGATTCGCCGGCAGCGGTTCGAGTTTCACCACGCCGCGGCCACCGGCGATCAGGTGGCTCTGGAGGTCACCTGGATCGGGGTACTGGCCGTGCCGGTGGGCGCGCTGGCCGCGGGTTCGGAGATGCGGGCGGAGATCGCCACCTTTCTCACCATCCGGGACGGATTGATCGTCGAGCAACGCAACTACGACTGCTACGTCACGAAGTTCTGACCGTTCCGGGTGATTCGTGCCATAGCCTGGCGGCGTGCGAGTTGTGGAGCCTGGCGGCGTGCGAGTTGTGGTGGCGAATCGTGGTGAGGTCGCGGTCCGGGTGGTGCGGACGGCCCGGGAGCTCGGGTATGTGACGGAGGTGCTGCACACCGCCGAGGACAGCGGAAGTCTGGCGGTCCGGCTGGCCGACCGGGCGCTCGTACTGCCGGGCAGCGGTGCGGCGGGATACCTCGATGTCGAATCCGTGGTGCGGGCCGCGGCGGCCTGCGGACCGGGCGCGCTCGTGCACCCGGGGTACGGATTCCTCAGCGAGAGTGCGGAGTTCGCGGCGGCCTGCGCGGCGGCGGGGCTGACCTTCGTCGGGCCCGCACCGGACACGCTGCGGATCTTCGGGGACAAGGTCGCGGCGCGCGATGCGGCCGCGCGGGCCGGGGCGGCGGTGCTGCCCGCGACCCGGGCCGGAGCCGGAACGGACGAGATCGTCGCGCTGCTCGCCGCACATCCCGGCGGCATCATGGTGAAGGCCGCGGCGGGCGGCGGCGGCCGCGGCATGCGGCCCGTGACCGAGGCGGCGCTGCTGGCGGAGGCCGTCGAACGCTGCCGGGCCGAGGCCCTTGCCGGGTTCGGCGACGACAGCGTCTACGCCGAAGCCCTGCTCGACCGGGCGCGGCACATCGAGGTGCAGGTGGTGGCCGACGGGCTCGGCGCGGTGGCGTTGGGCGACCGCGATTGCAGCGTGCAGCGCCGGCGGCAGAAGCTCATCGAGATCGCGCCCGCGCCGGAACTGCCCGCGGCCGTGCGGGATCGGGTGCACCGGGAGGCGGTGCTGATCGCCGAGGCGGTGGGCTGCCGGGGCGTCATCACCGTGGAGTTCCTGGTGGACGGCACGAATGTCTGGTTCCTGGAGGTGAATCCGCGCCTGCAGGTCGAGCACACCGTGACCGAGGCGGTGACCGGCGTGGATCTGGTCGCGCTGCAACTGGATCTGGCACAGGGCCGCACACTGGCCGAACTCGACCTGCCCAAGAACGAGACCCGCGGCTACGCCGTGCAGGCGAGGGTCAATGCCGAATTGCTCGCGGCCGACGGCACGGTGCTGCCCAGCACCGGCGTGATCAGCCGCTTCGACGCCCCGACCGGCGCGGGCGTGCGGGTCGACACCGCCGCCCAGGTCGGGACGCGGCAAGGGGTGCAGTTCGATTCGCTGCTCGCGAAGATCATCGCGTCCGCGCCGTCGTACCGCGCCGTGCTGCAACGGTGTGCGGACGCGCTGGCCGAGACCGTGATCAGCGGCGTCGACACCAACCTGCACCTGCTGCGCGCCGTGCTGGCCGAGCTCGGCGACGCGGGCCCGGTGACCACGGCCTGGTTCGAGCAGCGCCTCGACGACCTGCGCTCCCGGGCAGAGGGTTTCGAGGATCCGACCGGACCGCAGCCGGTACGGCAGGCCGCTGCCGCCGAGCTCGATCTGGACGAAAACGAACAGGCCCTGCGCTCCCCGATGGGCGCCACCGTCGTCTCGCTCTGCGAGCCCGGGACGGTTCTCGCCGCCGGAGCCGAGGTCGCGGTCCTGGAGGCCATGAAGATGCAGCACGTGCTGCGCGCGACCGAACCGCTGCGGGTGCTGCGGCACGCGGTCGCACCGGGTGACGTGGTCGACCCGCACACCATCCTGGTCACCTGGGTGGCCGCCGATCACGACGGCCCGGCCACGGAATCGGCCGTGGTGGACCTGGATTCGGTGCGCACCGACCTCGCCGAGGTGCTGGACCGCCACGCCATCACCCTCGACGCCCGGCGCGAGACCGCGGTCGCCAAGCGGCATCGGCTCGGCCGCCGCACCGCCCGCGCGAACATCACCGACCTGGTCGACCCCGGCAGCTTCGTCGAATACGGCGCGCTGGCGGTCGCCGCCCAGCGCAGCCGCCGCAGCCTCGAGGACCTGATCGCCAACACCCCCGCCGACGGCCTGATCGCGGGCGTGGCGACCATCAATGCCGGCCGCTTCGGCCCGGACCGCACCCGCGCGCTGGTCATGTCCTACGACTACACCGTGCTCGCCGGCACCCAGGGCATGCGCAATCACGCCAAGACCGACCGCATGCTGGAACTGGCTCGCGAGCAACGGCTTCCGGTGGTCTTCTTCACCGAGGGCGGCGGCGGCCGGCCCGGCGACACCGACCACGGCGGCATCTCCGGCCTGGACGTCACCACCTTCCGCGCCATGGGCGCGCTGTCGGGCACCGTACCGCTCATCGGCATCGCCTCCGGCCGCTGCTTCGCCGGCAACGCCGCCCTGCTGGGCATGTGCGATGCCGTGATCGCCACCCCCGACGCCAATATCGGCATGGGCGGCCCCGCCATGATCGAGGGCGGCGGACTGGGCGTGTACGCGCCCGAGGACATCGGCCCGATCGAGGTGCAGCGCCGCAATGGCGTGGTCCACATCGTCGCCGCCGACGAAGCCGAGGCGGTCGATCTCGCCCGCCGCTACCTGTCGTACTTCCAAGGGGCGGACGCGGAGTGGGAAGCACCCGACCCGCGCCTGGCCCGGCACGTGGTACCCGAGAACCGGCTGCGCGCCTTCGACATTCGCGCCGCCATCGACGCCATCGTGGATGTCGGGTCGGTGCTGGAACTGCGCCGGGACTGGGGTGTCGGCATCGTCACCGCCCTGGTCCGAGTCGAGGGCCGCCCCTTCGGCCTGATCGCCAACGACTGCCACCACCTGGGCGGCGCCATCGACGCACCGGCGGCCGACAAGCTGTCCGCCTTTCTGCAGCTCTGCGGCGCTCACGGCCTGCCCATCGTGTCCCTCTGCGACACACCGGGTTTCATGGTCGGCCCCGAGGCCGAGGAGCACGCCACCGTCACCAAGTTCAGCCGCCTGTTCATCGACGCCGCCGCCCTCGACGTGCCGTTCGGCACCGTCATCCTGCGCAAGGGCTACGGCCTGGGCGCACAGGCCATGGCGGCGGGCTCCTTCCGCGCACCCCGCTTCGTGATCGCCTGGCCCACCGGCGAGATCGGCGGCATGGGCCTGGAGGGCGCGGTCCGCCTGGGCTTCGCCAAGGAGCTGGCCGCCATCGAGGATCCGGCGCAGCGGCAGGCCGCCTTCGACGCACTGGTCCAGGCGGCCTACGACAGCGGCAAGGCCCTCACCGCCGCAACGGTTCTCGAACTCGACGACGTCATAGACCCGGCCGACACCCGGCGCTGGGTGCGGACCCTGCGCTGAGAGAACTCCGCGCGGTGAACCGGCACCGCTACGCCCATCGGTCCCGGATCCTCCGGTAACAGGCGTAGGCCATGGTGAGCGCCGCGACTCCGCCGAGGGAACCGCCGGCGCTCACGTACCGGCGACGGCGCGACCCGGACGTCCGGGCCCGCAGGCGTTCCTCGGTGAGATCGGCGTACCGGCCGGGTAGCAGGGTGTCGAAGTACTCGGTGACGAAGTTGTCGGTACGCCGGGTGGGCAGACCCATGTCGCCCATCAGCTCGTCGATGTGGTGCGTCAGGTATGGGCCGAGGTAGTAGCCCTCGGGCCGTTCCGGCATGACCTCGCCCAGCCACGTCCCGACACGCGCTATCTCCCTGTGCATGTTGTCGACGCCCGGCAGCGCGAGCTCACCCAGGAAATGCTGGGACAGCCAGTGCGCCGACACCTCCGCGGTGAGCTGGCAGGCGTCGGAGGAGCCGTATCCGATGAAGCCGAGCCGCGGCAGCATCGGCGGCAGGATGTGCCGGTAGAGCTGGAACCGGCCCTCGACCCGGACGGTCTTGGCCAGCTCGGGCGCCAGGAATTCCAGCTCCTGCCGCCAGCCGGTGGCGAAGACGACGACATCGGCCTCGAGCCGATCACCCCCGGCCAGTTGGACCGTGGTGCCGCCGGGGAAGGCCGCGATGGTGTCGCGCCGCAAGGCGATTCGCCCGCGCCGGGCCATCCGGAAGAACTCGTCGCTGACACCCAGATTCTCGATCCCCGCCGGTAGCGGCGCGTCCGGCACCATGCCCTTCGGTGCCCGCAGCAGCAACCGCATCGAGGCCGAGACCGCCCGCCAGTAGCGTTCGGTGAACTTCTTGCCCCGCCCGTGCAGGAACCGCTCGATCAGGGTCTGGCGGTGATAGCGGAAGAACGCTTCGGTGCTGCGGTTCAGGATGATCCGGTCCGAGGGCACCCCGCCCGGCAGAAACCGCGGCAGCATCGGATGGGCCCGGCGGAACACCAGCGTGCACTGCCGCGCATGCTCCCCCGCCCAGGCCGCGCAGTCCAGCGCCGACTTCCCGGCCCCGACCACCACCACCCGCCGGCCGGTGAACAGCCGCGGATCGGTGGCCCGGCTGGAATGCAGCCGCACGCCCTCGAACTCGTCCTCGCCCTCGATGACCGGGAGATGCGGGGTGGAGAACACGCCCGCGCACACCACCACGAAGTCGAACCGCAGCTCCTCGACCCCGTCCGGGCCGCAGATCTTCAGCTCGAAGCCCTCGTCCACCTCGGACACCCGGATCACCTCGGTCGACAGCCGCAGCAGCGGCGACAACCCGAAGCGCTCCACATAGGACGCCAGGTAGTCCCGCACCTGCGCAGCCGTCGGAAACACCTCGGCCGACTCCGGATACGGGTGATCGGCGTAGGCGTAGGTATCGCGGGAGTTGTTGGTGCGCAGGCCCGGATAGGTCCGTGCCTCGATCCACACCCCGCCCGCTGCGCCCTCCTTTTCGAAGATGACGACCTCGAATCCGTCGTCCCGCAGCACTTTCGCGGTAACCAGCCCCGCGATACCGGCCCCGATGATCCCGGCCCGTTTTCCACCCGCACTCGTCACGTCCACTGTTTCCCCTTTGGACCTGCACGTTTCGAGGCTCACGCTACTTCAGCACGAGACCCGGCGTACCTGCGTCGGGGCAACTCGCCAATCGGTGGATCAAATTGGGCGTGTCGTGACTTCTCACCGAAATCGCTTAAACGGAACTAACTTACGAGACCGGAAGCTCCGGGATCTGGGTGGCACGGGCGTACACGGTTTCGCCCTCTGCCAGGTGCAACGCAGCGGCGTCACCGCGCGTCACCTGCGCGGTGAACAGATCACCGGTGGCCGCGTTGCGCAGCTCCACCCGCACCTCGAACCCGAGCTGCACGACCCGCTCCACGGTCGCGCGGGTGACACCGGCGGATTGCGCGGTGCCCTCGTGCGCCGCCAGCGCCATGCTCGGATCCCGGCCGACGCGAATATCGTGCGGCCGCACCAGATGCCCGTTCAGTTTGGCCACCGCGCCCAGGAACGACATGACGAATTCATTGGCGGGCCGGTCGTACACGTCCTCCGGAGTGCCGACCTGCTCGATGCGGCCCTTGTTCATGACCGCGATGCGGTCGGCCACATCCAGCGCCTCCTCCTGGTCGTGGGTGACCAGCACGGTGGTGACGTGCACCTCCTCGTGCAGCCGCCGCAGCCAGGTGCGCAGGTCCGCACGGACTTTCGCGTCCAGCGCGCCGAACGGCTCGTCCAGCAGCAGCACCTGCGGGTCCACCGCGAGCGCCCGGGCCAGGGCCATGCGCTGACGCTGACCACCCGACAGCTGCGCCGGATACCGGTGCTGGAAGCCGTCCAGGCCGACGATCTCGAGCAGGTCGTCGACCTTCTTCTTGATCTCCGCCTTGGGCCGCTTGCGGATCTTGAGCCCGAAGGCCACATTGTCGCGCACGGTCATGTGCTTGAACGCGGCGTAATGCTGGAAGACGAAACCGATATCGCGCTTCTGCGGCGGCACATTGGTGACGTCGCGGCCCGCGATGGTGACCAGGCCGTTGTCGAGCGTCTCCAGTCCCGCGATCGAGCGCAGCAGCGTCGACTTGCCCGAACCGGACGGGCCCAGCAGCGCGGTCAGCTCTCCCGACGGGATGTCGATGCTGACATCGTCGAGAGCGGCGAAGGTGCCGTACCGCTTGTTCGCATTGGTCACGGTGATCATTTGGCAGTGCCCCGCTTGCGTTCGAGGAGGGTCATGAGCAGAAGGACGACGAGGGCGATGCCCATGAGCAGCGTCGCCGCACAGTACGCGCCGAAGGTGTTGTGATCGTTCACGTATCGCCCGTTCACCAGCAGGGTGAGCGTCTGTGACTTTCCGGGCAGGCCCGTGGACACCATGATCACCGCGCCGAATTCACCCAGCGCCCGCGCCACGGTCAGCACGATGCCGTAGGTCAGACCCCAGCGGATGGCCGGCAGCGTGATGCGCCAGAACGTCTGCCAGCCCGATGCGCCCAGGGTGGCCGCGGCCTGTTCCTGATCGTCGCCGATCTCGTGCAGCACCGGCTCCACCTCGCGCACCACGAACGGCAGCGTCACGAAGATGGTGGCGATCACCATGCCCGGCAGGTTGAAGATGATCTTCAACCCGTGGTGGTCCAGCCCGCCGAACCAGCCGTTGGCGCCCCACAGCAGGATCAGCGAAACGCCCACCACCACCGGCGAAGTCGCCATCGGCAGATCCACCACGGCCTGCAGCAGATTGCGCCCGGGGAACTTCCCGCGCACCAGGGCGAGCGCGATGATCACACCGAAGATCACGTTCACCGGCACCACGATCGCCACGATCGTCAAGGTCAGATTGAACGCCGAGATCGCCGCGGGTGTGGAGATCGACTCGTAGAACGCGCCGAAACCGCGTTCGAAGGTGCGCCACAGGATGATGCCCAGTGGCACCAGCAACAGCACGAACAGATACGCCAGCGCCACCGTGCGCAGCGAGATCCTGGTCCAGAAGCCGAGTTTCATCTACGCCTCCCGTTCCTTGCGCGCCAAGCGGTCCGAGGTGACCCGCAGGACGAACAGGGTGACCAGCGAGATGGCCAGCAGCGCCACGGAGACCGCGGCGGCGTTCACCGGGCGGTCCACCTCGATCTGCTGCTGGATGTACTGCGAGGCCATCTGCGTCTTCTTCGGGATGCCGCCGCCGATCAGCACCACCGACCCGTACTCGCCGATGGCGCGCGCGAACGCCAGGCCCGAGCCGCTCACGATGGCGGGCGCCAGCGTCGGCAGGATGATGGTCCGGAAGGTGGTCCAGTTGTCCGCGCCCAGCGACGCGGCCGCCTGCTCCACATCCTGGTCGGCCTCGATGAGGACCGGCTGCACCGACCGCACCACGAACGGCAGCGTCACGAACGCCAGCGCCACCACCAGACCCGGCTGGGTGGCGTTGAGATGAATATCGAACGGCGACTGCGGCCCGTACAGCGCCAGCAGCACGATGCTGGCCACGATGGTGGGCAGGGCGAACGGCAGATCGATGAGCCCGTTCACGAAGCCCTTGCCCGGGAACTCGTCCCGCACCAGCACCCAGGCGATGAGCGTGCCCATCACCACATTGATCAGCGTCACGACGATCGACACGAAGACGGTCACCTTCAGCGCGTCCAGCGCGCCGGGCGCGGTGACCGCGTCCCAGAACCCGGACCAGCCGTCCTCGAAGGACTTGACGGTCAGCGCGGCCAGCGGCAGCAGCACGATGATGCTGAGCCACAGCACGGAGGTGCCGATGCCGAGCGGGCCCACCGACCCGCTGACCCGGAACCAGGAACGGATCCGGCCCGGACCCGCCGCCTTACGCGGGGTGTCGTCTACCGAAACGCCGGGATCATGATCGATCCCGGCGTTCGAACTGCTGTCACTCACGGTTTCGAGTATCGCTTGTGTCGCAGGTCACCCGGCTACTTGGTGGCCTTGTCGTAGATCTGGGCCACCGTGCCGGTGTTCGGCGTGAACAGATCCTTGTCCACGACCTTCCAGCCACCCAGATCGTCGATGGTGTACAGCTTCTGCGGGGTCGGGAAGTCCTTGGCGTGGTCCGCGCGCACCTGCGGATCGACCGGGCGGAAGCCCGCCTCGGCGAACGCCTGCTGCGCGTCCTTGGTGTAGAGGAAGTCGCGGAAGGCGATGGCCTGCTTGAGGTTCTTGGCGTTCTTCAGCACCGCGACCGGGTTGTCGATCCGGAAGGTGGTGTCGGGCACGATGTGCTCGATCGGATCGCCCTTGGTCTCGGAGAAGATGGCCTCGTTCTCGTAGCTGATCAGCACGTCACCGGTGCCCTGCAGGAAGGCGTCGGTGGCCTCGCGGCCCGACTTCGGCTGCACGTGCACGTGGGTGAGCAGCTGGCTCAGGTAGTCCAGACCGGCCTGCGGGTTCTTGCCGCCCTCGCTCTTGGCGGCGTACGGGGCCAGCAGGTTCCACTTGGCCGAGCCCGAGCTGAACGGGTTGGGGGTGACCACCTCGATGCCTGGCTTGAGCAGGTCGTCCCAGTTCTTGATGCCCTTCGGATTGCCCTTGCGGACCGCGATGGCCACCACCGAACCGAACGGGACACCCTTGTTGGCGTCGGAGTTCCAGCCCGCGTCGATCTGACCGGAGTCCACCAGGCGGGTGATGTCGGGCTCGACGGAGAAGCTCACCACATCCGCCTCGGCGCCGTCCTTCACCTTGCGGGACTGATCGCCGGAGGGACCGTAGGAGGCCTGGAACTGGGTGCCCTTGCCGGCGTCGGTCTTGTTGAAGACCGGAATCACCTTGTCGTAGGCGGCCTTCGCCACCGAGTAGGCGTAGAGGTTGATATTGCCGCCGCCTCCGCTGGCCGGACCGCTGTCCTTGGTGTCGCTCGCGCCGCCGCTGCAGGCGGTGAGCACGGTGGCCGCGACCGCGGTGAGGGCGACGGCGAACGTAGATCGGCGGGAGAGACGAATATTGCGCGACATCGGCGTGGACCTTTCGGGGCACCCGCCGGTGGGACGTCGACCGGCGGGAATGAACGTACTGCCGTAGACCCGTCGCGTGGGATGCCGCGACGGTGGCGCTCCGGCCCGAGGGCCGCCGGGGGACGAACACGAACTGCGAAAAATGCGCGCGCCAAGTCTACTCAGACGTGCAGCAGTGCCCGATCGGCCATCAGCGACAGTGAATGTCCGCGACCGCGAGGCAACCCACAGCGATCAACGCCAATTCATGGCGGACCTGGGGCACAACACTCGAAGGCACCCGGCGACTTTAGCAGAGCAGCACGTCAGGTGGCGAATTTCGGACGGCGGTTGGAATCGGCTCGAGCACAACCCTGGACGGACGCGGCAGACTGTATCGAGCGGCCCGATACCGCGTCGCCTGCTGAGAACACATGGGGGATCGATGACCACACCCGCTCGTCTCCGCCGGGAGTTCCCCGGCATCTCCACTCGCGCCTGGGAGCATCCCGCCGACCGCACCGCACTGGTCGGGCTGCGGCAGCTGAGTGGATTCGACACCCTGCTGCGCACGCTGTCCGGGTTGTTGCAGGAGCGGCAGCACCGGCTCATGTACCTGGCGACCGCGGTACGGGTCGACGAGCGGCAGTTCAAGAACATCCATCAGCTGCGCCAGGACGCGGTGAAGATCCTCGACGCGCAGCGCACACCGGAGATGTTCGTGTTGCAGCAGCCGGAGGCCAATGCCTTCACCATCGGGATGGACCGGCCGTTCATCGTGCTGACCACCGGGCTGCTGGATCTGCTCGATCACGAGGAACTGCGATTCGTGGTCGGCCACGAGCTCGGGCACGCCCTGTCGGGGCACGCGGTCTACCGGACCATGCTGATGCACCTGATGCGGCTGGCGGCCAATGTCGGCTGGATGCCGGTGGGCGGCTGGGCTTTACGCGCCATCGTGGCGGCGCTGCTGGAGTGGAGCCGCAAGTCCGAACTGTCCGGCGACCGGGCCGGGCTACTGGTCGGACAGGACGTGGACGCGTCGGTCCGGGTGCACATGAAGCTGGCGGGCGGATCGCGGGTGGACCAGATGAGCCATGCCGCCTTCCTGGCCCAGGCCGATGACTACGACCGGGCCGGCGACCTGCGCGACGGTGTGCTCAAACTCCTCAATCTGGAGCTGCAGACCCATCCGTTCTCGGTGCTGCGGGCCGCCGAACTGCGACGCTGGATCGCGAGCGGTGACTACGACCGGATTCTCGACGGCCAGTACCCGCGCCGGGACCAGGACAAGAACGCCCGCATCGGCGAGGAGATCAAACACGCCGCCCGGTCCTACCGGGAGAACTTCGACCAGTCCGAGGACCCGTTGATCCGCACCGTGCGCAACCTCGGCCGCGATGTCGGGGCCGCGGTCGGCACGGTGGGTCAGGAAGTCAGCGACACACTGTCGAAGCTGGGCAAGCGAATCCGCGGATCCGACGACTGACAAGGAAATGGGGTGCGGGAGCCGAGCGCCCACACCCCCATTCGAGTCGAAGCTCGGTAACCCGCCGGGTTACTCGTCGCCCTCGACCACGGGCGGGGTCTCGAGGATGTCGAGGATCCACTCCTCGGTGGCGCTCTCGGCATCCTCCTCGTCGGGACGGATGCGGTTGGTGAGGCGCACGCCCAGGCCCAGCAGCTGGGCGGCCTTCACCATGTCGATGGCCTCGTCGGGGCCGCAGAAGTGGGTGGCGATCAGACGGGGCTCGTCCTCGAAGTCTTCTTCGGACAGCACCAGTTCCAGGCCTTCATCGGTTGACATGGGTCTGCACAGTACGCCGAGAATTCGCCCAAGTGGTACCGAAACTCGCTCAGCGAGTGAACAACCAGGCGACGACTACGAGAACAAGAAGTGCGATCAGGGCGAGCTGGACACGAGAGCGAGGCATCTCAGGCGGCTTCCTTCCGGATGCGGCGCGACGGCGCGGCGGGGATCGCGGCCTCCCGGGCGGCGATCCGATCACGGCCGAGCACGTGCAGCACCGCCCGCAGCGTCCGGTCGAGCAGGTAGGCGATGGCCAGGCAGACCGGCACCATGGCGGCCAGCACCACCGCGAACTGGGGAACGAAGGGCAGGCCGGCCACCCAGAGTTCGACGCCGTCCCACCATCCTGCAATCGCATGCACGACCCCAGCCTAGGCCGACTACGCCATGGTGGACGATTCGGGCCGTTCAGACCGATCATGGTGGTATGGATGTGTACGACGAACCCGAATCCGCCGACCGTCCGCTCGGCAGCGAGACAGGCATCGATCCCGACGAGGACTTCGACGATCCGTCCGAGATCGATGCCCCGCGGGACCCCCTCTCGCCCGAGGACCCCACCCTGGCGGACGCCTTCCTGCCCACCTCGACCGGTGGGATGCATCATTCCGTGTTTCCCCCCATCGACGATTACGCCTTCCTGTCGGACTGCGAGACCAACTGCCTCATCGCCCGCAATGGCTCGGTGGAGTGGATGTGCATCCCGCGGCCGGACTCCCCGAGCCTCTTCGGGGCCATGCTGGACCGCAGCGCGGGCCACTTCCGCATCGGCCCCTACGGCCGCAAGGTGCCGGCCGCCCGCCGGTATCTGCCCGGCGGTCTGATCGTGGAGACCACCTGGCAGACCGAGACCGGCTGGCTCATCGTGCGTGATGCGCTGGTGCTGGGTCCGTGGCACAACAACCGGTCCCGCAGCCGCAGCCACAAGCGCACGCCCATGGACTGGGACGCCGAGCACATGCTGCTGCGCACGGTGAAGTGTGTGAACGGCGTGGTCGAGCTGGAGATGAGCTGCGAACCCGCCTTCGACTACCACCGTGGCCCGGCCACCTGGCACTACAGCGGCGACGTCTACGAAAGGGCCAGTGCCACCTGCGATATCGAGGGCGCCCCGAGCCTCACGCTGACCACGGATCTGCGGCTGGGGATCGAGGGCCGCGAGGCCCGCGCCCGCACTCGTATGAAGGAGGGCGACGAGGTGTTCGTGGCCCTGTCCTGGTCGGACCTGCCGCCGCCGCGCACCTTCGCCGAGGCGGCGGACAAGATGTGGCAGACCACCGAGTGCTGGCGGCAGTGGATCACGCTGGGGCGCTTCCCCGATCACCCGTGGCGCGGCTACCTGCAGCGCAGCGCGCTGACCCTGAAGGGCCTCACCTACGCGCCCACCGGCGCGCTGCTGGCGGCGGCCACCACCTCGCTGCCGGAAACCCCCGGCGGCGAACGCAATTGGGACTACCGCTACACCTGGGTGCGCGACTCCACCTTCGCCCTGTGGGGTCTGTACACCCTCGGCCTGGATCGGGAGGCCGACGACTTCTTCGCCTTCCTGCACGATGTCGCCACCGACGACAACGGCAAACCGGTGTCGCTGCAGGTGCTCTACGGCATCGGCGGGGAACGCCGGATCACCGAGTCCGAACTCCCCCACCTGTCCGGTTACGACGGGGCGCGGCCGGTCCGCATCGGCAACGGCGCCTACAACCAGGACCAGCACGACATCTGGGGCACCATCCTGGATTCCGTGTACCTGCACGTGAAGTCGCGTCAGCAGGTGCCGGAAACGCTGTGGCCCATGCTCGAACGACAGGTGCAGGCGGCAATCGAGAACTGGCGCAGCCCCGATCGCGGTATCTGGGAGGTCCGCGGCGAGCCGCAGCACTTCACCTCCTCGAAGGTCATGTGCTGGGTGGCGCTGGACCGTGGCGCGAAACTGGCGGAGCTGCACGGGGAATTCGACTATGCCCGGAAGTGGCACGAGATCGGCGAGGAGATCCGCGCCGACATCCTCGACAACGGCGTCAACTCCGAGGGCGTGTTCACCCAGAGCTACGGCAGCGACACCCTGGATGCCTCACTGTTGCTGGTGGTGCTGCTCCGCTTCCTGCCGCCCACCGATCACCGGGTGCGGGCCACCGTGCTGGCCATCGCCGACGACCTGACCGAGAACGGCCTGGTGCTGCGCTACCGCACCGAGACCACCGACGACGGCCTGTCCGGCGAGGAGGGGTCGTTCACCATCTGCTCGTTCTGGCTGGTGTCGGCGCTGGTGGAAATCGGTGAGCTGCACCGCGCCCGGCAGCTGTGCGAGCGGCTGCTCGGCTATGCCAGCCCGCTCAAGCTGTATGCCGAGGAGATCGATTCGCGGACCGGACGGCACCTGGGCAACTTCCCGCAGGCCTTCACCCACCTGGCCTTGATCAACGCGGTCATGCACGTGATCCGGGCCGAGGAATCCCATCACGTGGGCCAGTTCCATCCGGCGCACCCGGGGCGCTGACACGACAACCGGGACACACTGAAAAGACAGCCGGGAAAAAGGAATCGGCCGCTCTCGCGGCCGATTCCTTTCGGTACCAGGGGTTCTCGTCAGTACGAGGGGTTCTCGCCGATCGCGTCCGCGTGCTCGCGGATATCACGCAACCGGACCAGCGAGCGCTCGATCTCGGTCAGCCGCGCCTCTCGCCCCGCACCCGAGTGCACGGTGGCCGCCTCCTCGGCGGCGCGCAGCGAGGCGTCCACCGAACGCAGTGTGGCCGTGGCGATCTCGGTGAAGTGATCGCGCAGGCTGCGCTGCACCGCGCGCAGCCGGTAGCGGGACTCCTTGCTCACCTGGAAGATCACATCGTCCATGAGCCGGGCCACCGCCATCTTGGCCTCGGCCTGGCGGCGCTGGCGGCGGGCCTTGCGGTCGTCCCACAGCGCGTTCACGCCCAGCAGCACGGCCGCGCCGCCGGAGTACCAGTTCACCAGCGACATGTGCAGCAGGCTGGTGATCAGGCCGACCATGAGCAGGCCGCCGTAGGAGCCGCGCAGGGCGGTCAGCACCTGCTGGGTGATGCCGTGCTTGGCGCTGTCCAGATTGTCCAGCGCGGCAACGGGTTCCAGCACCGCGCCGACATCGCCCGGATTGTCGAGCTTGAGATCGGGGGTGGGGATGCCGCTGTCGGGGAACTTCGCCGCCACCTGCTCGGCCAGCTCCACCGACCGGTAGTGGGCGATGACGAAGTTCTCCTCCACCGCCTCACAGATCTTGGCGTCCAGATCCGCGCCGAAATCCGCCCAGCGCCGGGCCGGATCGCCTTTCATGATGTCGGCCTCGGCGTCGCGGATCAGGCTGCGCAGCCGGTGCCGCAGATCGTGTTCGGTGTCGGCCATCAGCTCGCCCGCGCCATCGGCCAGGGTGACCTGCCAGTTGGCCGAGCGCTGGCGGAGCTGCTCGGCCTCCTCGCGGGTGCGGCGCAGCTGCTCGGTGATGACGGTCAGCCGGCGCGGATCCCGCAGCGTCTCGGCCTCACTGCGCAGGGCCAGCGACAGATGGTCGGTGATGAGCCGGATGTCGCGCACCGCGGCCTCCACCGCGACGGCGTCCGCGCGGCCCAGCACATAGGAGCGCAGATGGTCGAGCAGTTGCGGCACACCGGATTCCAGATCCAGCTGCGCGTCCCTCGCGGCGGCGGCGTGCTCGTGCAGCCGCGCCGAGGCCGGGGCCACCGCGAAGGCCAGCCCGGCGTCGTCGAGCAGCTGTCGGTCGTGCTGCTGCACCTGCGGCCACTGCGGACACTGGTCGATCTTGTTGAGCACGCAGACGACCGTCGGGCAGACCTGCTGAATCCGCTGCAGCTGCTCGATCTGCGCCGGGGTGAACGGCGCCCGGGCATCGGCCACGTACAGCACCGCGTCCGCGGCGGCGATCAGCGACCAGGTCGCCGGCGCCTCGGCGGGCGCGCCGGGTGCGTCCAGCACCACGAAGCCCTCCGCCAGCAGCGGGCTGGGCTGGGTGAACTCGGCCCGGATGACGTCCCCGGAATCCAGCTCGGCCAGCGCCGCCTGCGGATCCACGGCGGTGCGCTGGGCGGTGCCGCCCGGGCTCGCCTTCACCAGGGTGGCGCTGGGCTGCGGACCGTACTCGGCGATCACCGGGACGCTGGCCTGGCCCTCGGTGGCGCTCACCGCGGCCCCGACCAGGCTGTTGACCAGCGTGCTCATCCCGCTCTTGGATTCGCCCACCACGACCAGCCGCACCCGCGGGTCGGCCAGGCGCGCACGCGCGATGCCCAGCCGCCCGGACAGATCGAGCCGGCCGGAGGCGTGGGTCAGTTCGAGCAGCCGGTCGAGCAGGTCGACCAGCGGACCCAGCGCATCGGGATTCTTCACCGCTACCTGATGACCGGCGGCGCTCACAGCAGCAGCATGTGATCGCCCGGACCCTGCACCGGGGAGTGGGCGTCGATGAACGAGGCATCGGGACCGAGGCCGGAGAACAGCCCGGCATCGTGCACCAGCAGACCGCCGTCGTGCACCGAGAGCGGGTGCAGCGCGGAGTCGTCGGCGATCGGCAGCACGTGGTTACCCGAATCGAACTGGTCCGCTATGGGTTTCACCGGCTGCGGCGGGTCGATGTGCGGCGCCGTGGTGATCGGCTGCGGCACGGTCGGCGCCGGGGCGACGGTCGGCACGGGCGCGACCGAAACACTGGGCTGCCCACTGTGATCGGGCACGGTCGGCACGGTCGGCTGCGCGGTCGGGTGCGGCGGGTTGGTGACGGTCGGCTGATGGGTCGGCACGGGCGCGTCGGTCGGCACCGTGACGGTCGGCGTGCTGCCGTGGGTACCGGAATCGTCGACCGGCTTCTGCGGCTTGACGGTGACGTCGGTGTCGCCACCGGAGGTCACCGGCGGAGTCACCACCGGGGTGCTGCCGCCCTTGGTCAGATCGGGGTCCAGGCCCGGGATCTTGGTGGTCGGAATCGGCGGCACGGTGGTGAGCACCGGCGCGGGATCGGTCTTGGCCGGCACGCTGACGTGCGGGGCGGGTGCCGGCGTGGCCACCGGCTGGACCGGCTTGTCCGTCAGCGGCGCTGAATGTACGGGCGCGGTGGGCTCACCACTGGCCAGCACCGGCTGGCGACCATGATCGAACAGTGCGGGGGCCACGGCCGCTGGCGCGGTCAGCGGCGACGGACCGCCGTGTGTCGACAGCAGATTCGCGATCGGCTGGTTGGCGGCATCGGGCTGAATGGTGGTCTGCAACGGCGTCACCGCGACCGGCTGCGCTATGGACACCGGCGCGACCGCGACGGGCGCGGTGGCCACAGGCACCACCGGTGCGGCGACCGGCGTCGAGACCGGAGTGACGGCGGCGGGCGCGACCGGAGCAGTCTGCGCGGCCGGAATGGTGGTCAGCGAGATCGGGTTCGACGGCGCCGCGGCGGCACCCGGCAGCGTGAACGCGCCGCCCGGCGAACCGGCCCCCGGAAGCTGCGAATTCGTACCGGGCACAGCGGAAGTGGGGGCTCCGGCTCCGCCCGCCGGGGAATCGGCCGGGCCGTGTCCCTGCCCCGGAAGGGCTGGGGTGCCGGTGGTGGCCGACGAGTTCGAGGAGCCGAATGGCTGGCCCATATTGTTGGGCTTGTCCGCACCCGGCAAGCTGGGCGCGCCGCCGTTGTTGGGCAGTGTGGTGTTCGCCGGGATGTGCGAAATTCCCTGTCCCAGTTGCTGACCGAAGGCATCGAGCTGATGCCCGACCGCACCGACACCCACGTTCACCGACAGATTCGAGTGCACCCACGCGCCGTCCAGCCCGACATGGGCGTCGAACGACCAGTCGGTGCCGACGAAGACACCGTTGCCCTGGCCGGCCGTGCCGCCGATGCCGTCGAACGCGCCGGAATGGTCGGCGAGACCGGTGTCGGCACCGGGCGCGAAGGACGCGCCGTTCATCCCGGGCAGGTGCATCCCGGTGGCGCCGGGCAGCCCGAAACCGGGCAGGCCCTGCTGGAAGCCGGGCAGACCCTGCAGGAAGTTCGGCTGCTGCTGGTCGAGGGTCGGCAGATGTGGTTGGGCCGGAGCCGAATCCGCCTGCTGGTCAGTGGAATTGTCGAGCGGCAGACCCCAGCCGGGACGCGGGCCGTAGGTCGGCAGGCCGGACGCGCCGGTGTCGGTGTCGGGCAGGCCGAGGCCGTGGAAGCCGGAGATCGCCGGGTCGTTGGCCGGGATCGCGTCGAGCGACGGGAACAGGCCCGCGTCGGTGCCGTGCTGGTAGTCGCCGAGCGGGCCGAAGTGCCCGTTCACCGGCGCGGCGGCCGCCGGACCGTGGTGCGGGAGCACCGAATCCGCGGTCAGGTCGGGGAAGGTGATGGTCGGGCTCGGCACATTCGGCTGCGGGTCCTCGACCTGCGACCAGCCCACGTTCTTGCTGTCGTGGTTGATGGCCGGGGTGCCGCCGTGATTGCCGCCGGCGGCGATGAGCGCGCCACCGGTGACGTACGCGCCTGCCCTGGCCACCCGCGCGACTCCATTGGCAATGCGGTAGGCGGCGTCTCCGTCGTCGTCACCGGCACCGGCAGCATCGTCGAAGGGCAGATCACGCGTCATGTGGGCTCCGCTCTCAAGGCTTCGGCGACCCGCCGCGCGGGCCGCCGAACCGAACTCGTTTCACACCCTATTTCCGGATAACCGGTCTGTCACATCCACCAGGTCGCAGGCGGTGTGCTCAGCGGTGCGTCACATAGCTTGTCACCCGGCATATCAGTACGGAAGACCCATTTTCCGGTTGCATACCGAACCTTGCGCCTGACCGGGAATCTGCTACTTCTTCTTGTCCGTGGCGGAATCGGTGGACAGTGCGGCCACGAAGGCTTCCTGCGGCACCTCGACGCGACCGATCGTCTTCATGCGCTTCTTGCCTTCCTTCTGCTTCTCGAGCAGCTTGCGCTTACGGCTGATGTCACCGCCGTAGCACTTGGCGAGCACGTCCTTGCGGATCGCCCGAATGTTCTCGCGCGCAATGACCTTCGAGCCGATGGCGGCCTGGATCGGCACCTCGAACTGCTGGCGCGGGATGAGCTCGCGCAGCTTGGTGGTCATCTTGTGGCCGTAGGCCTGGGCGGCGTCCTTGTGCACGATGGCCGAGAACGCGTCGACGGCCTCGCCCTGCAGCAGGATGTCCACCTTGACCAATGCGGACTGCTGTTCGCCGGCCTCCTCGTAGTCGAGCGAGGCGTAGCCGCGGGTGCGCGACTTCAGCGAGTCGAAGAAGTCGAAGATGATCTCGGCCATGGGCAGGGTGTACCGCATCTCGACGCGGGTCTCCGACAGGTAGTCCATGCCCAGCAGTTCGCCGCGGCGGGACTGGCACAGCTCCATGATGGTGCCGATGAACTCGCTCGGCGCGATCACGGTGCACCGGGTGATGGGCTCGTAGATCTCGCGTACCTTGCCTTCGGGCCAGTACGACGGGTTGGTGACGACGTGCTCGGTGCCGTCCTCCATGACCACGCGGTAGATCACGTTCGGGGCGGTGGAGATCAGGTCGAGGCCGAACTCGCGCTCGAGCCGCTCGCGGGTGATCTCCATGTGCAGCAGGCCGAGGAAGCCGCAGCGGAAGCCGAAGCCCAGGGCGACCGAGGTTTCCGGCACATAGGTCAGCGCGGCATCGTTGAGCTGCAGCTTGTCCAGCGCGTCGCGCAGGTTCGGGTAGTCCGACCCGTCGACCGGGTACAGCCCGGAGTAGACCATCGGCCGCGGTTCGCGGTAGCCGGTCAGCGCCTCGGTCGCGCCGTCGCGGGCGGTGGTGATGGTGTCACCGACCTTGGACTGACGCACGTCCTTCACACCGGTGATGAGGTAGCCGACCTCGCCGACGCCGAGGCCCTGGGTGGGCTTGGGTTCGGGTGAGACGATGCCGATTTCGAGTAGTTCGTGCGTCGCGCCGGTGGACATCATCTTGATCTTCTGGCGCGGGACGAGCTTGCCGTCCACCACACGCACATAGGTGACGACGCCGCGGTAGGTGTCGTAGACCGAGTCGAAGATCATGGCGCGGGCCGGGGCGTCGGCCTGTCCGACTGGCGGCGGCACCACGCGGACCGCCTCATTGAGCAGTTCGGCCACGCCGACACCGGTCTTGCCGGAAACGCGCAGCACGTCCTCGGGCTCGCAGCCCACGATGTGGGCGAGCTCGGCGGCGTAGCGGTCCGGATCGGCCGCCGGGAGGTCGATCTTGTTCAGGACCGGAATGATGGTCAGGTCCTTGTCCATGGCCAGATAGAGATTGGCCAGGGTCTGCGCCTCGATGCCCTGCGCCGCGTCGACGAGCAGGATCGCGCCCTCACACGCCTCCAGCGCGCGCGACACCTCGTAGGTGAAGTCGACGTGTCCCGGGGTGTCGATCAGGTGCAGGACGTAGTCCTCGCCGTCGACCTGCCACGGCAGCCGCACGTTCTGGGCCTTGATGGTGATGCCGCGCTCACGCTCGATATCCATGCGGTCCAGGTACTGGGCGCGCATGGCCCGCTCCTCGACCACTCCGGTGAGTTGCAGCATGCGGTCGGCCAGGGTCGATTTCCCGTGGTCGATGTGCGCGATGATGCAGAAGTTCCTGATCCGGCTGGGATCGGTGAACGTCTTGTCGGCGAAGCTGCTAATCGGAGTCACTCCTCGGCATGGCGAAACAGCGGCATGTCAACCCCGAAGTCTACGGTGCTGCATTCTTGGCCTCCGCTCCGCTCCGGCGAGTTCGCGGCCCCGAGGTCTCGATTCTTCCCTCCTCCGCTCCTCCGTTTCGCTCCCCCGCTCCGTCGGTCCAGAATCGAGACGGCCGCGAACCCGCAGGTGAGCTACCTTCAGGCGCAGGCGAATCCAGTACAGGTGAGAATCCCGTTGTCCGCCGTTAGGCTGCCGGACATGGCCGGCAGGTGGAACGCTCTGGGGAAGCAGTTGGGGATCGTGGCTAAGGAGCAGGGCGCCCAGCTCGTCACGCAGCAGGCCCCGAAGTTGATCGGGCGGGTGCGGCAGTCGACGATGTGGGACCGTGCGCTGAAGGCGGTGGGGACGCCGCGCCAGGGTCCGGGCGTCAATGTCCGGCCGACCTCGTCGGCGGGAGTACCGTCGCACGAACGCGCGCGCCGCATCGTCTACAGCCCGCAGCTCGACGGCCGGGCCGATCCCGGCGAGATCGTGTGGACCTGGGTCCCCTACGAGGAGGACCCGGACAACGGCAAGGACCGCCCGGTGCTGGTGGTCGGCCGCGAGGGCGACACGCTGCTCGGGCTCATGCTGTCCTCGAATTCCGAACACGCGCACCATCCCAACTGGGTGGGCATCGGGTCCGGCCCGTGGGACAGCGCCGAGCGCGACAGCTGGGTGCGGCTGGATCGTGTCCTGGATGTCCCTGAGATGGGCATTCGCCGCGAGGGTGCGATCCTCCCCCGCAAGACATTCGACCGGGTGGCGCACCGGCTCTGCGCCGAATACCACTGGCACTAGCGCCTTCCCGATACGACCGGCCCCTGTTCCGGAACGAGGCAGGGGCCGGGATCCTCAGCTCTCCATATTGCGGGAACGGCCGTACAGCATCCCGTAGACCAGGGCCCCCAGAACGCCGCCGATCAGCGGGAACACGATGAACACCCACAGCTGCGCGGGCGCGCCGTCCTGATAGAACGCGACGGCCAGGCTGCGGGCCGGATTCACCGAGGTGTTGTCGACCGGGATCGAGACCAGGTGCACAACGGCCAGCGTGAAACCGATCGAGAGCCCGGCGAACGGGATGTCCGACAGCTGGTCGGTGGAGGCCAGCACCACGAAAACCAGCAACCCGGTCAGGATCACCTCGACCGTGATGGCCGCCGCCAGGCCGTACCCATTGGTGGTGACGTCACCGAGCACCAGCTTCGATGGGGAGTGCTCGCCCCAACCGTTCGCTCCCAGACCGTCTTTGGCCCGGTCGTAGGAGGGCAGGTTCTTGGCGACGGCGTAGATGACCACGCCCGCGAGCAGGCCCCCGATGAACTGCGCGATCCAATAGACCGCCGCGACAACGATGGTGATCCGTCCCAGCAGCAGATGACCCACCGTGACCGCGGGATTCACGTGGCAACCCGAGATCGGCCCGATCGAGTACACCAGGAACAGCAACGTCAGGCCGAAAGCCACCGCCACACCGAGCGGACCGACCCGGCTGCCCGCCAGCACCGCGGTGCCGACGCCACCGAGGACCAGCACGAAGGTACCCAATGTCTCGGCGTATGCCTTGCGCCCGAGGGCGGGCGGTTGCTGCTCGACCTGATCCTCGGCGACTTCCTGAGCTGTGGGGGACATCGGCTACCTTCCGCTGGCATGGACAACGCACCGACAAGAACCGGCGGCGCGAGCCGAAAACGCCTCAGGCCAGGCGAGTTATCTCCACTACGACCTCGAGATCGGTCGAGCCGCTCCCGCTGAAGATACCTTTGAGAGGGGGCACATCCGCGTAATCACGCCCCACCCCGACTGATACGTGTTGCTCGGTGACCGGGATGTTGTTGGTCGGGTCGTAGCCCCACCACTGCCCGGTCCAGGCCTCCACCCAGGCGTGCATCTGACCGGCGACGGTGTGGCCGACCTCGGCGGACGGGTCCGGATGCAGGTAGCCCGAGACGTAGCGGCTGGGAATCCCCATGCCGCGCAACAGCAGCAGCGTGAGGTGCGCGTAATCCTGGCACACGCCTTGCCGTTCGGCGAAGGCCTGCACCGCCGAGGTGTGCACAGAGGTGCTCCCCGCCAGGTAGTTCATCTCCCGGTGCACCCATTCCGCGGCCCGGACAACCGCTTTCGCCGGCGACACGCCGCGCGCCAGCTGCCGGGCCACCGGGGCCAGCCGCCGCTTCTCGCGCGGCACGTAGACGGTGGGTTCGAGCAGTTCGTCGAAGCGGTCGGCAATGGCGTCGTCGCGCAGCTCCTCCCAGGCCAGCTCCTCGGGCGGCCCCGCGAACGGCTCGGTCTCGACGACCGAGGCGCTGGTGACCTCCAGCTCGGTGTGCGGAGCGTGCAGGTCGAAGGCGGTCACCGCCGTTCCCCAGTAGTCGATGTAGCGGTAGGACCGGGTGGACGGCACGGTGTCGACCCGATTGAGGATCACGGTCTGCCGGCTGTCGGCGCGCGGGGTGAGCCGGGCCTCGTTGAACGACCGCGTGACCGGCGCGTCGTACACATATCCGGTGGTGTGCACCACCCGCATCCGCCAGCTCATGCCATCTCCTCGACCAGGTCCGCGCCGCGACCGTGCAGCCCCGTCCACGCCACCCATGATTCGGCGTGGAAGTACTGCAGCGCCACGGCCTCCCCCACCTCGCGGCAGGTCTGCTGCAGCCACAGCAGCCGGCTGGGCAGATCCTCCAGCAGCACCGACGAGGGCAGGAATTCCAGTTCGCTGCGCGCCCGGCCGAGCAGGCGATGCGCTTCGTGGCGCGCCGCGAACCGGCTGTTGGGGCGCTGATCCAATTCCTGCAGACAGGTTTCGGCCACCCGCAGCGAATGGAATACCGAGCGCGGGAAGAGGCGGTCGAGCAGGATGAATTCCGCGATCTGATTGGCGTCGAGGACGCCGCGATGGGTACGCAGATACGGGTCGTGGGCCCCCGCCGAACGCAGCACCGTCACCCAGGCCGGCGAGGAGGTGCGGTCACCGGCGCGCGAATGCAACAGGCGCACAGTCATATCCACGCGTTCGATGGATCTGCCCAGCAGCAGGAATCGATAGCCGTCGTCGCGGCTCAGGGTGGAATCGGAGAGTCCGGCGAACATGGCGGCGCGATCGGTGATGTAGTGGCAGAACTCGTGCGGCCCCAGCGCCCGTGCCGCCCGCTCGGCCGCCGCCAGCCCGTTGAAGGTGGCATTGAGGCACTCCCACATCTCGGTGGAGGTGACTTCCCGTGCGCCCCGGGCATTCTCACGCGCCCGGCTGATGGAATCGACGATGGAGCCGCCGTCGCGGCCGAAGGCCACCAGTTCGGTCACCGACCACACATCCAGTTCCCGGTCCTCTTCGGGCGGCTCGATGCCCAGTACCCGCAGCAGCACCCGCGAGGTTCGGTCCGGATCGACCGTGGCGTCCTCCAGCAGCTGATGGACCGCGACATCGAGAATGCGCGCCGTATATTCGGCTCGCTCGACGTAGCGTCCGATCCAGAAGAGGGATTCGGCATTGCGCGCCAACATGATGCTCTGCCCTATCTGCCTCCGCTTCGCTCCGGCGGGTTCGCGGCCCTGAAGGTCTCGTTCTTCCCTCCTCCGCTCCTCCGCTTCGCTCCCCCGCTCCAAGGCGGAGGTCTATTCCAGCCGCAGTCCAGAACGAGCGCTCCATCGACCTGTGCTCGGGCCGCGAACCAAAAGAGTTGAGCCTCAGCGAATGCTGTTTGTTGTTGTTACTGCTGTTGTTGGTTGGCCCGCATCGCCGAGGGCTCTCTGGATTGGTCTCTCTCCGGGGCGATCTGCGGTTCGCCGACCAGCTGCGAACCGGACAATTCCCGTTGCGCCACCGAGGTTCTCGGTGCGAGCACCCAGGTGTCCTTGCTCCCGCCCCCTTGACTGGAATTCACCACCAGCGAGTTCGCGGGCAGCGCCACCCGGGTCAGCCCGCCGGGCAGCACCCAGATGTCGTCGCCGTCGTTGACCGCGAACGGCCGCAGGTCCACGTGCCGGGGCGCGAGCCGCCCGTCGATCTTGCTCGGCACCGTGGACAGCTGCACCACCGGCTGCGCGATCCAGCCGCGCGGATTGGCCCGCACCTTGCGCCGGGTCGCCTCGAGCTCCCGGGCGCCGGCCGCCGGGCCGATCACGATGCCGTAGCCGCCGGACCCCTCCACCGGCTTGACCACCAGTTCCGCCACCCGGTCCAGCACCTCGTCGCGTTCGGCCGGTTCCCAGCAGCGGTAGGAGTCCACATTGGGCAGGATCGGTTTCTCACCCAGGTAGTACTCGATGAACGCGGGCACATAGGTATAGACGAGTTTGTCGTCGCCGACCCCGTTGCCGACGGCATTGGCCAGCACCACCGTGCCCGCGCGGGCCGCGTTCAGGATCCCGGCCACCCCGAGCATGGAGTCCGGGCGGAACTGCATGGGATCGAGGAAGTCGTCGTCGATGCGCCGGTAGATGACATCCACCTGCCGCTCCCCCGCGGTGGTGCGCATATAGACGACATTGTCGCGGCAGAACAGGTCCCGGCCCTCGACCAGTTCCACCCCCATCTGCCGGGCCAGCAGCGAATGCTCGAAGTAGGCGGAGTTGTGGACGCCGGGGGTGAGCACCACCACGGTCGGGTCGGCCTCGTTGGGCGCGGCGGCGGCGCGCAGGGCGCGCAGCAGGTGGGCCGGATAGTCGCCGACGGCGCGCACCCGGTGCGAGGCGAACAGGTCGGGGAACACGCGCGCCATGGTGCGCCGGTTCTCCATGACGTAGGACACGCCCGAGGGCGAGCGCAGATTGTCTTCCAGCACACGGAAATCCCCGTGCTCGTCGCGCACCAGGTCGATCCCGGCCACGTGGATGCGCACGCCATTGGGCGGCACCAGGCCGGCGGCCTCGCGGTGGAAGTGCGCGCAGGAGGTCACCAGCCGTTTCGGGATCACGCGGTCGCGCAGGATGGTCTGCTCGCCGTAGACGTCGGCGAGGAAGGCCTCGAGCGCGCGCACCCGCTGCCTGATGCCGCGTTCGAGTTTGGTCCATTCGCCGGCGGCGATCACCCGCGGCACCAGGTCGAGCGGGAACGGCCGCTCCTGACCGGAGAGCGAGAAGGTGATGCCCTGATCGACGAATGCGCGGTCCAGCGCCTCGGCGCGGGCGGCCAGGTCCTCGGCGTCGATGGTGGCCAGGGCGTTGAATATCCCCCGGTAGGGCGCCCGCGGGCGGCCCGCGGAATCGAACATCTCGTCATAGGCACGGTCGTAGCGGCCCGGTTGATACCCCGCGAAGACGCCTGATTTATCCGATTTTTCGCGTTCCAATCCGGAAGGAGCGAGCGCGGCGGAGGCTGACGCGGTGGATCTGTCTACTCTGGAGAGACCCGGTGCGGGTGCTGCGGGGGTCATGCAAAAATAGTCCATCACGCAGGGGCAACGCGCAGTTGGACGGCGATAAATTTCTGGTTTCGGCCAGATAGCCAACAGGCTCGATTTCATACCTCGCGGCGTCGCCTGGTAGTCTCGA
The DNA here is from genome assembly GCF_053601595.1 of Nocardia sp. NPDC004711. Lineage (NCBI taxonomy): Bacteria > Bacillati > Actinomycetota > Actinomycetes > Mycobacteriales > Nocardiaceae > Nocardia > Nocardia sp. NPDC004711. The sequence continues at coordinate 161,561 of NZ_JBSGCB010000003.1, read as the reverse complement.
CTGTCGGCGCTGCAACTGCCCCTCTCGTAGTGCGCGCCCGAAGACTTTGCATCCCGCATACACCACCAAGTGAAGGAACACGAGGAAACCGGCGTGGCCAACATCAAGTCCCAGATGAAGCGGATCCGCACCAACGAGCTTGCGCGCCAGCGCAACCAGTCGGTGAAGTCCGCGCTGCGCACCTCGATCCGCAAGTTCCGCGAGGCCGCTGCGGCGGGCGAGAAGGACAAGGCGCTCGAGCTGATGCAGTCCGCGAGCAAGAGCCTGGACAAGGCCGCCTCCAAGGGCGTCATCCACGGCAACCAGGCCGCCAACAAGAAGTCGGCACTGTCGCTGGCTTTCAACAAGCTCGGCTGATCCTGCCCGGTACGCCTACCGGCATCATGCTTCTCACAGCCGCCGTGGCCACGAAGACCACGGCGGCTTTTGTCGTGTCCGGAGCTGGCGACTTGCGCGAGCGCGCAGTTGGCAGCAGGATGGCCGCGAACCGTCGGGGGCTACCTGTAAACCTGCACTGGGAGAGATCTCTTGGCAACGCTGCGTCGTGACAACCGTTCGTCCTGGACCCGGGGCACGCTGGCCGTCAGCGTGGCCGCGGTCGCGCTGACCACCGGAATGGGTGTGGCAGCCGCGCGTCCCATCGGCCCGTTCGAGGTGGGCGGGGCCATCGAGGTCGAATACGACGGGGCGGGCGGACCGGAATTCTTCGGTGATCCCACCATTCCGGAGACCGACGCCGCGGGCGGCGGCAAGAAGCAGGACTTCGTCAACAACGTCTCCATCTACTGGACCCCGGCTACCGACGCGCATGCCATCGGCGGCGCCATCCGCGACAAGTGGAAGGGCGCGGGCGCGGAGTCGGGCGCGCTGAAGTACCCGGTGGTGGACGAGGGGCAGACCTCGAAACCCGGCCGCTTCCAGCACTTCCAGGGCGGCTCGATCTACTGGTCGGTGGGTGCCGGCACCCATGTGGTGAGCGGCGTGATCCGCGACAAGTACTCCGCGGTCGGCTGGGAGAGCAGCCCGCTAGGCTTCCCCATCGCCGATGAGAACAAGACCAACAGCGCCACCACCCACGAGCAGCTGTTCGAGGGCGGGGCCGTCTACTCCACCCAGAAGACCGGGACCCACGTCGTGTGGGGCTCGATCCGCGACGAGTGGGTGCGCAATGGCGCCGAGAACGGCCGCTACGGCTACCCGACCAGCGACGAGTACGACTACCAGGGCGGCAAGGCCCAGGAGTTCCAGGGCGGCAAGATCACCTGGAAGCCGGAGTAGTCCCGGGCCTTCCCGCTACGAGGCGCTCTCGCGCAGATCAAGAATGCGCGAGAGTGCGTGCTCGAGTGCGTAATCCGCGTCGGCTGCCTGCCCCTTGACGTCGGCATTGAGCGCGGCGACCACCTGCAGCGCCGCCCCGATGGACGCGCCGGTCCAGCCGCGCGCCTGGCCCTGCGCCTTCTTCACCTTCCACGGCGGCATCCCCAGATCACCCGCCATCTTGAACGGGTCGCCGCGCCCGGCCGAGCCGACGCGGGCGATGGTGTGCACCGAATCCGCGAGGGCGTCCGCGAGCAGGACCGCCGGGACGCCGCGATCGATGGCCCAGCGCAGCGCCTCCATGGCGGCGGGCCGATCCCCTGACACGGCCAGATCGGCGACATCGAACCCGGTCACCTCCGCCTTGCCCGAGTAGTACTGCCGCACCGCCGCGAGATCCACCTTGCCGCCGGTGTCGGCCGCCAATTGCGAACTGGCGGCGGCGAGTTCGCGCAGATCCGAGCCCACGGCCTCGATGATGGCCTGCACCACGTCCGCCGGTACCCGCACATTGGCGGCCCGGAACTCGTTGCGCACGAACTCGACCCGCTCCCCCGCCTTGGTCAGCTTCGCGCAGTCGTGCACCACCGCGCCCAGCTTCTGCAGGGCCGGCGCCAGCGCCTTGGCGCGCCCACCCCCGCTGTGCAGCACCACCAGCACCACGCCCTCCGGTGGTGCGGACGCCGCATCCTGGATGACCGCGACCGCATCCTTGCCCGCCTCGGCCGCCGACTCCAGCACGATCACCCGGTCCTCGGCGAACAGCGAAGGACTCAGCAGCTCGGCCAATTCCGCCGTGCTGGCATCCCCCGCCCGGAGCCGATCCACCGGCAGCGCCCCAGCGTCCGTCGAGCCGGCCCGGGCCTGCGCGGTAATTCCCGCCACCGCCCGCTCGATCAGCAATTCCTCTTCACCGAGCACGAGATGCAGGGGCGCGGGTCGCTGGTTCACGCCCCGATCCTACGAGCCCGCTCCGACAACCCCTGCATCCTGCACCCGGCCAGCACTGGTACGCAAATGTGTGACACACTTGTCTTATTCATACGTCTTGCACAAATGTATAACCATCGGTTAGGGTCGAGCTCAGCACACCGGAACAAGGATCGGAGCAGACAATGACCGCACGCACCGCCACCCGCAGCAGCTTCGACATCGACGGCCGCGGACTGTCCTACGTGGATTTCGGGGGTACCGGCCGGACCGTCATCGCGCTGCACGGGCACATGTCCGACGGCGAGAGCTTCGCCGGCCTGGCGGCACGGCTGTCCGCGGGGTGGCGGCTCGTCGCGCTCGACCAGCGCGGCCACGGCCACTCCGATCGCGCCGCCGACTACACCCGCGACGGCTACCTCGCCGACATCCTGGCCCTGCTCGACCACCTCGGCCTGGAACGCGCTGTGCTGCTGGGTCATTCGCTCGGCGGCATCAACGCCTACCAGTTCGCGGCCCGCCACCCGGAGCGGGTGGCGGCGATCATCGATATCGACGCACCCGCCGCGCTCGGCCTCGACGGCCACAACCCGCTGGGCTTCGTGGCCGGCCTCCCCTACGAGGCGGCGACCCGTGAGCAGCTGATCGAGGCCATGGGCCCGATGGCCGCGCACTTCGGCGCGCTGGTTCGCGAGCGTGCCGACGGTTCCTGGAGCCTGCCCTTCCACCCCCTCGACATCGTCGCCTCCGAGGACCTGGTGCACGGCGACCACTGGTCGGACTGGGTCGCCGGCACCTGCCCGGCCCTGCTCATCCGTGCCGCGCACGGCGTCATCCCCGCCGACATGGCCGTGGCCATGCGCGACCGGCGCCCGGGCACCCGCATGGTCGAACTCGATACCGACCACTTCGTCTACACCAACGACCCCGCCGGTTTCACCGACGCCGTCAACGAGTTCCTGAGCTCCCGCTAGCCGGATGGCGAGTCCTCGTCTCGACCCGGCCGAGGCGGCACCGATCCCGGCACGGCGTCCGGATCCGCCCGTGAGCGGCCAGGGTGCAGAGCCGCGATCACCAAGGCGCACACCACCGTTGCGACCAGACCTGAACGCAGACCGGTCGGTAGCGAGACCGAGGCTCCCAGGGCGGCGGCTCGGTCGGAGACCGTGAGCAGCCACCACAGTGGCGGTGCGGTGCAGTGCATGACCGCCGCGGCGAGGGGCGACCACACGCAGGCGAGCAGCGCACCCAGCGCACCCAGGATGGTGATGGGCGCGATCACCGGTTCGACCAGCATGTTCACCACGATCGCGACCAGGCTGAGGTGGCCGGTCATGGCGATGACCAGCGGCGTGGTGACCACGAAGGCCGCAGCGGCCACCGCGAAGGAGTCGGCGGGGATCCGCCACCAGCCATGGGCGCGAAGCCAATCCGACCAGCCCGGGGCGATCACGATCAGTCCCGCGGTGGCCAGCACCGACAGGGCGAATCCGGCATCCACCGCGAGACCCGGTGACCAGGCCAGCAATCCGATGATGGCGGCGCACAGGGCGGGTAGGGCCTGCTTACGGCGTCCAGTGCAGAGAGCCAGCAGCGCAATGGCTCCCATGACGGCGGCACGCAGGACACTGGGCGAGGGGCGGGCCAGGATCACGAACATGACCAGAGCCGCACCCGCGGCCACCGCGCCGACCCGTGGATCCACCGTGAGGGTGCGCATCGAAACCAGCACGGCCCCAAGCAAAATCGTGACATTCGCCCCGCTGACAGCCGTCAAATGCGTCAAATCGGACTCGCGGAAGTTCTCCTGGACGTGGTCGGTGAGGGTCGAGGTGTCGCCGATGACCAGGCCCGGGAGCAGGCCGGCGGCATCGTCGGAGAGCGCGCGGTGGGCGGAGGTCGCGAAGTCGCCGCGCACCTGCCCGGCGAGGCGCTGCCACCAGGGCGGGGTGCTCACCGAGGTGGGAGCGGCCTCCGCCCGCAGGATGGCGACCGTCATGTCCGGACGCCACGGACAGGCCACGCGGGCGGGGAATTCCACCCGCTGGCCGGGCAACAGGGTCCGCCACCCCGCCGCCGGCGCCATCACCAGCACCGATCCGCCGGAATGCACAATCCGTCCACCCAACCGGTAATCCACCAGCCCGGCCCGCACCATCACCTTCGGCCCGCCGAACGGCCGGGCGGACACCCGCTTCGGATCATCGGTCAGCTCCACCACCGCCACCAGCCGCTGCCCGGCCCGCACCGCCCGCAACGGATGCGTCTGCACCCGATGCGCATGCCACGCCCCCGCCACCCCGAACCCCGCCCCGATCACCAAGGCCCCCAGCACCACCCACGCCACCCCACTCCCCCGCCCCGCCCGCACCCGCCGAATCACCCACGCCGCCACACACATCCCCACCAGCCCACACCCGGCCGCCACCCCGACCCCGGCCCGCCAGCCCACCACCAACGGCGCCACCGTCGCGCCCCAGCCACAGACCGCCGCCGGAACCAGCCGCGCATCCAGCACCTCGGGTATTTCGACGGGCCCGCGATCCCCGGCATCGACGCGGTCGGTCGCCCCCGTAGTCATCGCCACCGCCCCGGCTCTGACCGCAGCTTCGCTACCGGAGCCATTCCACTTCCGGGCGCCGACCGTCCACCGGCGGCGCAATCGTTGCGCCCCAACAACTCTGCGCGACTGCCCTGCTCGGCGTGGGCCGTCGCCTGCCGGCCCCGATGAGCGCCCGCACGCCTCGCTGTCCGAGTCGTGCTCGCGCCCTCCGACTCGGCTTTCCGGCAACCGGTGCGACTGTACTGGTGCGCAACAGGGCAATTCGCGGTGGTCATATCGTCACCCGATCGCGGATGCGGGTGAGGCGGGAGTGGCCTATGCCCTCGATTTCGGAGAGCTGGTCGATGGAGGTGAAGCGGCCGTGGCGGGTGCGCCAGGTGAGGATGGCGCGGGCGGTGACGGGCCCTATGCCGGGGAGGGTGTCGAGGTCGGATTCGGTGGCGGTGTTGAGGTTCACCTTCGCGGGGAGGGCGGTGGAGCGGGGTGGGCCGGAGGATGGGGGTGAGTTCGCCGGGGGGTGGGCGGAATTCACGACGGTGGTGCCGACCTGCTGGGTGGTGGGGCGGGGTGTGGTGCGGCCGACGATGATCTGGTCGCCGTCGATGAGGGGCTGGGCGAGGTTGAGGGTGGAGAGGTCGGCTTCGGGGCGGGGAGCGGCGACGCGGAGGGCGTCGGCTATCCGGGCTCCGGCGGGGAAGCGGCGGAGCCCGCCGTGCTCGACGAGACCGACGACACTGACGACGAGCTCGCCGGGGGTGGCGGCGCCGCCCGGGGCAACAGAGCCGCCCGGAGCGCCGGTTGCCGTGGTAGCGAGCGGGATTCGATCCGGCTGCGAGGCGGCGGGCCGTGACGCGGGCGGCTGGGCCGCGCCCGGCACGGGCGCGGCTGTGACCGTCACGGCGGAAGCGGCGGCTTCGGGTGCGGCATCCTCCCGGTCGGCGGGTGCGGTTTCGCTGAGTGCGGCGATGGGCGGGACCGGTTGGGAGACAGGCTTTTCGCGCAGGGTGACGTAGCCGGCGAAGAGGATGGCGGCGATGCCGAGGGCGGCGATGACGAGGACACCGCGCGGGCCCGGATCCCAGCGAGTGCCGCGGAAACGTTCGGGGACCAGGCGTTCGTGCCACAGGGACACGCTGCCGCAGGGCTCGGACAGCCAGTCGGGCGAGAATCCGTCAGGCTGCCGATCAGCGCTCCGGCGATCGGGTTCGACGAGCTGGTCGAGCGAGTCCTCGTCCCAGCGGCCGGGATGTGGACGGCCGGAGGCGAATTCCGCCGGGTCGGCGGTGGCCTCGGCCGGGCCGGGGCGGGGGTCGGTGGCGGCGCGGGCGTTGAGGCGCTGCAGCGGGGTACGTTCGTCGAGTCGTGGCATGCAGCTCACGGTACGAGCGACGACGACCCCGGCCGCCCACGCGACCTGGGCTTTCAGCCGACCTGTGGATAGCGAATTACGTTGTGGACAACACCGTTTCCGCTAGCCGCAGCCGCCCGGCAGCACCAGCGCCCCGACCGCGCCCACGCCCAGGTGCACCCCCAGGGTAGGGCCGAATTCGGCGATGATGACCTCCCGGATACCGGGAATCAGATCCCGCAGCTGACCCGCGATGGTGTTGGCGGCCTCCTCGGCCCCCAGATGCTGGACCGCGACCGCCGCCCCGTCCTCGCCCGCCGCATCCACCACGGCCGCAACGAGTTTGGTGAACGCCTTGGAGCGCGTGCGGGCCTTCTCGCGCAGTTCCAGCCGCCCGTTCACGATCTGGATGATCGGCTTGGTGACCAGCTCGGTGCCGAAGAACGCCGCGGCAGTGCTCAGCCGCCCGCCGCGCCGCAGCTGCTCGGTCCGGTTGACGACGATGAACGCGCGCCCGCGGCTGGCCGCCGCCACCGCCGAGTCGTACACGACATCGAGCGGCTCGCCCGCCCGTGCCCGGCGCGCCGCCACCAGCACCGGCAGCCCGGTACCCAGCCCGGCGCTCAGCGAGTCCACCAGCCGGATCCGATCGGCGGCATCCATGTCCCGCACGGCCTGCCGCCCGGCCTCCCAGGTGCCCGACAGCTGCCGCGAGATGTGCACGGCCACTACGCCGTCGCCGTCGGACAACTCCAGCGCCCGCTCGTAGACGCTGCGCAGATCACCGGGCGAGGCGGCCGAGGTGGTGACCTGGGAGGAGCCGTAGTCGATGTCGCAGTCGTCGATCCCCTCCCGAATCTCGCGATCGTCGACCAGCACGTGCAGCGGCACGGCCAGCACACCAAGATCAGCCGTGAGGCCGGCCGGCAGGCTGGCCGACGAGTCGGTCACCACCACCACGGTCATGCAGTGTGTACCTCGTCGGCCGTGGCCTCGGTCAGCACCTTCACCATGGCCCGCGCGACGGCGCTGTGGCCCTCCCAGCCCCAGTGGATGCCGTCCGGGTTGGCGGGGCCGTTGAACACGTTGTCGCGCACGGCGTCCCCGAGATCCACCAGCGGCACCGCGTGCTCGGCGGCCCAGGCCGACACGGCCCGCACCATGGGCTCGCGCCCGGTGTGCACCCCGGCGTAGGCCTCGCACTTGTGCACCGAGGGCAGCACCGCCACGAACGGCAGCTCGGGCCGCAGCTGGGCCAGCGAGTGCCGCGACTGCTCCAGGTAGTCGACGCTCACCGCGGGCGGTAGCGCCACCGGCCAGCCCAGCGGCGACAGCCTGGGCTGCACCCAGTTGTAGGCCTCGCGCACCCGCCGGCGCACCGAGGCCGGCCGCACATAGCGGATCAGCTCGCGCAGCGCGGTCGGCAGCGGCGAGGGCAGCGAGTCCATGCCGGCGGTCGCGAACACCACGGCCCCGGCCCGCGGCACCGCGGCCCAGATGCGCGGGTCGCCGATCAGCGCCCAGTAGGCGTCACGGCAGGTCCAGCCGATGCGGGCCACCAGTTCGACGTCCCAGTCCAGCTCGGCGGCAACCAGATTGGGCCAGATGCCGGGATGGTCGGCGGGCAGCCCGCCCTTGGGACCGAAGTAGGACAGCGAGTCCGCCACCACCACCAGCACCTTGCGCTGCGGTGAACCGTCCTGCGCGGGTTGGGCGTTCGGACTCTCAGAGGACATCAGGGGCTACCTTCGCGACCGCGTTCCACACATCCAGGCGCCAGCCGGGCTTGTCGATGCCGGGACCGTGGCTGGTCAGCTGCACCCAGCTGGTATTGGCCAGGCCGCCCAGGGCCGGCCAGTTCGCCTCGGGCAGGTCGAGCAGGGCCGCGGTCAGCGCCGCGATCAGACCGCCGTGCGCAACCAGCATGACGGTACGGCCGGGCCAGTCCTCCCGCGCGGCCAAGAGTTCCTTCACCACGGGCAGCGCTCGCGCCCCCACCTCGAGCTTGGATTCGCCGCCGGGCGGGGTGAAGCGGGCATCGAGCCGCCACGCCTTGCGGGCGCCCGGGTACTCGGCGTCGACCTGGTGGTGGTCCAGGCCCTCCCAGTCCCCGAGGTTGGTCTCGCGCAGGCGCTCGTCGGTGACGACCGGCATGGCCGCGCATTCGGCGACGGCGAGCGCGGTGTCGTGGGCGCGCTTGAGATCGGAGGAAACGATGGCGATCAGGTCGCTGGTCGCCATGTCGGGCGCGCAGTCCTTGGCCTGGCGTTTGCCGATGTCATCGAGTTCGGTGTCGATCTGGCCCTGCATGCGGTCGCCGGCGTTCCATTCGGTCTGTCCGTGCCGCAGCAGAATCAACCGGCGGACGCCGGCCATCTTGCTCACTCGTCGTCCCCGCCCTTGTCTTCCTCGGTCGTCGCGCGCGGATCGCCGATACCGTCGACCGGCACCGCCGGGCAGTCCTTCCACAGGCGCTCGAGGCCGTAGAAGTCGCGTTCGTCCTCGTGCTGGACGTGGACCACGATCTCGACGTAGTCCAGCAGCGCCCAGCGGCCCTCGCGGGTGCCCTCGCGGCGCACCGGCTTGTATCCGGCCTCGCGCAGCTTGTCCTCGATATTGTCGACGATCGCGTTGACCTGGCGCTCGTTGGGCGCGGACGCGATGACGAAGCAGTCGGTGATGACCAGCTGCTCGGAGACATCCAGCACGACCACGTCGGCGGCCAGCTTCTCGTCTGCGGCCCGTGCGGCCACCGTCGCCATCGAGACGGCTTCTGCCGATGCTGTCACCCTGCTACCTCTTCCCTGCGCACTTTCACGATGCACTGTCTTGCGGCACGTACAGGTGCCGTTTCGATATGTATTGGACGACCCCGTCCGGGACGAGGTACCAGACCGGCCGGCCCTCCCCCGCCCGCCGCCGGCATTCGCTCGACGAGATGGCCAGGGCCGGAATCTCGACCATCGTGACCGTGCCCTCCGGGTAGTCGCGGAGGTGGTCGGCGAGATGGTCGATATTCAATTCGTACCCCGGACGGGTCACGCCGACGAATTTCGCCAGCTCGAACAGTTCCGACCAATCCTGCCACGTCAGGATGCTGGCCAGCGCGTCCGCTCCGGTGATGAAGTACAGATCCGCGTCCGGGTGGAGTTCGGCCAGGTCGCGCAGGGTGTCGACGGTGTAGGTCTCCTTGCCGCGATCCACGTCGACGCGGCTCACCTGGAACCGGGGATTGGACGCGGTCGCGATGACCGTCATCAGATACCGGTCCTCGGCCGGGCTGACCGCGCGATCGCCCTTCTGCCACGGCTGACCGGTCGGTACGAAAATCACCTCGTCGAGGTCGAACCGATTCGCGACCTCACTGGCCGCGACCAGGTGCCCGTGGTGGATGGGGTCGAAGGTGCCGCCCATCACGCCCAGCTTGCGGCGGCCGTTCGTCTGCACGAAAAGCGAGCTTACCGGGGGCGATTGCGCCGCCCCCGCACCGGCGGGGCTCAGCCGGCCGGCCATCCGGATTCAGACCGGCAGCAGGCGGCCCACGAGGGCGGTCAGCTGGCGGGCCGAACGGCATTCGTGCATCTCGATGATGTCGGCGTAGCGGTCGGCGGCGGAATCGCCGGTGCCCCACATCTTCTCGGCCTCGGGGTTGAGCCAGTAGGCGTGCTTGGCGGTGTCGACCAGCTGCCGGAGGGTGTCCAGCGCCGGGTCGCGGTAGTTGGTGCGGGCGTCGCCGAGAATGAGCAGGGAGGTGCGGCTGGTGACGGCGTCGGGGAACCGCTCGGCGAAACCCTCCAGGGCCGAGCCGTAGTCGGAGTGGCCCTCGATGCCGACGACCTCGGCTTCGGTGAAGATGCGGCGGGTCAGCTGATCCAGCGGGGTGGCCGCGTCGAACAGCTGGGTGACCTCGTCGACGCGGTCCACGAAGGCGAAGATGCGGACCCGGGAGAACTGCTCGCGCAGGGCGTTCACCAGCAGCATGGTGAAGCTGGAGAAGCCCGCGACCGAGCCCGAGATGTCGCACAGCAGGACGAGATCGGGGCGGCCGGGCCGCGGCTTGCGGGTGACGAGATTCACTGGGACGCCGCCGGTGGACATCGATTTGCGCATGGTCTTGCGCAGATCGATCTCGCCGCGGCGGCCGCGCCGGCGGCGCGCGGCCAGGCGGGAGGCCAGGACCCGGGCCAGGCGCTGGCTGCTACGGCGCAGTTCGTCGAGTTCGGCCTGGGAGATGCGCAGGAAGTCGGCGTCCTCGGCCTGCCGGGCGACGCCGTAGGTGGCGACGCGCTCGCGGCCGATGCGCTCGGCCACCCGGCGGCGGGTCTCGGCTTCGACGGTGCTGCGGAAGTCCTTGATGCGGCCGCGGGCCGTGCGGCGGGCGACCTCGGTGTCGAAGTCGGAATTGTCCATGCCCTGGGCGAGGCCGGCGAGAATCCTGCTCACCAGCAGTTCCGGCTGGAGATCCTTCAGCGTCTGGTAGGCGGAGAAGGACGGCCCGCCCGCCGCCTGGTACTGGCCCATCTGGTCGACCATCTGCGCGGCCAGCGCCTGCAATTGCTGCGCCTGCTCGCCCGACGGGTCCTGGATCAGCAACTCCGCCAGCATCTTCCGCAGTTCGAGGATGTCGACCGACCCGTCCGGTTTGATCGGCAGCTCCACCTCTTCGGCCCCGGCCCGCTCCCCCAGCGCGGCCGGGAACCACAGGTCGAACATGCCGTCGAAGGTGGCGCGCTGGGTGGTGCGGCGCAGCAGCGCGCAGGCCAGGCCCTCACGCAGCGCCTCCCGGTCCATGAGGTCCAGGACGGTGAGAACCTGTCCGGCGTCCACGGTTTCGGACGGCCCGACCGGAATCCCCCGGCCGCGCAACGCCTCCACGAAGCCGACCAGATGCCCCGGCAGGCCGTGTTCGGCCGTCGGTCCCGGCACCTGCACCGGCTTGGCCGGCGTACCGCCCGAGATCGCCCGCATGGCGGCGGAAACCAGCCCGCGCGGCGAGTTCTCTTTGCCCTTCGAGGGCTCCGACGCCCCGGCCACGATCAGGCCAGCTTCAGCTCGGACTGCGCACGCACGTGATCGGCCTGGTGCTTCAGCACCACTCCGAGCGTGGCCCGCACGGTCTTGTCGTCGAGATCCTTTGCGCCCAAGGCCAGGAGCGTGCGCGCCCAGTCGATGGACTCCGCGACCGACGGCAGCTTCTTGAGCTGCATGCCGCGCAGCACGTGCACGATCCGCACCAGCTGCGCCGCCACCGCCGGCTTCAGCTCCGGCACCCGGCTGGCCAGGATGCGGCGCTCGAGCTCCTCGTCCGGGAAGTCGATGTGCAGGTAGAGGCAGCGCCGCTTGAGCGCCTCGGACAGCTCGCGGGTGGCATTGGAGGTGAGCACCACGAACGGCTTGCGGGTCGCGCTGATGGTGCCCAGTTCCGGCACGGTGACCGAGAAGTCGCTCAGTACCTCGAGCAGCAGGCCCTCGATCTCGACATCGGCCTTGTCGGTCTCGTCGATGAGCAGCACGGTCGGCTCGTCGCGCCGGATCGCGGTGAGCAGCGGGCGTTCCAGCAAGAACTCCTCGGTGAAGACGTCGGCCTTGGTTTCGGCCCAGTCGTTCTCCGAGGATGCCTGGATGCGCAGGATCTGCTTGGCGTGGTTCCACTCGTAGAGCGCCCGCGCCTCGTCCACGCCCTCGTAGCACTGCAGCCGCACCAGTTCCGCACCCGCGACCTGCGCGACGGCCTTGGACAGCTCGGTCTTGCCGACACCGGCCGGTCCCTCGATGAGCAGCGGCTTGCCGAGCCGGTCGGCGAGGAAAACCGAAGTGGCGGTGGCCTTGTCGGCCAGGTATCCGGTGCGGGCCAGCCGCTCGATCACATCGTCGACCGACGAGAAGATCGGCTCCTGGTTGGGTGCGGTGGTGGGAGCCACGGCGGTCCTTTCGTATCCAGCGGGTGCTAGACGGGGCGAATCTGCCCGTCGCCCCACACAATCCACTTGGTGGAGGTTAGTTCGGGCAGACCCATGGGTCCGCGGGCGTGCAGCTTCTGGGTCGAAATGCCGATCTCCGCACCGAATCCGAACTGCTCGCCGTCGGTGAAGGCGGTCGAGGCGTTGACCATGACGGCGGCGGCGTCGACGCGAGCGGTGAACTCGCGGGCGGCCTTCAGGTCGGCGGTCACGATGGCCTCGGTGTGGCCGGTGCCCCACTCGTTGATGTGCTCGACGGCCGCGTCGAGATCGTCGACGACCTTCAAAGCGATGTCCAGGGACAGGTATTCGTCGGCCCAGTCGGTGTCGGTGGCGGGCACCAGGCCCGGCAGGTCACCGTGAATGGTGACGCCCTTGTCCTCGAGGGCCTTGATCATGCGCGGCACCGCGGTCTCGGCGATGGCCCGGTCGATCAGCACCGTCTCGGCGGTATTGCACACCGAGGGCCGGCGGGTCTTGGCGTTGATCAGGATGGACTCGGCCATATCCAGATCGGCGTCCCGGTGGACGAATACGTGGCAGTTGCCGGTGCCGGTCTCGATGGTCGGCACCAGCGCGTCGCGCACCACCGCATTGATCAGGCCCGCGCCGCCGCGCGGGATCACCACGTCCACCAGGCCGCGTGCCTGGATCAGGTGGGTGACGCTGGAGCGGTCCTCCGCCGGGAGCAGCTGCACCGCGTCGGCCGGAAGCCCCTGCGCTGCAAGCGCTTCCCGCAGCACCCGGACCAATGCCGCATTGGACTTCGCCGCCGAGGACGAGCCGCGCAGCAGCGCCGCATTGCCCGACTTCAGCGCCAGCCCGAAGGCGTCGACGGTGACATTCGGCCGCGCCTCGTACACCATGCCCACCACACCCAGCGGCACCCGCACCTGGCGGATTTCGAGACCGTTGGGCAGCGTCGACCCGCGCACCACGTCGCCGACCGGATCCGGCAGCCCGGCCACCTGCCGCAGCCCCGAGGCGATGCCGTCGACGCGGGTCTCGGTCAGCCGCAGCCGATCCAGCAGCGACTCGGCGGTGCCACCCGCCCGGGCGATCTCGATGTCCTCGGCGTTGGCGGCGAGTACCGCGTCCTTGGCCGCGAGCAGCGCGTCGGCCGCGGCGTGCAGCGCGGCGTCCTTCTGCGCGGTGGTGAGCTGAGCGAGCGTCCGCGACGCCACCCGAGCCCGGCGCGCCGACTCGTGCACCACCTCGCGGACGGCGTCCCGATCTGTGGTCGTGGGAGCAGTCATAAGGACAGATTACTGATGACGATCTGCCGCCGGTCGGGGGCAGGTTGTTACCGTGAGCGCATGACCGCGAGCATCCGGTTGTCCTCGGGCACCGGCCGATGGGTTCTACTGGCCACCGTCCTCGGTTCGGGGATGGCCATGCTGGACGCGACCGTCGTGAATGTGGCACTGCCGCGGATCGGTGACGAGTTCGGCGCATCGATGGCGGGACTGCAGTGGACGGTCAACGCGTACACGCTGACGCTGGCCGGACTGATCCTGCTGGGCGGGTCGCTGGGTGACCGGTACGGGCGGCGGCGGGTGTTCCTGATCGGGGTGGTGTGGTTCGCCATCGCCTCCGCATTGTGCGGTGCGGCGCAAGACATTTCGATGCTCATCGCGGCCCGGGCCCTGCAGGGTGTGGGCGGTGCGCTGCTGACGCCCGGCTCACTGGCCATCATTCAGGCCTCGTTCCGGCCCGAGGAGCGGGCGCGCGCGGTCGGAGCCTGGTCCGGGCTGGGTGGCGTGGCCGGCGCCATCGGGCCGTTCCTGGGCGGGTGGCTGGTGGAGGCGGCCGGCTGGCGGTGGGTGTTCCTGCTCAATATCCCGCTGGCCGCGGTGGTGGTGGCGGTGACGGCCCGGCATGTGCCCGAGACCCGCGATGCCGAGGCGCACGGGAGGTTCGACGTGCTCGGCGCGGTGCTGGCGGCCTTGTGCCTGGCCGGGATCACTTACGCCCTGACCATGGCGCCCGAGCACGGTACGAGTCGAATCCTGGTGTGGGGCAGCGCGATCGCGGGCGTCGCCGCGGGTACGGGATTCGTGGTGGTGGAGCGGCGGCGGTCACGCGACGGCCAGGATCCCGCGGCCATGCTGCCCGTCGCCGTGTTCGCCGCCAAGCAGTTCACCGCGATCAATCTGGTCACCTTCGTCATGTACGGGGCCATGAGCGTGGTCTTCTTCCTGCTGGTGCTGACCCTGCAGGTGGTGGCCGGATTCACGCCGATCGCCGCGGGCACGGCCATGCTGCCGGTCACCGTTCTGATGCTGCTGTTCTCGGCCCGCTCCGGCGCGCTGGCCCAGCGCATCGGACCCCGCTGGCCGATCACCGTCGGTGTGCTGCTCGCCGCGACGGGCATGCTGCTGATGACCCGTATCGGCATCCACACCTCCTACCTGGTCGATGTGCTGCCCGCCGCACTGGTTTTCGGCTCGGGCCTGACGCTGGCGGTGGCGCCGCTGACCGCGACCGTCCTCGCCACCGCCGACGAACGCCATGCGGGCGTGGCCAGCGGTGTCAACAATGCGGTCGCCCGCGCCGCGGGTCTGCTGAGCGTGGCGGCCATTCCGCCCCTGGCCGGACTCACCGGTGCGGCGTACACCAATCCGCCCGACTTCGCCCACGGCTTCCACCTGGCCATCCTCACCTGCGCCATCCTCATGATCGCGGCCGCCGCCCTGGCCTACTTCACCGTTCGCGACGACGCCCTCCGCGCCGCCCCGCCCTCGTGTGAACCGGAGTGCCGCACCTTCTCCGCCGTCGCCAGCCCGCCCCTCGAACCCGACCACCACACCGCCCCGACCGGAAGCGAGCCCTCATGACCGCGCCCGAGCCGACCATCACCCAGGTCACCGACACCGTCCCCCAGTACTTCGCGATCAAGGTCGGCGATACCCGCGCCGGCCTGACCGCCTACGTCGATCACGGCCGCCAGCGCATCTTCTTCCACACCGAGATCGACGAGGCCTTCGCCGGTCAGGGCCTGGCCTCCAAACTCATCGGCGCCGCCCTCACCGCCACCCGAGCCGCCGGCAAATGCATCGTCCCCATTTGCCCCTTCGTCAAGGCCTACGTCGAAAAACACCACGACTTCGACGACATCCTCGACCCCGTCACCCCGCAGGCGACGTCCATCGTCGAATCCGCCCTCGGCTGAGCCGCCTGAACTACGGTCCGGACCATGGCGCGAATTGCGGTGGTGGGCAGCATCAATATGGATCTGGTGACGACCGTGGGGCGGCGGCCCGAGGCCGGAGAGACGGTGGCCGGGGACGGGTTCGCACTGGTTCCGGGTGGGAAGGGGTCGAATCAGGCGATCGCGGCGCGACGGGCGGGGGCCGAGGTCGAGTTCGTGGGGGCGGTCGGCGGGGATGTGTTCGCCGGCGCGCTGCGGAAGGTGTTGCATGAGGCGGGGGTTGGGGTCTCACGACTGCGCGAGGTCGAGGGGCCCAGTGGGATCGCGACGATCGTGGTGGACCGGAACGGCGAGAACACCATCATCGTGGTGGCGGGGGCCAATGGGCGGATGACGGAACTGACCACGGCGGACCTGGATACGATCGCCGCCGCGGATGTGCTCATGTGCCAGTTGGAGATTCCGATTCCCACGGTGCGCGCGGCCGCCCGGCACGCGCGGGCCGGTGGCACCACCGTGGTGCTGAATCCCTCACCGGTGCAAGAGCTTCCGGGCGAGTTGTGGGCCGAGGTCGATGTCGCTGTCGTCAATGAAGGTGAGGCGGCTCGACTGGCCGCCGCGCTCGCCGGCGTGCCGCACGTCATCACAACGCTGGGTGGCGCGGGGGCGAGCTATCGCGGTCCCGACGGCGCCGCGCTCTCCCATCCGGGGATTCGCGTGCAGGTCGTGGACACCACCGGTGCGGGCGACACCTTCACCGGGGCGCTGGCTGCCCACTGGCACGAAGGCCCCGCCACCGCGCTGGCCTGGGCCTGTACCGCGGGGGCGCTGGCCACGACGAAACTGGGTGCCAGTGCCTCGATTCCGGAGTCGGCGGAGGTCGAGCGCGCGCTCGCGGGGCCGGGGCGCGATAGCCGGGTGTGATGATGCGGTGAGGGTCTACGAAAGGGTGTGGCATGTCGCTGCGGCACGGGTTGCTGGGGTTGCTCGCGGAGGGGCCGGCCAGCGGGTACGACCTGGCCCAGCGGTTCCAGGAGGCGCTGGGGCCGGTGTGGCCGGCGCGGCATCCGAAGATCTATGCCGAGCTCGGGCGGCTGGCGGAGGCCGGAATGATCGAGCTGGACAGCGAAGGGGCGCGGGGGCGCAAGGCGTACCGGATCACCGAGGCCGGGCTGGCCGAGGTGCGGCGGTGGCTGGTCGAGGACGAGGTCGATCACACCCTGCGGTTGGAACCGCTGCTGCGGTCGTTCTTCTTCTGGCTGATGGAGCCGAAGGATCTGGGCGAGCACCTGGATCGCGAGGGGCGGTTCTTCAGCGATACCGCAGCCATGTACCGCGAACTGGCCATGGCCAAGGACCGCGGCGAGTTCGGCACCGATCCGCACGACAGGTCCAAGCGGATCGCGGTCGAGGCGGGCATCCGGTTGTACGAGGCGCTGGCCGAATGGGCCGAATGGGCGCGCGACGAGATCGACGACGATCGGTAAACACCTAGGCCGCACCGGGATTCGAATTGATCGGGATATTCGCGACCGCTGACATGTACCTTGGGACATGTACTCTTGTTCATATACCCGGGTATGCGTATCAACCGCGATTCGATCCGAGCCTTCACATGACAACAGCCACTTCGGCGTGCGCGGCGTCCGGTTCCTCGGCCCCATCGGCGCGAGCAAGGCGGCGCTGCAGTCGTATTCGAACCGCCGCCGCGACGGCGTAGCGGGCACCGGGAACAGATGGCGGCGATCCGCCATTTCCACCGACGTGGACATTCGACCAAAAAGTTGAACCCGACGAATGTCCGCACCGTTTGACATCGGCATCGCACACCAGAATCAGGAGATGGGCCAATGGATTTGAGACTGGGCGGCAGAACCGCGCTCGTGACCGGCGCGTCGGCGGGCATCGGTGCGGAGATCGCGCGGGTACTCGCCGCGGAGGGCTGCCATCTGCATCTGGCCGCCCGCAACAAGGAGCGACTGGACGAGATCGGCGAGCAACTGCGCGCCGAGTACGGGGTGCAGGTGCGCTCCCACCCGGTGGACCTGCGGTCGGCCGAGGATCTCACCGGGCTGGCGGACGCGGTCGGCGCTCCGGACATCCTGGTCAACAATGCCGGCGACATTCCGGCCGGACCCCTGGCGGCGGTCGACGCCGAAACCTGGCGGCACGCATGGGAGCTCAAGGTCTTCGGCTACATCGACCTGAGCCGCCGCGTCTACGCGGACATGAAGCAGCGCGCCGGCGGCGTCATCGTGAACGTCATCGGTTCGGCGGGCGAGCGGCCCGATGCCGAGTACATCGCGGGCAGCACCGGCAATGCGGCGCTCATGGCGTTCACCCGCGCGCTGGGCAGCCGCAGCTGGCGCGACGGCATCCGGGTGGTCGGCATCAATCCGGGCCCGGTGGCCACCTCGCGCATCACCACACTCATCGAGACCAATGCCCGCTTCGCCGAGATGGCGGCGGACTTCCCCTTCGGCCGCCCGGCCCATCCGCGTGAAATCGCCGATATGGCAGCGTTTCTCGCCTCGGATCGGTCCGGCTACACCACCGGCACCATCGTCACCATCGACGGCGGCCTGAGCCTGATCTGAGGCTCAGGCGACCGAGGTCGTTTTGCCCGTATGCAGGGCGACCAGGTCGGCCATCTGCTGGCCGGCCCGTTCCAGGGGTGCGGTCGAGCGGGTCGCCAGCGACATGACGACCGCGCCCTCGACCGCCGCGATGATGGTGGTCGCCAGGGAGCGGGCGGTGGCGGGTTCCACAGCCTCGGCCTCGAGCCGGTCGGCGAGGATGTCCTCCCACTCGCCGAAGGTCTCCCCCGCCACGTCGGCCGCCTCGGGCGATTCCGAGCGGCCGAGCGCCGCGGCCACGATCGGGCAGCCCGCGGTGAAGTCGCTCGCAACCAGCACGTCCCGCCACAGGGCCGGGAAGGCGGCGATGGCGCCGGCCAGATCGGTGCCGGCGGTGACGGTTCGGATGAGTGCGCTGGTGGCCTGTCCGGCGGTCCGGGTGGCCTCGGCGACCAGTTCGGATTTGCCGCCCGGGAAGTTCAGGTAGATCGACCGGCGGGAGATGCCGCTGTGCTCGAGCAGCTGCGCGATGCCGGTCCCGGCGATGCCATTGCACCGCATCAGGGCGATGGCGCTGTCGATGAGGCGGTCGCGGGCACCCATGGACGGTTCCTCCTTGCTCTATACCGATCGGTGTACTACCGTTTTCGGATATACCGATTGGTCTACTCAGTGTAGTCCGCCGCTCAACTCTTCGACGAGGAATCGGGGCCACACCATGCCGTCAGCATCCACCGCGCGACAGTCGACGCTGCACGATCCCCTGCCGCTGGCCAGCGGTCAGGTGCTAACCAACCGGATCATGAAATCCGCCCTCAGCGAAGGGCTGGCCAACGGCGACAATGCCCCCGACTCGCGACTGGACCGACTGTACGGCCGCTGGAGCCGTGGCGGCTACGGCCTCATCGTCACCGGCAATGTCATGGTCGACCGCCGCCACTGCGGCGAACCCGGCAATGTGGCCATCGAGGACGAGCGGCATCTGGCGGCCCTCACCCGCTGGGCCAAGGTCGCCAAGGACGGCGGCGCCAAGGTCTGGGTGCAGCTGAATCATCCCGGACGGCAGGCCAATCCGATCGTCACCCGCACCCGCACGGTCGCACCCTCGGCCATCGCCATGGGCATCCCCGGCGTGCCCGCCCCGCGCGAGCTGACCGAGGACGAGATCCTCGACATCATCGCCCGCTTCGGCCGCGCCGCCCGGGTCGCCGAGGCCGCCGGATTCGACGGTGTCCAGATCCACGGCGCGCACGGCTATCTGGTCTCGCAGTTCCTGTCCCCGCTGTCGAATCAGCGCACCGACGCCTGGGGCGGCGGTGCCGAGCGGCGGCGGCAATTCGTGGTCGAGGTGGCGCGCAGCATCCGCGCGGCGGTGAGCCCGGGCTTCGGGCTGGGCATCAAACTCAATTCGGCCGACTTCCAGCGCGGCGGCTTCACCGAGGACGAGTCGCGCACCGTCATCGAGGAGCTGTCCGGCGAGCAGGTGGACCTGTTCGAAATCAGCGGCGGCAGTTACGAATCCCCCGCCATGATGGGCCGGCCGCGCACGGCCTCGGCCAGCACCCGCGCCCGCGAGGCGTACTTCCTGGACTACGCCGAGACCGCCCGGCAGGCCGCGGGCTCGGTCCCGATCGCGGTGACCGGCGGTTTCCGCTCCCGCGCCGCCATGTCCGACGCACTGGCCGGCGGCACCTGTGACCTGGTCGGCCTGGGCCGCCCCACGGCCGTGATCCCCAGCGCCGCAGCCGATCTGCTCACCGAGCGCACCGACGCCCTACGCCCGCCGCACATCTCGCTGGGCCTGCCCCCGCGTCTGGCCGCCAATGGCGGCCTGAAGTCCTTCGACGGCGCGCTCGACCTGCAGTGGCACACCGATCAGCTGCACCGGCTCGGCGCGGGCAAGGATCCTGATCCGGACCGCTCACCCTGGCTGACGGCGGTGACCATGCTGCGCCGCAACGGCTTCGACGCCTTCCGCAGCAAGCGATCCGCTGCCCCGAGCACCACCGCCGACCGGGCGGCCCGCAAGTTCCGCGCCGAGCGCGCCATGGGCCGCTACGTGATGAACCCGACCATCCGCGCCCTGGACCGGATCGGCATCCGCACCGCCTTCGCCAGCGAGATCGAAACCGTCGGCCGCAAGTCCGGGCAGCCGCGTCGCGTGCCGGTGTCGCTGCTGTTCGACGACGAGGGCGCGTGGGCCATCTGCCAGCACGGCCTGCGGTCGGGCTGGGGCCTGAACCTCACGGCCAACCCGAATGTCCGTGTCCGCCAGGGTGACAACTGGCGCACCGGCACCGCCGTGCTGCTCCCCGACGACGATGTGGTGGCCCGCGCCCGCACCTTCGCCCCACATCCGGCACTGGCCCCGTTCACCCGCGGCTTCTTCGCGGCGCTGGAGAGCGATCCGGTGACGGTCCGGATCACCTTCACCGATCGATAGTCCGGCGGCATTTCATCGTAATCGGGAATTTATTTCCGTGTGATATGGTGAAAGCGAAATCGAATTCTCCTGTCTACCATCGGGTCTCGCGGTTGTGATTACCGATATTGGGCTGCCGCGCATCCTTACGTGGAGGGAGAATTCGATGGACAACGGCTCGACGGACAACAGGGGCCCGAGCCGGACCGCGATGATAGCGGCGGCCGGGCGCGCGGCGCATCTGATCGTGGATCGCCCACCGCATCTGTTCCAGGACACCGTGGCCGAGACGCTGCTGGGCGAGCGGGCCGCCGAACTCGTCTCCTATCACCGGGAGTTCGGCGATCACCCGGTACTCAGCGGCACCAGATCCCAGGTCAGCGCCCGCAGTCACTACACCGAGGCCCGGCTGGCGGCCGGCGAGTTCGAGCAGTACGTGATCCTCGGCGCGGGCCTGGACACCTTCGCCTACCGCTCGCCCCTGGCGGGGCGGGTCGCGGTCTACGAGGTGGACCATCCCGCCACCCAGGCGTGGAAGCGGGAATTGCTCGCCGCCGCCGGAATCGGCGTCGCCACGGCCGAATTCGTCGGCGTCGATTTCGAACGCGACGACCTGGCGGCGGAATTGACCGCCCACGGCTTCGACCCGAATCGGCCCGCCCTGGTGAGCTGGCTGGGCGTCACCATGTATCTGACCGAATCGGCGATCGGCGCCACCCTGGGCACGCTCTCGGGCTGGGCGGCCGGCACCGAATTAGTGATGGAGTACGCGCTGTTACCGGAGCTGCGCGACGCATCCGGCCGTGTCTTCGCCGAATTCGCGCTCGCCGCCACCGCCGAACAGGGCGAGCCGCTGCTCAGCTTCTTCTCACCCGAGTCCGTGACAGCGCTGCTCGATCGGCACGGATTCACTGTGGCCGAACACATTTCGCAGCGCGCCGCCGTCGACGCCGCCCTGTGGCAGCGCGCGGACGGCCTGCACCCGGTCGACTTCTGCCGGCTGGTGCGCGCTCACATTCCGGGACGGACCAGGATCTGAATGTGATCGTCGGGATTGCGCAGTGACTCGATGGCGCCCGCGACCCCGTCCAGCCCCACCTGATCGGTGATGAGCGAGGCGGCGTCCACGGTGCCATCGGCGATGCGGCGCAGGGTCTTCGCGTACTCCTCGTGCGGGTACACCATGCACATCTGGAGCGAGATGTCCTTGTAGATGCCGACGATGGGCCGGATGACGTCGTCGGTCATGACCGCGCCGATCTGCAGGATGGCCGTCTCGCGCGGGACCTTGTACATGAGGTCGTTGAGCAGTCCCGGCACCGAGGCGCACACCCACACGTGCAGCTGCTGCCCCGGCGCGGACAGCTCCTGCCACACCTCGACCGGATCCTCGACGGCCGGATCCACCACCCGGTGCGCGCCCAGCCGCAGCGCGGCCTCCCGGCGCAGCTTCGACGGATCCGAGGCCACGATGGGTGCGACGCCGCGCTCGGCCAGCGCGGCCACCGCACCCAGACCGACCGGCCCGCAACCGATCACGATCCCGGTCCCGTCCGGCCCGATGCCGGTGCGCGCCACATTGCCGAACCCGACCGCCAGCGGCTCGGTCAGGGCGGCGACATGCGGCGGCACATGCTCGGGAATGGGCTCGAGCGCCATGGCCTGCAACACCATGCGCTCGCCGAAGCCGCCCGGGAACTCGTTGGAGTATCCGACGCCGTGGATCCCGCCCGCGGCGTCCAGCGCCCAGGGCAGCGCGACCACGTGTTGCCCTGCCACGAACGGCGTGTCCGGTCCGGCGCCGATGACCCGGGCGGCCAGCTCGTGGCCCAGCACCAGGTCCCGGTGCGGATCGAACAGGAAGGTCGGCACGCCGCTGTCGCGCGAAGCCTGCAGGAACTCGTCGGTGTGGTCGAGCGCCTGCTTGTCGGATCCGCAGATCCCGCAGGCAATGGTCTCGACCAGCACCTGCCCGGGTCCGGGGACCGGTTCGGGCACCTCGTCGACCACGAGTTTCCGATTCCGCATGACTACCGCACGCATGTCACTGTCCTTCCGTGCCGGGAGCGCGGGTGCGGGTGGGTCAGCCCCTAGCCCACTCGTGACCCCAGTAGCTGTCTGCGGTCATCTCCTCGGCGACGTAGTCGTCGCCGACGAGCATGCCCTCGCAACCGAATTCGAGATCCCAGCCGCCCGGCGTCCGGACGTAGAAGGAGATCATCTTGTCGTTGGTGTGGCGGCCCAGCGTGGAGGACAGGTGGTAGCCCGCCTTGTTCACGCGGTCCAGGGCGCGGCCCACATCGTCGAGCGAGTCCACCTCGACCATGACGTGCACGATGCCCGGGCCGTCCGGCCGCGAGCCCGGGATGAGCGCCAGGCTGTGATGGCGGGCATTGACGCCCATGAAGCGGATCCAGATCGGATGATCGGGCGGGCCCACCCGGAACGAGCCGCGGGAGGCGAAGCCCAGCACCTCGGTGTAGAACTTGCGCGCCTCCTCGATATCGCGCACCGGCAGCACCACGTGGCCCAGACCCAGGTCCCCGGTGACGAACCGGTTGCCGAACTTGCCGACCACCGGGCTGTGGTCCAGCAGCGGGCCGTGGAAGACCTCGATGGTGAACCCGGACGGATCGACGAAGGCGATGGCCTCCTCGACGTGCCGGTTGGCGGCCTCGGCGAGCGTCAGCGTGGTGACCGCGACGCCGGCCTTCTCCAGGATCTCGCGCACCAGCTCCAGCGAGCGCCGGTCGGCGACCTGCCAGCCGACGGCGATGACCGCGTCGCGGTCGCCGGGCACCAGCTCGAGCCGGTAGGTGTGCTCGTCGACGCGCAGGTACACCGAATCGGCGTTCGGGCCGGAGCCCTCGGCGAAACCGATGGTGTCGAAGGCGAATGCGCGCCAGGCGTCCACATCGGCGATCTGGGCGCGCACGTAGCCGAGCGAGGCGAAGGCAGCCATGGTGATACTCCTCGGGAGATTCGGGATATCAGGAATAGGTGACGGTGACGTCGTCGGTGACCGGAACGGCCTGGCAGGCGAGCACATAGCCGTCGGCGATGTCCTCCTCCTCCAGGATTTCATTGCGGCGCATGCTCACCTCGCCGGAGACCACCCGGCACACGCAGGCGCTGCACGCGCCCTCCTTGCACGAGTACGGGGCGTCCAGGCCCTTGGCGAGCATGGTGTCGAGCAGGGTCTGCTGCCGCGGCCAGGTCAGCTCGTGGTTCTCGCCGTCGAGCTCGACCCGCGCGAGGGCGGCGTCACCGTCGTCGGCCACCACCTCGGTTGCGGCCGTGTCGATCTCGAACGGGTTGCCCGACAGCGAGACGAACTTCTCCGAGTGGACGCGCTTGCGGTCCGCGCCGAGCTCGGCCATCGCAGCCGCGACCGCGTCCATGAACGGACCGGGACCGCAGACGAAAACCTCCCGGCCCGCCCATGGACGCGCCATCGCGGCCAGACCGGCCACGCTCGGCAAGCCCTGCACCGACTGCAGCCAGTGCAGCACCAGGAGTCGATCCGGGTGCGCGGCAGCCAGTTCCGCGAGCTCCTCGGCGAAGATAACCGAATTCTCGTGCTGGTTGGCGTAAATCAGCGTGCAGTGGCCGGAGCCCTGTGCCAGCACGGATTTCAGGATGGACAGCACCGGCGTCACGCCGCTGCCTCCGGCGAACAACAGCAGGTCGGTATCCAGCGAGTCCGGGGTGAAGATGCCGGCGGGCGGCAGCACGTCCAGGGTCAGGCCCTCGGTGGCGTTGTCGCACAGCCAGTTCGAGCCGTAGCCGTCGACGGTCCGCTTCACGGTGACCTTCAGCGGACCGCCCTCGTGCGGCGCGCTCGACAGCGAGTAGCAGCGGCTCACCGACCCGGTGAGATCGCTGGGGATGCGCAGGGTCAGGAACTGTCCCGGACGATACGAGAACCGATCGGCGTGCGCGGCGTCCGGCGCCAGCTCGAGCGACACCGCGTCGGCCGTCTCGCGCACCACGCGCACGATCCGCACCGATGTGATCCCGCTCACCTGCGCGGCTTCCACAGCCGCGTCCACCTCGAAGTCCGTGACCGTCATCCGTTCCACCAGTTCCATTCCTGTGCTGTCAGTTTCGACCCCGTCCCGGAGGGGTACCCGCTACTCGGGGCCGACCGCCGACGATGTCGGGAGGCCCACCCGGAGGCCGCCGACCGCAGCCGGCGACTCCACTCAGGCCAGAGTTCGCCCGCGAGTGCGCACGTCCACGTCACGCGTGCTGACGGTCAACGCACCCGAGGCGACGGCCTCGTCGATGCTGGCCCGCAGCACCGGGCACGTGTGAGCTCGCAGTCCGGTGTCCGCGAGTTCCGTGCAGGCGGCCTGCGCGTCCCTGTTCCACTGCACGCTGGTGTGCTGGTCGCTGTACTTCTCCACCAGCACGCAGGTCCCGCAGGACCGGCACGAAACCTTGTCCATGGCAGCGTCTCTCAGCCCTGCGCCACGGCGTCCGAGACGTTGCTCGCAACGGCGGCTTCGCGCTTGGCGATATTGTCGGCGACCTCGGCCTCCCACGCGGTGACCGCGCGGGTGGTGTCCACCTCGTACTCGAAGCGGTCGGTCATCTCGTCCTTGACCTCGGCCGTGTCCACGTAGAACTGCTCGTACCAGCGACGCAGCTGGTAGACCGGCCCGTCCTCCTCGCACAGCAGCGGATTGTTGATGCGCGACTTGCGCTTCCAGATGGCCGCGTCCTGCTCGAAGCCCTTGCCCAGGCCGCCCACGAACTTTTCGGCGATCTCCTGCGCCTGCGCGGCGGGCACGCCCGCCGGCTTCTTGGCGATCGCGCCGTACATGAGCACGAACTGGTTCTCGCTGATCGGGTAGTGGCAGTTGATCAGATAACCCTCGACGACCAGCCCGTTCGGGCTCTCGCTCTTCAGGTAGTCGATCATGTAGGAAGGCCCGTAGTAGGAGGCCTCCGACTGCAGGACGTTCTTGCCACCCAGCGCCTTGGCGGTCTCGCCCATCATGTCCTCACGCGACACGGAGGTCATGTACTGGCTGGCGGTGTGGCCCTCGAAGACGTTCTTGAAGAAGGTCGGGAAGCCGTAGTGCACGTAGAAGAAGTGCGCCATGTCCACGACATTGTCGACGACCTCGCGGCAGTTGGCGTCGACGATCATCGAGTTCCAGGTCCAGTCGGTCCACTCGTCGTCGAAGGCGGCGTCGATGCGCGGGATCGCCAGCTCGGACGGCGGCTGCTTGCCCTCCGGGTCGTTCCAGACGAACAGCATCTTGTTCTCGACCATGGTCGGCCACGCCTTGGTGCGGGCCAGCGGGGGCACGCGGCGCGCGTACGGGATGCCGGTGCACTTGCCCTTGCCGTTCCAGCGCCAGTCGTGGAACGGGCAGGCGATGGAGTCGCCCTTGACGGTGCCGTCGGCCAGGTTGCCGCCCATGTGGGGGCAGTACGCGTTGAGCACGTTGAGGGTGCCGTCCTCGGCCGCGAACACCACGATCTCGGTGCCGAAAGCCTTGACGGTGTGCGGCTTTCCATCGCGGAAGGAGTCGGCCAGGCCCAGGCAGTGCCAGCCGCGCGCGAATCGCGCCGGGGGCTTGCCCGCGTCGATGACCCGCACCTCACCGTCCATGGTGGTCATGTGAATTCCTCTCCCTTGCCTTGCTTCGATGGTTGCGGCCGATGTGACGGCGACGACAGCGCAGTCTCACTGGCCGGGCTGTGACTACTGATGGACGAGACGACCGCGCCGGCCGATGGCCGGGACGACTACGCCCAGTGATGCTCGGGACAACCGTGCCTACTGCGTGTCGAGACGACCGAACGCCGCGCGGTAGAACAGCAGCGGCTTCGCCTCGGAATGCTCATTCAAGCAGGTCACGCGGCCGATGACGATGGTGTGGTCGCCGCCGTCGGCTTCGTCGTACAGCTCGCAGTCGATGGAGGCCATGGCCCCGGCGAGCAAGGGCGAGCCGTTCTCCGAGGCGGTCCACTCCACGCCCGCGAACTTGTCGGCGCCCGGACGCCCGAGCTGACGGCAGATCTCGGCCTGATCGTCGGCCAGGATGTTCACGCAGAACCGGCCCACCTCACGGATCCTCGGCCAGGTGCTCGAGGTCCGCGCCGGGAAGAAGCTCACCAGCGGCGGATCGATGGACAGCGATGCGAACGACTGGCACGCGAAGCCGAGGGGTTCGTCCTCGGCAAGGGCGGTGATCACGGTGACTCCCGAGCAGAACCTGCCGAGAACGGTCTTGAATGCCGTCGCGTCGATGGCCGGTGTCCGGCCGCCGGGCACATTGACACCAGTAAGCACCGGCGCCTCCTTATTTCGATCCGAAATATAGCTAGCAGTCATGACAGCAGGTCGCGCGCAGGAGGCGTCAACTCCGTGGTTCGGTGATCGGGACATGGATGCGTAGGTTTTACGTAGTTCTCCCGATTCCGCAGGTTGTGGCACGAGGCACTGTGATGGGTAGCACAAGCTCCGAACTAGGTACATGCCTAATCGGAATAGTCCTAGACTGGATATGAACCAACGGAGGTACATATGTCCGTCACCATGCTGCCCCCGGCGGAGACTCGACACCCACACAACCCCATGCGCGCCAAGGAATCTCGCGCCAGCGCTGAAGTTCCCGTCTCGATGATCGAGCGGATGACCTTGATCCTGGACGCATTCGACGCATCCACCCCCACCCTCACGCTGCTCGGCCTGGTCGAGCGCACCGGGCTGCCGCGGTCCACCGTGCACCGGATCCTCGACCAGATGATCAAGCTGCGCTGGCTGGCCCACACCTCGGGCGGCTACCGGCTGGGCATGCGCGCACTCGAGCTCGGCGGACTCACCGCCGACCACAACGAGATTCGTGATGCCGTGTCCCCGCTGCTGCACGAGCTGAGCCAGCGCACCGGCATGGTCGGACACCTGGCCGTCCTCGACGGCCGCGACGTGGTCTACCTGGACAAGGCCGGCGGCCGCTTCGCCGCCAGCCTGCCCACCCGACTGGGTGGCCGGATGCCCGCGCACGCCACCGCGCTCGGCAAGGCGATGCTCGCCTGCCTGGAGCCGAACATCGCCGAGGCCGCGCTGCGTACCCGGCTGCCGCGCCTGACCCCGCGCACCATCTGTGAGCCCGAGGCGCTCTCGCGCGAGCTGCAGCAGATCCGCATGCGGCAGGGCGTGGCCATCGACCGAGAGGAGGCCGTCGCCGGAATCGCCTGTGTCGCAGCGCCGCTGCGGGGCCGCGGCACCGCGCCCGCCGCGCTGTCGCTGTCCGGGCGCGCCGACGGCATGAGCTACGACCGGCTGGCCCGCGTCGTGCTCGAGGTCGCGCACGAGGCCGGCCGCACCCTGTTCCCGCGTCGCGCCCACTGGCGTTGAGCGGAGCCAGGGCATGCGGGGGCGATACAGTTCGATCATGACCGATGGCGTGCCTGCCGAAGAGGCGCAGGCGATTCCGGAACTTCCCACAACGGCGTGGGCGGTTCTCGGAATGCTCTCGCACGCCGAAGAACTGTCCGGATACGACCTGAAGAAATGGGCCGACTGGAGTCTGCAGTTCTTCTATTGGAGTCCGTCGTTCAGCCAGATCTACGCCGAGCTCAAGCGTTTGGAAAAGCACGGTTACGCGACCTCCCGGACCGTGGTGTCCGAGGACGGCATGCGTGGCAAACGCATGTACGCCATTACCGAGAGCGGGCGTGAGGCGGCGTCGAACTGGGTCAACCACTCCCCTGTCGAGGCCCCCGTTCTCAAGCACAGCGTGATGCTGCGGGCCTGGCTGGGGCACCTGGCCGAGCCCGAGCGTATGCGCGAGATCCTCACCCAGCACATCGAATACACCGAGACCATGCGGCGGCGCGCACAGGCCGACGCCGAGGGCGCGGATGTGAATCCGGACTGGGCATATCCCAGCGCGGTATTGCGCTGGTGCGTCAAGCATTACGAGGCCGAAAAGGAATTCGCCGAGGACCTGCTGGCGGATTTGGACAAATTGGCGAGACAGCGTAGCCGCCGGAAGCCTGCGAAGAAGCAGAATTCCAGCGATTCCCACTGAACGGACTTGGTGATAGTCGGCGCCCAGCGGCCGTGACACGGTTCACACGATCGTGTTACTACCCACCCTGGAGGACGCCACATGTCCACCTCCGTCGACACCGCGGTGCCACCGAGTCCCGCGCCTGACGAATCCGGGCGCCTCGACGGCGCCTCCAATCTGAGGATCTGGTCGGTCCTCGCGGTCATCGTGCTGTTCACCGAGGTCTCCCCGATGCAGTACGTCATGGTCGCGTCGGCACTGCGACAGATCGCGCCCACCTTCCCCGACCAGGGCGCGAACATCAACTGGGCCATCATCGTCTTCGGCATCTTCGGCGCCGCCGTGTCCCCGCTGATCGGAAAGCTCAGCGACATCTGGGGCAAGAAGAAGATGTTCCTGGTCTGCGGTGTGCTGTTCCTCATCGGCACGGCCCTGTGCGCCGTCACCAGCAACTGGGCGGTGTTCCTCGTGGGCCGCGCGCTGGAGGCGACGGCCATCGCGACGACCGTGGTGTCCTACGGACTGATCCGGGACCTGATGCCGCGCAGGCTGGTTCCCGTCGGCCTCGGCATCGCCTCCACGGGTCTGGGCGTGTCCGCCCTCGCCGGTCCGCTGATCGGCGGCTACATCACCGATCACTACAGCTGGCGCGGACTGTTCTGGTTCCTGTTCGTCTTCACCGTGATCATGATTCCGCTGCTGATCATCGTGGTGCCGGAGTCGAAGCTGCGCACCCCGCAGCGCCTGGACATCATCGGCGCGGTGCTGCTCGGCGCGGGCGCCACTCTCACCCTGCTGTACCTGGACAAGGGCCAGGACTGGGGCTGGACCAAGCCCTCCACACTGGCGTGGCTGATCGGCGGCCTGGTGCTGCTCGCCCTGTTCCCGATCGTGGAAATGCGTGCCAAGCAACCGATCATGGACATGAAGCTGCTGTTCAACCCGCGCGTCAGCGTGGTGCTGTTCATCGGTCTGCTGGCCTCGTTCATGATCGGCTACCAGTCCTACGCGACCGGCTACATGACCCAGTCGCCGCCGTCCGATCAGGTTGTGGCGCAGGTCAAGGACGCCACCTGGGATCAGGTGAAGGCCGGTGCCCTGGCCCAGGCACAGGCGCAGGCTCTCACTCAGGCGCGAGCACAGGGTCTCGCCGCGGCCGAGGCACAGGCCAAGGCTGCGCTGCCGCCCGGCATGGACCTGCCGCCGGATGTGGTCAAGAAGCTGACGGACACGGTGAATGCGCAGGTGACACCCGAGGTCGTGAACGCGCAGGTGCCGCCGGAGATGGTGTACCAGCACTTGCCGCCGGACATGGTCAAGGTGGATCTGCAGCCGGGCTACAGCTACGGCGACAACTTCTCGCTGCTGAAGTACGCCACCCACGTGACCCTCGCACAATCGTTGATCGCCATGATCTTCGGCTTCCTGGGCGGCCTGTGGATCCGGCGCTCGGGCGCCCGCTGGCCACTGGTGACGGCACTGGTCATCTTCGTCGGCAGCGGCCTGGCCTATGCGGGGCTCTCGCACGGCTGGCAGACGCAGGCGCTGATCAGCGCGGTGTACGGCATCGCCTTCGCGCTGTACTACGCATCCACGCCGAACCTGATCGTGGAAGGCGTGCCGGCGAAACAGCAGGGCATCAGTGCGGGCATGCTGGGCGTCATGCAGGCCATGGGCGCCGGTATCGGCCTCGCGGTGGCCACCGCGTTCCTGACCGCGAATCCGGTCAAGGCCGTGGTGTCGGTGGCGGGCCAGGCGCCGGTCACCAAGGACATCCCGCTGCTCTACGCCGACAAGGGCTACGAGATCAGCTTCTACTTCGTGGCCATCTCGGCCGCGGTGGCACTGATCGGAACGCTCATCATGAAGCACGGCCGGACTCCGGCCACCGGTGGTGCCGCGCACTGACACTCGTGTGAGGCACTGACAACCGAATGAACAACGGCCCGGAGGCGATTCGCCTCCGGGCCGTTGTGGCGTACTGGAAAACTCCGTCACCACTATGGCCCGAGGCGTGCACTGACCGCACTTTCCTGACCGCTGAGCGGGACCTCACCTCGTTGTTCCGCACTCGTCATATTTCGATTGGAAATAGGTCGCCAGCCCGTGCGGCCGGAGGAGGTGGTCGACGATGACCGGTGAACTCGACTCGATCGCAGCCGCGGTGGCGGCGGTGGCCCGCGGCGGCATGGTGCTGGTCGTGGACGACGAGAACCGCGAGAACGAAGGCGATCTGATCCTGGCCGCCGAGCACGCGACCGCGGAGAACATCGCGTTCCTGGTGCGGCACACCAGCGGGGTGCTCTGCGTGCCGATGGCCGGCGAGGACTGCGACCGTCTCCAACTGCCGCCGATGACCTCGATCAACGAGGATCCCAAGGGCACCGCCTACACCGTCTCGGTGGACGCCGTCTCCGGTGTCAGCACCGGCATTTCGGCCGCCGACCGCGCCTGCACCATGCGCCTGCTGGCCGACCCGCGCACCACCGCGGCCCAGCTCTCCCGGCCCGGGCACGTGTTCCCGCTGCGCGCGAATCCCCGTGGCGTGCTGGGCCGTCCGGGCCACACCGAGGCCGCCGTCGATCTGATGCGGCTGGCCGGGCTGCGTCCGGCCGGTGTCATCGCCGAGGTCGTCGATGACGACGGCAGCATGGCGCGGCTGCCCGAGCTGCTGGTCATGGCGCGCGAATGGGGTATCCCGCTCGTCTCCATCGCCGACCTGATCGCACATCGGAAACAGCTGGAGCACGGCATCATCCGCGAGGTCGAGACGCGGCTGCCCACCCGCTTCGGCGACTTCCGCGTCTACGGCTACTCCGACGCCCACACCGGCGCCGAACACCTCGCCCTCGTCCACGGCGACCCGTCGGGCGAGAACACGCTCGCCCGAGTGCATTCCGAATGCCTCACCGGCGACGCCTTCGGCTCGCTGCGCTGCGACTGCGGCGAGCAACTCGACGCCGCTCTGGAGGCCGTCGCCGAGGCCGGGCGCGGCGTCATCGTCTACCTGCGCGGCCAGGAGGGCCGGGGCATCGGGCTGCTCAACAAGCTCCGCGCCTACGAACTCCAGGACGCGGGCGCGGACACCGTGGATGCGAACGTCCGCCTGGGCCTGCCCATCGACGCCCGCGACTACGGTGCCGCCGCCCGCATCCTCGCCGATCTGGGGGTACGGTCGGTGCGCCTGCTCAGCAACAACCCGGCGAAGCAGTCGGGCTTGCAGGCCAATGGCATCGCGGTGCACGCGCGGATCCCCCTGCAGACCCAGCCGACCGAGCACAATGTGCACTACCTCGCGACCAAGCGCGATCGGATGAGCCATCAGCTCCCCCATATCCCCGCGGTCGGGTAGCCGTATCCCGGGGTAGCGCGGGCGTCAGGTGTCCTCCGGTTCCCGCTCGTCCCACTGCAATCCGAGCCGGAAGGCCTGCAACCCCGGCTTCGAGGGCGACAGCCACGCCTGAAACCGCAAGTCCGACGGATATTTCGCGCCCGACCGGCGGATCGCCGCCTTCGTCTCCGCCGCGATCTGCCGGGCCGAGGCGACACCGTGGTTGAACATCTGGCCGCGCACCCCGCCGTCTTCGCGCACCTCCAGGCGGGACTGGGCGTTGGAGGCGAAGAAGCCCTGCGCCACCCACTCCGGCTCGTCGGCCAGGGTGAGAACCCAGATCGCGTGCGGCACCAGGGGATGCAGGACCGGGAGATCCACCGCCAGGGAGAGGAACAACCGGTCGATGTGGTCGTCGAGTTCGTCGAGGGTCAGTGCGTCGGGCTCCTTGTAGCCGAGGGCGCCGATCTCGGTGCGGCGCGCCTCGTCCGGCCACGCCAGCCAGCACTCGGCGGGCTGGTGGTCTTCGTCGTATTCCCAGTCGAATTCGCGCTCGACCGTACGCGGCCCGCGCGGCTCGATTCGCAGGCTCACCTCGAGCGGGCGGATCGATCGGCCCAGCGTCACGATGTCGTCGGGACGCAGCCAGATCGCCAGAGCGCCCGGGCCGCCCACCAGATCCGGTTCGCCGAGGACGCCGATACACTCGGCCAGCGCGGTCGTGAACACGTGATCGACGAGCGCGGGCGGACAGGGGTACGACAGCAGAAGCTGTTTGATCTCCCCGTATCCGAAGCCCGGCGCCGTGATCGAGCGCGGGGTCTCGACCGCGACGAGCGCCGCGCCTTCCGCAGTCAGCGCAGCTGCGTCGCCGGTCGATTCCCACCCCAATTTCGCGTAGACGCCGTCGATCTCGGTCCGGGACCAAGTATCGAGTTCGGCGGCCAGCAATACCGACATGGCCTGACCGAAGCTACCGAGTTCCACGCGGCGTCCGTAGTTCCGCGCCCACCACTGGTTGGCCTCCGCATCGCGTTGCCGCCGTTGCTCTTCCGTCGGGCGCCGGACGTCTGCACTCAGGTCTTCGCTCACCGCGGCAGCGTATGTGACGGGGACGCATCGGATGGCCGTGGGATTCACGGCAGCCAGTGCACCGGGGTCACCTCCCGGATGTGGACGAGAATGTCGAAGGCCTTCGACAGGTCGCGAATCGCCAAGTGCTCGTCCGCATCCCGGACCGGGTCGTAGACGCCACTGATCACGCGCATCTTGGCGGGAGCCGCGATCGGGCCAGTGCGCATGTCGAGCCAGAGTTGCGGAAGGCCCATCTCACCCAGCGCCGCGTCCAGGAAATCCGGTGCGGGGGCGGGGATCTCGGCCACACCGACATTGCCGTGGTTGAATCCGATGGCCACCGGGGCATAGTCGCGGCCGAAATGCTGACGCAGAACGCTGCCGACACTGGATTTGGCGACCTGGTCCCCGGCCAGACCCAGGGCCGCATCATCGGCGGAGACGTGCGATATGCCGTCCCAGTACACGGTCCGCAGTCCGGTGCGCTGGTAGTGGCCGACGATCGAGGAGGCCCACAGTTCGGCTTCACCCGCGTAGCTGCCGCGGCCCGCGACGCTGTGGCGGTGGAAGTCCTCGATCAGAGCCATTCGGGCCCGGACGGTTTCACTGATGTCCGGGATCGAGGCGAGGAGCGTCGAGGCGTCGCGGGCGTGGTCGAGGAACGGGCGGCCGGGGTGGACGCCTCGGGCACGTTGGACGTGCTCGTCCAGCGTGTGGGCGGTGCGGATGGGCTCCAGGTGAGCAGCGAGGTCGGCCACACGATCCGGAGCCTGGATTCGGACCGCATCGAGCAGGGCGTCGTAATCCTCCGGCTTGGCCTGAGCCGGCTTGACGCCGATGACGCGCACTTCATCCCCGGGATGGGCCTCGTTGAACTCACGAATCCAGGTCAGTGCCGCAGCCATCTCCGCGGTACGCCAGGGACGCCAGGCCAGTTCGAGAGCCGACACCGCCGTCCCCCTGCCCTCCCGCACGTAGGCATCCAGGGTCTCGCCGACATCGGCACTGTCCTGGACAGCGAGCGTACGGAATCCGTGGTGCACAACCAGATTCCGGAACAACTCGTCGCGAAGCCCGAACGTCTCCTGAGCGAACCGCGTGGACTCCCCGATCCCGACCACGGTCGCGGCTGATAGTGAGTGCCCGAGCGTGTCGATCGTAGTGGCATCGAAAGGGGCTGCACTGAATGTGGTTTCGGTCGGCATGACCCTACTCTCCAACCTCGACCAAGGTTCAGGTCAAGCCCGAAGGGACAAAACCCAAAAACCAAAGACAAAGGACCAAAAGATCAAAGACGCCCGGAGAAGGGACGGGGCTGGGCTCACGTCCGCACCCACACCTACGAGCCCCTCACCTTTGAAGCCGCATGTGGGGTTACTGCAGGAGGTATTCGCTCAGATCACGGGGTTGGGGTCGCCACATGATGCTTGTCGGCGCCATGGTGGCGACGGCAGTGCCGGCTGAGATCGGAGAAACCGTGGCAGGAATGTCAGTGCAGGCGTTCGTCGCTCGGCCAGAGCCGGTGAGCCGGTGAGCCGGCGGGGCGGGGTCGCCGCATGCTGGTGGCGGTGGCAGCGGGGGGTGGGATCGGAGAAGCAGTGGCAGGAATGTCGGTGCGGGCGTCCGGCGTTGGGCGAGAATTGGTGAGCCAAAGGGGCAGGGGGCAGTGGCGGTCATGGTCGCGGCGATGATGGCGGTCGGAGTCGCGGTCGCGGGATTTGACCGCAGTGGCGATGGCCGTGCCGAGCCTGGCAGGGGGTATATCGCTGTGGGCGTCGGCAGTTCGGGGATCAGCGGTGAAGTAGCGGTGAGTGTGTCTGTAGAAGGTGATCCGTGCAGTCCGTGGGCTGGGATCGGTGGGTGGCGGCTCTCAGCCCGGGCGTCAGCTCGAGTCCGGTAGGGCACGCGACGCAACCACACTCCCCGGTCCCTGCGCACGCCAGCAGCACACGAGCAGCCGGGAATCACGCTGCCCGTGAACCCCACCTTCGGCAACTGGAATCGATGGCAGCGGCGACCCACTCACCGACGTGATGTCTATCGTTCACGCGAGGAATGCCTGTTGGGTCAAGACGTTTCGGTGCAATCCAACCGGTCCGCCCCCGATAAGGGGAATCTTTATCCATGACAACGGTTTTCCAGCCGTCGGGACTGTCGTTGACCAGCGCGTGGCAGTGATCGCAGGCCAAGGTCAGGTTGGTCAGGTCGGTGGGTCCGCCTTTGGCCCAGTCGGTGATGTGGTGCACCGCGCACATACTCGCGGGTGCCTCGCATCCGGGTCGGGTGCAGCCCTTGTCGCGGGCGATCAGGGCCAGGCGCTGGGCCGGGGTGGCCAGGCGCTGGCAGCGACCCAGGTACAGCGGCAGCCCGTCGGCGTCGAGGACCGCCAGCACCGGGCGGGTACCCTCGGCCATCTTCAACGCCTCGCTGATCGACACGTGCCCGCCCGACGCGGTGGTCCCGACCCCGGCCCCACGCTCGAGATCCGCGACGGACATGGTCAGGATGGCCTGCACCGGCAAACCACGATGGGAGCCGAGCTTGGCCGGGTCGACACCGGGCTGCAGCAGCGCGAACAGGGCGTCGTGGGTGCGCTGACCGGCATCACGACGGTCCCGACGCGCAGCAGCCTCCAACACCGTCGAATCGACCACCTTGACCGTGGCGGCAACGCTGTCGGCGTCGTCGATGTTGCACATCCCCGGCCGGGCGAGCTTGGCGAAGACGGCGTCGAGCAGTGCCCGCAGTTCGGGGGTGATCCAGCCCTCGATCCACGACATGCCGTCCACCCCGGGGCGGCCGAGGATCAGGCCGCGGCGGCGACGACGGTCGGTGTCGGAGACGACCTTGCCGTCGGGGTCAATGCGGGCGAGGATGTCACGGCCGATCTTGGGCAGGTCATCGGGCCACCCGACCCGGGAGTGGCCGACCAGGATGTCCTCGGCCTCGGCACGGGTCTCGGCGGGAATGCCAGCAGGCAGGTGGTTCATCACGTCGATGATGTTGCGGACATGATCACGCGAGATATCCCCTGCCTCAAAGGCTTCGGCGGTCTCGGCCAACGCGGCCGGGCGCAGATGACCGGTGGGTTCGAAGAATTCCCCGCACTGGCGGGTGATCTTCACCCGCACCGACGCGTCCTACCTCGACAACCCCAAGGTCTGCCGCAGGAACGGCACCACAGCCTTCGCTCCACTGCCTTCGGGCAGCGAACGATTGCAGGCCTCGATGATCAGGCGTGAATCCAGCGCCGACAGTTGGCGTTTGCAGGTTTCCAGGCGCTGCATCAGCTCCACGACATCACTGTCGGAGAACGGGTTCAGGTTTCCGTGGAGGACGGAATTCGACAGGGTTTCGACGGCGGTCGCCAATTCGGCGATACCGCACGTGTCGAGTGTCACCCCCGTCGAATTCATGCATTGATTTTACCGCCGAATGGGCATGCTAGGAACCCGAAATATCCAGTATCTCTTGCCTTTTCACAATTTCCGAGACACGGGCACCCATTGTTTTACCGGCGGCCAAAATCGGTTCTGTCGATCGCAGTGTCCGACTGAGGATGAAAGCTCCTTCCAGCGCACCGAGAATCGCAATCATCAGTTCCCGGGCGTCGGCCGCTTCCAGGCCACGGCGGATGAAATAGCTTGTGCCGTCGTCGATCCAGGAGTTCATGACTTCCGCTGCCACGTCGCGGATTCCGGGTTCGCTGTCGGCGACTTCCCCGGCCACGGTGCCGACCGGGCACATGTTCATCCAGCCGGCCTGCTCGATGGTTTCCGCGGCGGCGGTGAAGGCGGCCGGGACTGCTACGCGGAGGTCGTCGTGGACGTCCATCAGGAGCGGCAGCAGCTGGATGTAGGCGGCGCCCGAGACGCGGAGGGCTTCGGCGGCGATGGCCGGCTTTCCGGCGGGGAAGTGGTGGTAGAGCGAACCCATCGGGGCGCCCGACGCCGAGGTGATCTGTTTGACGGTGATCGCGCTGTAGCCCTGGACACGCATGAGTTCGGCGACGGCGGTGACCAGGCGATCCCGGGTGGTGGTTGACAGCTTCTCGCTCACCCGTCCAGACTAGAGCAAACGCACTAGAGCGTGTGCTCTAGAGGGGAGATATCATGCCGGCTGTCGAACTGAGTGCGGGACGGGTGCACTACGCCGAGCGGGGCGAGGGGCCACCGGTGGTGCTGTTGCACGGGCTGCTGATGAACCACACGGTGTGGGACGAGGTGATCGGCAAGCTGCCCGAGGGCTTCCGGTATGTGTTGCCGGATCTGCCGCTCGGATCGCATCCGGAGCCCTTGCGTGAGGGCACGGATCTGACCTTGCGCGGGCTCAATCAGCTGATCGCGGATTTTCTTGCCGCCCTGGACCTGCGCGACGTCACGCTGGTGCACAGCGACTGGGGCGGCGGGCTCTTCCTCACCGCTTACGGCCTCGACGAGCGCGTCGGCCGGTTGATCGTGCTGCCCTGCGAGGCCTTCGCCAACTTCCCACCCGGCCTGCCGGGCAAGACGGCCATCGTGGGCGCGGCGCTGCCCGGCGGAATCACGATGGCGCTCAAGCAGTTACGCGTCCGGTGGCTGCGCTCCTCACCGCTGCTGTTCGGCTGGATGGCACGCTATCCGCTCAGCGACGAGATCATCCGCGGCTGGACCGATCCCGGCCTGCGGGACAAGCGGATTCAGCGCGATCTGCTCGCCTACGCCCGATCCCGCCGCAACAAGGCCGAGCTCATCGCGAATACCGAAGCGCTGCGCGACTTCCGGGGCGAGACCCTGATCCTGTGGTCGTCGGCCGGCAAGGTGATGCCGCGCGAGCACGGCCGCCGCCTGGCCGAACTGATTCCCGAGGCGCGCCTGGTGGAGATCGACGACGCCTACGTCCTGTCGATGCTCGATCAGCCGGATGCCGTCGCCGCCGCCATGTCCGCCTTCCTGACCGGCGCGGTCATCGAACACAGCTAGGGCATTGGTCCGATTCGGTATGGTCGAGGCCGCAGACGGACTATCGCACGGGAGGCGCTGATGCCCAGCTTGCTCAGTCGGGCGGTGCCCGCGTATCTGCGGGTCGTCCGGGCCAATCGGCCGTTCATCAGCGCCGAGGGTGCACGCGAGCACATTCGGGAGCGCAGCCTCCGGCCCCAGGCGTACGGCCCGCCGCGCCTGTTGCGTGCGGATGTGACCATCGAGGTGCGCCGGGAGAACGGCTGGCCGATCTACACCCTCACGCCCCGATCCGGGCGCGCCCGAGGCAATGTCGTGTACTGCCACGGCGGCGGCTGGGTCAATGAGGTCGCCCGGCAGCATTGGCAGCTGGCCGCCGATATCGCGGCCGAGGCGGGCACGACGGTCACGGTGCCGATCTATCCGCTCATCCCCTACGGCACCGCCGATCAGGTGATCCCCGCCTTCGCGAATCTTGTTCGCGCCAATCGAGAAAAGTACGGCGAGGTCTGCCTGGCGGGGGATTCGGCGGGCGGCCAGATCGCGTTGTCCACGGCGGTCCTGCTCCGCGACGAGCAGCAACCGGCAGTGCCTCGGACAGTGCTGATTTCACCCGCCCTGGACCTGAGCCTGAGCAATCCGGAGATCCTGACCGTCCAGGCCGAGGATCCCTGGCTCGGACGCGATGGCGGCCTGGTCCTCGGCGACCACTGGCGCGGCCCGCTCTCGATCACCGACCCGCGGGTCAGCCCGCTGTTCGCCGACTTCACCGGCCTCGGCCCGCTCACCGTCTTCTGCGGCACCCGCGACATCCTCGTGCCCGACACCCGGATCATGGTGGGCAAGGCCCGGGCCGCCGGCGTCGAGGTCGACTATCACGAGGCGCCCGAACTGGTCCACGTCTATCCCCTGACACCGACTCCCGAAGGTACCGAGGCGCGCAAGCTGATCATCGACGCCCTGCGCGGCGCACTGACCCCGGCGGCCTCCCCGGCCTGAGCCTCAGCCGGATTTGCCTGTCCCCGGCGCGTTTTCGGCCAGCCACCGTCGCGCCCTGGCCGCCGAGGCGCGCGAAAGCCAGGCGTCCTGCACGACCTCGGTGAGCTCCTGCAGGCCGAGTTCGGGAATTCGACTGCCGCGCACCAGGACCGAGAGATGCCCCTGGAAGTGCGGGGTCGTGAAGAACGGTGAATCCGGGTCCTGGGCGAGGGCCAGCTTGTCGTCCTCCGACGGCACCCAGAAGATGATGACGTCGTCGTACCGCTCCCCGGTCACCGGGTCGGCGGCGTCGGGGCGCGGGGTCCGGAAGTAGACGAAGGACTTGCGGCCGACCTGGTAGACCGGGTTGCCCGCGGGCCCGTGCTCGATGGTCACGTGCGGCATACCGGCCGCCAATTCGTGGACGTCCGCCAGGCGGGCTCGGCGCGTTCGGCTCGGCACCCGGTCGAGTGTATCGCCGCACACATCAGCAGCGGCCGCGAGCTGCGTTTATGCGAACCTGCTGGCACAGAATGCGGCAAATCACATAGGTTTGACGCCATGGCGCGGCGTGTCAATGGAAACCTCCCCGAAGAGGTAACTAGCTTCGTCGGCCGCCGCGACGAGCTGGCTACTGCGAAGCGCCTGCTGCCCACCACCCGGGTGCTCACCCTGCTGGGTCCCGGCGGCATGGGAAAGACCCGCCTGTCACGACAGATCGGGCACCTCGTCGCGCGCGCGTTCCCCGACGGCGTATGGCTGGTCGAGCTGGCCGATGTGCAGGATCCAGCGCTGGTCACCCTGAGTGTCACCGAGGCGTTGAACCTGCGCGACGAATCCACCGCGCCGCTGCCCCGGCTCACCGAATTCCTGGCCGACAAGCGGCTGCTGCTCATTCTGGACAACTGTGAGCATCTGATCGAGGCGTGCGCCGCGCTGGTCGGCCGGATCATCGCCACCACACCGGATGTGCGGGTGCTGGCCACCAGCCGCGAGGTGCTCGGGATACCGGGCGAACAGGTCATGCCGGTGCCGCCGCTGACCGTGGCCCAGACCGCCGACGAGGACAGCGACGCGCTGCAGCTGTTCATCGAGCGCGCCAGCGCCGCCAACCCGGGCTTCCAGGCCACCGCCGGCAACCGGCCGGTACTGGCGGAGATCTGCCGCCGCCTCGAGGGCATGCCGCTCGCGCTGGAGCTGGCGGCGCTGCGGCTGCGCATGTTCACGCCGGAGCAGATTCTGGACCGTCTCGACGACACCATCGGGCTGCTCAGCGCCGGACCGCGCACCGCGCCGCAGCGCCAGCAGACCATCGAGGGCGCGATCCGCTGGAGCTACGACCTGTGCACCGCGGCGGAACAGGCCTTGTGGGAACAGCTTTCGGTGTTCGCGGGCGGTTTCGACATCGATGCCGCGGAGGCGGTGTGCGAGCTGGGGTCCGCGTCGCTGATGGAGGCGCTGACCGGGCTGGTGGACAAGTCGGTGGTGATGCTGCGCTTCGACGGGGATGTCGCCCGGTACTCGATGCTGGAGCCGATCCGTCAGTTCGCCGCCGACCGGCTCGCCGAGCGCCGCACGGACCAGGAGGTCCGGGCGCGGCACCGCGAGCATTACCGGCAGTTGGCCATGCGCGGGCAGACCGCGTACTGGACCGCGGAGGACGTGGCGTGGTTCCGGGAGCTGAGCCGCGAGCACGCGAATCTGCGTGCCGCCCTGCGCACGGGGCTGGAGGACGAGCCGCTGCGCACCATGGCCACGGTGACCGTGCTGCGCCCGTTCTGGGAGCACAACCGCTTCCTGTCCGAGGGCTACCGCTGGCTCACCGATTCGCTGGCCCGGAATCCGGAGCGGACCGCCGAGCGGGCCAAGGCGCTGTCCTCGGCCGCCTCGCTGGCCGCCCTGCTGGGTGATCAGGAGTCGGCGGCGCGGCTGGTGAGCGAGTGCATGGAATTGGCTGCCGCCCTGGGTGATACCGACATCATGGCCGAGGTGGCGCTGGACCGGTCGCTGCTGGCCTTCGCCGCCAGCGACCGCGAACGCTCACTGGAGCTGGGCCGCAGCGCCATCGAGCTGGCGGCCACACACGGCCAGCACGCCATCGAAATGGACTCGCACGCCTTCTCTTTCATGGCGGCCATGGTGCTGGAGGCGCCGGGGCGCACCGAATTGGCCCAGCGCTTCCTGGAACTCACCACCGACAGCGGTTCGCACCTGCTGGGCGGGCTGGCGCTGTGGACGGTCGGGATCGACCACTGGCGGCGCGGCGAACTCGAGGCCGCCGCCGAATTCCACGGCCGCGCCATCGAGGAGCTGGCCCTGTTCGAGCGCTGCATTTGGCTGTCGTCGGCCTTCGAGGGGCTGGCCTGGACGGTCTCCGCGGACGGCGACCACGAGCGGGCCGCCCGCCTGCTCGGTGCGGCGGAATCCCTGCAGCGCAGCACGATTCGGCTGGCCCACACCATCACCGTCGCGGTCGGTGAGAAGGAGCGGCTCAAGGTCCGGGACGCGCTGGGCGAGGAGGCGTTCCGCACCGCGTTCGGCGCGGGCGCGAGCCTGCCGCTGGAGGAGGCCATCGACTACGCCCTCGGCCGCACCGCCGCCGAGCCGGAACCCGTTGCGCCGCCGCCCGCCCTGAAGCGCGCTCCGCGGGCGGCCACCGCGACCCTGTCGGAAACCAGTGTGCTGACCCGCCGTCAGAAGGACGTCGCCCGCCTGGTCGCGGCCGGTCACAGCAACAAGCGCATCGCCGCCGACCTGGTCATCTCGGTCCGCACGGCCGAGACCCACGTCGAGCACATCCTCACCAAGCTCGGGCTCACCTCCCGCACGCAGCTGGCCGCCTGGGCGCACGAACACAATCTGTAGATCCGCCGGCTACGCGACCTGAATCTGTCACGGCCGAAGGCACATTCGGATCGTGCGCGTGTCGGGGAAAAGCGGGCTACTGGTAGCCGGTGGCCCCGTCGATGCGTTCGCGCAGCAGATCGGCATGGCCGGCGTGACGGCCGTACTCCTCGATCATGTGCAGGTAGATCCAGCGCAGGGAGAGGTCGGTCCCGGTGCGCGGATGGGTGACGGTGTGGTCGAGAGGAAGATCGGCTATGGCCTTGTCGCACACGGCGATTTCCTCGAGGAATCGGGCGTAGTCGGCCTCGGCCTGCTCGGGAATGGTGTCGTCGAAGTCGGCGTCCTGGCTGGTATCGCTGGAGTAGAGGTAGCCGACCGACTCCCCCGCCGCCCGCATCCGGAACCAGCCGCGTTCGACCTCGGTCATGTGCCGGATCAGGCCCAGCAGGGACATGGTGGACGGCTCCACGCTGCGGGTCGCGAGCTGGGCGCCGGTGAGCCCCTGGCATTTCCAGAGCAGGATCTCGCGGCCGCGGGTGAGCAGAGAGTGCAGCATGGCCCGCTCGTCGCCGACGAGCACCTGGGCGGATCGGGTGATGTCCGGGGCTGTCCACGTCATGCTCGGACTGTAGCGCCGGGCCGAAACCGGGAAAACGAGTTCGGGGGTGGGAAATCCCACCCCCGAACATCGGAAACCGCTTGCTACAGGCCGTTGTTCAGGAAGTCGATCACGGACCGCTCGAAGGCGTCCTTGCGCTCCACCATGACCCAGTGGCCGCAGCGGGCGAAGGTGCGCAGGTCCGCGTTCGGCAGCTGCCGGGCGGCGAAGAGCGAGCCCTCCACCGGCGTGACCCGGTCATCGCGGCCCCACAGGATGAGCACCTCCTGCGTGATGCCCTTCAACCGTGCCCACAGCGGGACCGGTTCGGCCAGCTTGGGGTTGTAGAAGGTGGCGTAGGCGTCGCGCAGGGCGGCCTGGGCCTTGGGATCGGCCGCGGCCTTCAGGCGCTTGGCCACCAGTTCCTCGGTGAGCGTGGCCTGGTTGTAGACCATGGCCCGCAGGAAGCCCATGGCCTTCTCGTCGGTGGGGTTGGCGTTGAACTCCATGAGCCGCGTAATGCCCTCGGACGGTTCGGGTCCGAGCACGTTCACGCCGACGCCGCCGGGCGCCATCAGCACCACGCGATCGACGCGACCCGGGTGCTCGAGCGCGAGCAGGGTCGCGACGGTGCCGCCCATGGAATTGCCGAGCACGTGCGCCTTCTCGATGCCCAGTTCGTCGAGCAGCCCGATCACCGCGTCGGCGGCGATGCGCAGGTAGTTGCGCCCGTACACCTCCGGGCGGCCGCTCTCGCCGAAGCCGGGCTGATCCAGGATCAGGCAGCGGAAGTGCTGCGCCAGCACCGGCAGGTTGTCGCCGAAGTTGGCCCAGCCGGACACGCCCGCGCCGGAGCCGTGCAGCAGCACCAGCGCCGGGCCCTCGCCGGCCTCGTGATAGCGGAGCT
Source organism: Nocardia sp. NPDC004711 (assembly GCF_053601595.1). Lineage (NCBI taxonomy): Bacteria > Bacillati > Actinomycetota > Actinomycetes > Mycobacteriales > Nocardiaceae > Nocardia > Nocardia sp. NPDC004711. The sequence goes on along the minus strand of NZ_JBSGCB010000003.1, from coordinate 118,583 downwards.
CGTGGCCGTCGACCGTCACCCAGCGGGTGGTGTTCTCCGCGGTCAGGGTCATCAGAGCATCCGATCCGCGACCTCGAGGCCCATGGCGCCCTTGCCGTACATGGCCAGGGCCCGCTCCACATCGTTGATCACGTGCACGCTGCCCGCGTGTGCGTCACGCCAGTTGCGCTCGATGATGTTCGGGCGGCGGATGGCGTGGCCGCCGGAGTTCTTGAACAGCAGGTCGATCGCCTCGAGCGCCCGCTCGGTGCCGCGCACCTGATCGCGGCGAGTGGCCAGGCGCAGCTCGAACGGGATCTCCTCACCGGCCTCCGCATAGCGCAGCTGCTCGCCCATATTGCGCTCCATCTGGAGCACGGCGGCGTCGATTTCCGAAGCGGCACGGGCGATCCGGACGTGGGCGAAGGGATCCTCCGACACCTTCTGCCCGCCGTAGGACAGCCGCACCCGCTCGCGCTGGCGCTCGATGTGCGCCTCGTACGCGCCCTGGGCCGCACCGATGATCGGGGCGGTGATGGTGTTGGAGAACAGCGCGCCGAACGAAATCTTGTACAGCGGAGAGGTATTCACCTGCTGGCCGGGACCGACCAGGTTGGCCTGGTCCGCGGCCGAGTAGGCGCGGTGGGCCGGCACGAAGGCCTTCTCGATGACGATGTCGTTGGAACCGGTGCCCGCGAGGCCCGACACGTCCCAGGTGTCCTCGATACGGTAGTCGGTGCGCGGCACCAGGACCGTGTAGTAGTCCATGCCGGTCGCGGTGGGCACCAGCGCGCCCAGGAACACCCACTGGGCGTGGTCACAGCCGGAGGAGAACTGCCAGCGACCCGTCAGCTCGTAGCCGCCGTCGACCACGGTCAGCTTGCCGGTCGGCGCGTAGGAGGAGGACACCAGGGTGTCGGAGTTCTCGGCCCACACGTCCTGCTGGGCCTGGTCCTCGAACAGGGCCAGCTGCCACGGGTGCGCGCCCAGCACCGAGGACACCCAGGCGGTGGACGGGCAGACGGTGGCGATGGTGCGGATCACCTCGTAGAAGGCCACCGGCGACTCCTCCAGGCCGCCGAAGCGGGCCGGCTGGAGCATGCGGAACACGCCGGCCTCGGTGAGCTCGGCAATGCTGGCGTCGGGCACCCGCCGCTGCGCCTCGGCCTGAACCGCGCGTTCCCGGATCGCGGGCAGCAGATCGCGGACCCGATCGAGCACCTTGTTAGTCATGCGGGCGTTCCTCCTCGTGCCAGAGTTTCCTGCCCTCGAAGCTATGGCCAACGCGGTGTTTCGATCCGAAATAGTCCCGATGATCGGAACCCGGGTTCCGCTCGATACGGACCGCTCGCTGTGCAGCGGCTATTTGTGGGCGTATTCCCAGGTGATGTCCTCGTCGAGGGCCTTGCGGATGTTGCGTTCCAGGTCCGGGTTCCAGTCCTGCGGCTGGGCCACCGCGACCCAGCCGTCCAGGGGCAGGTCGCCGTAGCGGTGGCCGTGGCCCGACGGGACGCCCTGGGCGTTGGCCAGGTCCGCGCTGATCTGCCAGAAGGTGACGATCGGCCACCAGCGGATGGACTTGGAGACGTCCGCACCGCGCGGCTCCTTCAGCCAATCCGGCTGCGTGAACAGCAGATCCGGCGACCACCAGACGATCGGGTCGGAGGCGTGCTGCAGATACACCACGCGCGGGTCGAACCACGCCCGGTCCGGGCGGCCCAGTTCCGGTGCGGTGGCGGCGAAGCGGACGATCAGTCCGTCGGCGTAGATGGGCAGGATCTCCGGCGTTCCCGGATCGCGGCGCCGCTCGAGCTGACTCCAGATCCGGTTGGAGTTGGGCGGGCCGACCCACAGCACGCCGTCGACCATGGTGCGGATGTCGTCGAGTCCGGTGAAGGCGCCCTCGGAACCCTGCGAGCCCAGACTCTCCCCGTACACCAGCAGTTTCGGGCGCTGTCCCGGCGGCAGCTGCGCCCAGCGCTCATGGACGGCGTGGATCACCGCATTCCCGGACTCGGTGGCCTTCTCGCGGTCGGACAGGAACGACAGCACGCTCGGCAGGTAGGAGTACTGGGTGGCGGCGATGGCGGTGTCACCGCCGTACATGTACTCGATGGACGAGGCGGTGGTGGAGTCCACCCAGCCGGTTCCGGTGGTGGTGACCACGACCAGCACCTTGCGCTCGAAGGCGTGGGTGCGATCCAGTTCCCGCACCACCAGATCGGCGATGTCCTGCTGCGTGTTCGCCGAGTCCAGGCCCGCGTACACCCGAATCGGTTCGCGCGCGGGCCTTCCCGTGACCTGGGCGATCCGGTCCGCGGTCGGCGCGGTGGCGACGAACCAGCGGCCCTCCGACCCGAGGGTGTCCCAGGGCGCCAGTGACTGTGGGCTGCCGGACCTTTCGGGCAGCTGCGGCTGGACGATGCTCGCCGAGGTCTTGCCGTTGCGCAGGCTGAACGCCGAATTCGCCACGGAGAAGAAGGCTTTCGCCAGCACGCCCTGGAACAGCAGCACCGCGACCACCGCGACCACGATCACCGCGCCCGGGTAGGCGATGTTCCGCGGCACCCGCCATTCGATGTTGAGCAGCCGCACGATCAGCCGGATCAGCCACCGCACCAGGCGATACGCCACGATCACCAGCGCGAGGGTCGCCGCCGCCACCAGTTCGGCGCGCAGGTAGCTCGAGGTGGTGGTCGGCGTCATCCCCATCAGCACTTCGAGATCACGCTGCCAGCGCGCCGACCGGGCCAGCACCAGGGCCGCGCCGGCGATGGTCCCGACCACGATCACGGCCTTGCTGACCGCCCGGGTCGTCTCGCTCGGATGCCAGAGCTTGGCCAGGCCCTCGGCCGACTCCGGCAGCCGTGGCCGCACCCACTTCTTGAAGGCCCACTCCAGCACGCCACCCACGCCGTATCCGATGGCGGCACTGATCCCGCACACCAGACCCTCGAACAGCCAGGTGCGCGGAAGCAGTGAGGGCGACACCGCCCAGAGGAAGAAGATCCAGGCCACCACCAATCCCGGATAGCTCGGATTGACGGCCCGCTCCGCCCGATCCGCGACCGCCCACACCCGTGAACGCAGCGATGCCGGCCGTGCCGCGCCTGCGGCCTGCCCATTCGTCTCACCCGTGTCGGTCGATTCACCAGTCGCGGTTACCTTTTCGCCCGGTGTCGTCTCATCGCGACCGGTTGTCTCGGCACGTTCGGTCGTCTCGGCACGTTCGGTCGTCTCGGCACGTTCGGTCGTCTCGGCACGTTCGGTCGTCTCGGCACGTTCGGTCGTCTCGGCGGGCTCGGTCGGCTGTTCCGGCTCGGTCGGCTGCTCGGGCTCGGCCGCAGGCTGAGATACGGGCGGCTGGGGTTCGGTCGTTTCGCCGCGCCCGGTAACCGCGTCGCGGGCGTCGTCCCCGTGCTCGTCACCCTGCTGTTCGTCCGCCGTCATGCCCCCGAGTCTGGTCGCACGACGGCGGCCACACGAGAGCGACACGCGCGCCGACACCGCCCGGACAACGGGGGCTCAGTCCGCCGCCCAGCCATTGACACGCCCCGGTTGTCGATCACAGATGCTGCGGCAGGGTGCAGTCGTCGAGATCGGGGTGTTCCAGGCGCGCGACCAGCTCGGGGTTGGCGTCGCGAACGCGGCGCGCGACGTCCACGAACGACCGCACCAGCGGCGTCTCGTGGTCGACGCGCCAGCCGACCGTCACCTGGTTGTGCGGAGCGTCCGCGACCGGCAGCACCCGGACCCGGGGAAACGGCATCCACCGCGCCGACGCCACCGTCAGCACGACGCCGACCCCCACCGCGACCTTGTGCAGCTCCTCGAGCAGCGAACTCGACCGGGACACCACCGGCGCGGGCCGCCCGTCGCGGTGATCGTGCAACTCCCAGAAGGCATTCCACTCCGGATCGGTGGTGGCCGCCCCGAGCAGCGGCTCGTCGAGCAGGTCCCGCACCCGCACCTCGGGCAGTTCCGCCAGCCGGTGCTCGGCGGGCACCAGCGCCACCAGCGGCTCGGCGAACAGGGGCTCGAAGCGGATTCCGGCCGCGCGGAACGGGAGTCGCACGAACGCCACGTCGACGGTCCCGCTCTCCAGGCCGGCCGCGGGCTCCTCGTAGGTGAACTGCCGCATGTCGACCGTCACCCCGGGATGCTGTTCACGGAAGGCCGCGAGGATCGGCTCGGTGAGGGTGAGCGCCGCGCCCTCCAGATAACCGAGCACCAGCCGATCCGACTCCCGCCGCTGCGCCACCCCCGCCCGCTCGACCGCCATTTCCAGTGTGGCCAAAGCGCTTCGGACGCCTTCGAGGAGGGCCGCCCCCGCCGCGGTGAGCTCGACGCTGCGGGTGGTCCGCGTGAACAGCACCAGATCCAGCGCCTTCTCCAGCTGCCGGATCTGCGCGCTCAGCCCCTGCTGCGCCACATGCAACCGCTGCGCGGCGCGCGTGAAGCTCAGCTCCTCCGCCACCGCAACGAAATACCGCAGCTGCCGCATGTGAATTTCCATAGCGGGCGAGTCTAGAACCCGTTCCAGAGGCAAAACGGCCATCGACCACCACAACTCACCCGACGCGGCAGCAACCCGGCCGCCGGATCGCCGCTGCGGACAAGGGACAGCGACCACGGACGCCGAGCGGCGGCGGTGCCGGCGCGGCGGCAGCCATGGCCCTCGGCCCGGTGTGAGCGGTGTCACCCTCATCGCCTGCGAGTCCCGGCCACCTCGAAGCCTTCTCGCCTCGATCCTGGAGCGACTGGCCCGTTACGCCGCCGAAACCCCGTTCCGCAGTGGCTTCCGTGCCCTGCCGCCCGAGAGTGTCGACGCAAAGCGATCGGCTATCCGCGGCGGGCGGCCGCGGTGCCCGCGCGGCGGCCGAAGAAGGTGCCGTCGCCCAGGGATGTCCCGGAGATATAGCCGAAGCCGTGCAGGCCGTTGGCGGCCCGGCCCGCGGCGTAGAGGCCCGGGATGGGGCGGCCGTCGAGGTCGAGAACGTGGCCGTCCAGGTCGGTGTGGAGGCCGCCCAGGGTGAAGACGGATGCGCCGGTGCCACGACGGTCACCGGCCTCCGACGGCGGGCGCACGCCGGCCTTGACGTCGATGGCGGCGAACGGCGGGGTCAGCTCGCGCAGCCAGCGGGGCGACTTGTGGTGGTCGAGATCGGTTCCCTGCCGGGCGAATTCGTTGTAGCGGGTGATGGCCGCGGTGAGCGAGCCGGCGGGCAGGCCGGTCAGCTCTTCCAGTTCGGCGGGCGTCTCGGCGACGTGGGTGGGCCGCACACCCCAGCGCTGCGGCTCGGGGACGTCCTCGAAGCCGTCCTCGTCGACGACGACCCAGACCGCGGTGTCGTCGCCCGCCCAGCTGCCGCCCATGTTCTGGCGGTAGAGCGCGTGCTGGCCGATGCGGCCGGGGTAGGTGTCCTCGTTGATGAAGCGGCGGCCGAGGGCATTGACCACCAGGCCGCGCACGGCCAGCCCGGGAATGAGGGACATGCCGACCTGACCGGCGGACATGTGGCGCACGGCCGCGCCGAGAGCCTGGGCCATGCGGACGCCGGAACCGTCGTCGGTGCCCGCGCTGACCTTGGTGTGGCCCAGCAGTTGCGGCGCGTGGGCGGCGAGCATGTCGTCGTTGTCGACGAAACCGCCGGTGGTGAGCACGATGCCGCGACGGGCGCGGATGGTGATCTCCTTGCCGTACCGCCGCGCGACCACTCCGGCCACGACACCGTCGCCGTCCACGATCAGGGTGCCGACGTGGGTGTCGAACAGTGCGGTGGCGCCGGCGGATTCGGCCGCGCCGGCCAGGCACTCCATCAGCAGCTTGCCGCCGAAGTCATTGGCGGTGGGCCGGTGCCCGCGCGGGGCCGGGTACGCCACTTCGGTGAAGGGCCAGCTGTTCTCGCCCAGCCACATGAGCCCGTCGTCGGTGGGCGGCACCCAGGTGGGGGCGTCCCACATGGTCGGCTTGAACGGCACGCCGCGGTCGACCAGCCAGTGGAAGTGCTCGACGCTGCCCGCGCAGTACTCGTCGATCTTGGCCGCGTCCGCACCCGCGCCGAGCGCCGCCTTCAGGAAGGCCGCCATCGCCTCGGGGGTGTCGTCGTAGCCGCAGGCCACCTGGATCGGGGTGCCGCCGCCCAGGTAGATCTCGCCGCCCGACATGGCCGACGCGCCGCCCGGACCGCCGGACCGGTCCACCACCAGCACCCGGGCGCCCGCGTAGGCCGCCTCGTAGGCCGCCGAGGCGCCCGCGGCGCCGTACCCGACGACCAGCACATCGGTCTCGATGTCGTACTGGCTCACCTCGCCGGCCGCCCGCGGCGTGACCGGATTCCGCACTGTCATGCCTCGACGGTGCCCGCTCCGACCGCCGTCACTTAGCGCCCCATCTTGCTGAGCGATTCACCGATCCCGTTGACCGGGACTGTGACCCGTCGCCACCCGTTGCACTGGGGATGGTGTGTGAACGGCGTCACTGTGGTTGGGGATGCCTGCATGAGGAGGAGAGTCAATGCGGATTCTGGTCACCGGTGTCACCGAGCCGAGCGGCCGTGCCGTGGCGCGCATGCTGCTGGCGGCCGGCCACGAGGTGGTCGGCCTGGACCGGCAGCGGCACCGCTACGTGGACCCGCGGGTCGAGGTGATCGTCGGCGATCTGTCCGACGCCCAGGTCTGCGCGCGGGCCGTGGCCGGGGTGGACGCGGTCGTGCACCTGGCCGGTCCCGCGGTGGCGGCAATCGCCCAGGCGGCCAAGGATTCCGGTGCGCGCCTCGTGGTTCCCGTTGCGGCGGGCGGCGATTCGAGTGTCGAGAAGATCGTGACCGGCTCCGGCGCGGACGCGCTCGTCGTGCGCACCGCGCTGGTGGCCGGCCGGCGCATCGACCGCGGCAGCTGGCGCGCGCTGGAGAGCCTGACCGGCGGCGGCAAGGGCAGCATCCAGGTGCTGCACTACGACGACCTGGAGCGCTTCCTGGTGCTGGCGGCGCTGTCGCAGCGCGGCGGCGTGGTCGAGCTGGCCGCGCCCGGCAACGTGTCGAGCGCCGAGGTGAAGCGCATCCTCGCCGACGCGGGCGTGAAATACGGTGCGTGGCTGCCCAAGTCGTCGGCGTCGCAGACCCCGGTGGACGCGAGCGCCGCCCGCGAGGACTGGGGCTTCCGCTACGGCTGGACCGCCACCGAGGTGATCGCCGACGTGGCGCGCGCGCTGCACGGCCGCAAGAGCGGCGGCTCCGGTATCCGCGCTCGCCGCGGCGCGATTCCGCTGCCCACCCACGTGGTGCCCCAGAACGCCCCGACCTCCGACGGCTACGCGCTGAAATCGGCTGCGCCCGAAGGCCTGCAGGGCGAGTTCGACGACATGGTCGACGACCGCATCCCGGTCTACACCGCTACCAACACCTCCGAGGCGCTGCCCGGCCCGCTCACCCCGCTGACCATCGATCTGCAGGCGGGCGCGATCCGGCTCGGCAACGAGGCCATGGGCCATATGATCGCCATCGAGGGAATCGCGCTGGAGCACTGGGTGTCCCGCGTGACCAGCGTGCTCGGCCACAGCGTGTACATCAATGCCTCCATCGGCGTCTTCTCCGCGCAGAACATGCCCGGCTGGGACGAGGAGAGCGTGCGCCGCGACGTCTACGGCACCATCGGCGATGTCGAACTGCACCCCGAGGGCCGCCCGGCCATGCCGACCGGCCTGGCCGCCCGCGCCGGCACCTTCAAGGCCATGGGCCGGGTCGCCGCCACCGCGCTCGGCTACAGCAAGACCGCCGAGCACATCAATGCCGCCTCGCACGCGGAAGCGCTGACCCGCGACCAGATCTCGGAGCTCACCGACGAGCAGCTGCACGCCCGCGCCCTGCTCTGGCGCGACCGCCTCAACCAGGCGTGGCAGGCGGCCTCCATCGGCGTCATGATGACCGGCGCGGCCACCGCCGCGCACAAGGGCGAGGTCAAGATCGACCTGAATCGCCTGGAGTCGGCCAAGACGATGCTGGCCGTGGAACGGCTGGCGGCCCTGTGCCGCAAGGACGCCGGACTGCAGGCGCTGGCCAAGACCGGTGACGTGGCGGCCGCCCGCGAGAAGTCGCCGGAGTTCTCGCAGGCCCTCGACCAGGAGCTGGCCCGGATCGGCCACCGCGGCCCGGGCGAGTGCGAGCTCATCAACGCCACCTTCGGCGACCGTCCCGAGCTGCTGGTCACCGCCGCCGGGCGGGCCGCGGAAATGCCCGCGCCGCACCGCGAACCGGTGCCGGAGCCGACCAGCCGCACCGCCAAGATGGCCGTCGGCGCGACCGTCTACCGCGAGCGCGCCCGCGACGCCGTCGTGAGGGTCACCAACTGCCTGCGTCTGGCCACCCAGGAGCGGGCCGCGCGCCTGGTGCACGCGGGCAAGCTCACCGCGATCGAGGATTCGGCGTTCCTGAACCTCGACGAAATCCTCTGGGCCCCGGCCGATCTGCAGGAGCGGGTGGCGCGCCGCCGCGCCGAGCGCACCCGCTTCCAGGCCATCCGGATGCCCGATGTGGTCAACGGCCCGTGGGAGCCGGAGGAGATCTCCGGCGCGATCGCGGTCGGCGACACCATCTCCGGCCTGGGCGTGAGCCCGGGCGTGGTGGAGGGCACCGTCAAGCGCGTGCTGACCCTCGACGACGACATCGAGCCGGGCGACATCCTGGTGGCCGCGGTGACCGACACCGGCCACACCGCCATGTTCGGCTACGCGGGCGCGGTGGTCACCGATATCGGCGGCGCGGCCTCGCACGCCGCCATCGTGGCCCGCGAGTTCGGCGTCCCGTGCGTCGTCGACACCAAGACCGCCAGCACGGCGCTCCAGGACGGCCAGCGCGTCCGGGTCGACGGCGCCGCCGGAACCATCACGCTGCTGGCCGACGCGGAATAGCTCGGCCGGCAACCGCACCGTGCCTCGGGCGCGCTCCCGCGCTCGCGCCCGAGGCCGGTCGGTCATGCCCGGACCCGCGGGCCCACGCCGTATCCGGCAGCCGGGCCCGCGCCAGAAGCCCGGACCGGGACACCCCACCACCCGGTCCGTGACCGAAAGGAACCCCCTAGTGACGATCTCGCGCGCCGTACGCGGCACACTCACCGGTGTAGCCGCCGCGCTCATCGCCCTCACCCCGATCGCCGTCACCCCGGCGCTGGCGGCGCCCGTGCCGGTGCTACAGACGCCCAAGGGCGCGTCACTGGACCTGCCGTCCGCGCCGAACGCCCGGGACCTGAGCGGCATCCCGACCCAGGGCGGCGGGGGCAAGGTCAAGGACGGTTCGGTCTTCCGCTCCGACGCGCTGAACAAGCTGAGCGACGCCGAGCAGCAGCAGCTGGTGTCGGCGGGCATCGTCGAGATCATCGACTTCCGCAGCCCGACCGAGCGCGGCCAGAACCCGGACAAGCTGCCGGCCTCCATCCCGGAGAAGTCGCTGCCGGTCTACGACCCGAACAACGACTTCTACCTGTTCTTCGCCAAGGCCGTGCAGGGCGGCCCGGCCGTGCAGCAGCAGCTGCTCGGTGACGGCAAGGGCCATCAGTACATGGTCGACTACTACAAGTGGATGGTCACCGACCCGACCGCGCGCTCGCAGTTCAGCGCCGCGGTCAAGGAGATCGCCAACGCCAACGGCCCGGTGCTGTTCCACTGCACCGCCGGTAAGGACCGCACCGGCTGGATGTCGGCCATCCTGCTGAGCGCCCTGGGCGCGCCGAAGGGCCAGATCTACAACAACTACCTGGCGTCCAACGACAACCTGGCCGCGTCGAACAAGGCCACGCTGGACGGCCTGGTCGCCAAGGGCCTGGTCACCGATCCGTCGCTGTTCGAGCCGGTGCTCGGCGTGGACCGCGACTACCTGGACGCCTCCTTCGACGCGGTCCAGCAGAGCTTCGGCTCCTTCGACAACTTCCTGTCGCAGGGCCTGGGCGTCGACGACGCGACCGTCGCCGCGCTGAAGTCCAAGCTGGTCGGTAAGTAGCAGTTCCCGGAATGCCGGCGCCGTGCGTGGGACGGCGTCGGCATTCGTATGTCCGCCGCATGTCCGCTTCACATTCGTGATCGACATGCGAAAATTCGCATGGTGCACGATATCTGGCAGCTGGACGGGCGGCGCACCCGCTCGGTGAGCGCGGAGAACCCCACCGGCGCGGCCGGCGGGGGCGGGCGTGCCATCTCCGGAACCGGGGCCTTCGCGGCCGCGGGGCTGGGACGCGGGTGGAAGGTGTCGCCGTCCATCGATCTGCCGCCCGGCGAAACCGCCACGCTCGCCGACCTTTCCGGGCCCGGTGTGATCCGGCACCTGTGGCTCACCACCGATCGCGCGCTGCTGCGCGACTTCACCCTCCAGATGTATTGGGACGGTTCGCCCGAACCGGGCGTCGCGGTGCCGCTGGGCGACTTCTTCTGCAACGGCTGGGATCAGCTGGCGCTGATCAATTCCGCCATGGTGGTGGTCGCGCCCGCCGGCGGGCTGAACAGCTACTGGCCCATGCCCTTCCACACTCACGCGCTCATCACCCTGCACAACGGGTCCGAGCGGGCCGCGCCGGTGTACTACCAGATCACCTATCTGGAGGAGGAATTACCCGGCGCCGCCGGGTATCTGCACGCCCGGTGGCGCTGCTCCGATCCGCTGGGCAACCCGGCGGAGCATCCGATCGTCGAGATCGACGGCGGTCCCGGACGGTATGCCGGGACGTATCTGGCCGTGCAGCCGCGGGCGGCGGGCTGGTGGGGCGAGGGCGAGCTGAAGTTCTATCTCGACGACGACACCGAATTCCCCACCCTGTGCGGGACCGGCACCGAGGACTATTTCGGCGGGGCCTGGAATTTCGAGCTCGACGGCGCTTATCGACCGTACTCCACCCCCTATCTGGGCATGCCGCAGGTGTTGCCGCCGCATCGAATCTACGAACCGCACCAGCGATTCGGCATGTACCGCTGGCACATTCCCGACCCGATCTGTTTCGACCACGGCCTGCGCGCCACCGTGCAGGCGCTGGGCTGGCGCGCGGACGGCCATTACCTACCGCTGGACCAGGCGCATGTGGCCTCCACCGCCTTCTGGTATCACGCCCTCCCCTGATCCCCCGCGTGTCCCCGTAACGATTGCGGGAAAACAGAAAGATTGCGATTGCTATTGCGTAAAACGCGTCGAACGGGTGGCACGCGGGTGCATGGTTATTGCTATGCGCGCCTTGGTGGTCGAGAAGCCCGGACAGTTCTCGGTCGAATCCGTGCCGGATCCTACTCCGGGCACCGGTGAGGTAGTGATCCGGGTGGATGCGGTCGGGATATGCGGTACCGATATCCATATCGTGGAGGGCGAATTCCCGCCCACGCCCTATCCGATCGTGCCGGGCCACGAATTCGCGGGGGAAGTGGTGGCGCTCGGCGCGGACGCGGCCGGGGTGCGGGCCGGTGACCGGGTGGCGGTGGATCCCTCGCTGTTCTGCGGGCGCTGTCACTACTGCGCGATCGGGCGCGGCAATCTCTGCGAGAACTGGGGCGCCATCGGCGACACCGTGGACGGCGCCATGGCCGAGTACGTGAAAGTGCCCGCCGCCAACTGTTATCGGCTGCCCGGGCATGTGCCGCCCGCGCACGGCGCACTGGTGGAACCACTCTCGTGCGCGGTGCACGGATTCGATGTGCTGCCACGGCGACTCGGATCGCACTACCTGATCTACGGCGCGGGCACCATGGGGCTGCTCATGCTGCAGCTGGCCATCGCGGCGGGCGCGGCGTCGGTGTCGATGGTGGACACCAATGCCGACCGGCTGGCCACCGCGCGCACGCTGGGCGCGGACGCGGCCACCGTGTCCGCCGAGGACATGGACCGGCCCGAGGGCTGGGAGATCGTGATCGATTGCAGCGGAACGGTGGCCGCGATCGAGGACGGGCTGTCCCGGGTGCGGCGCGGCGGCACCTATCAGCAGTTCGGGGTGGCACCGGCGGCGGCGCGGGCGAGCATCTCGCCGTTCCGCGTCTACAACGACGAGATAACCATCGTCGGCTCCATGGCCGTGCTGCACAGTTTCGGACGGGCCGTGGACCTGCTCGGTGAGGGCGTCATCGACGCCGACACCGTGATCACCCACGACTTCGCACTCGACGAATTCGGCGATGCCCTGCGGACCTTCCGCGCGGGCACCGGACGCAAGATCCAGCTGCATCCCGGACGGGCGGCGGCACGATAGAGGGTGGTGGCTGGCCAATGACGGTCGTTGCCGGAGTGGACTCGTCCACTCAGTCCTGCAAGATCGTGGTGTGCGATGCCGATACCGGAACGATATTGCGGCACCGCCAGATTCCGCACTACGACGGGACCGAGGTGCCGCCGCTCATGTGGTGGGAGGCGCTGCGGGCGGCGTGTGATCGCATGATGCGCGATGTGGAGGCCATCGCGGTGGCCGGGCAGCAGCACGGGCTGGTGGCGCTGGACGCGGCCGGGCATCCGGTGCGGGATGCGTTGCTGTGGAACGACACCCGGTCCGCGGAGGCGGCGACACAGCTGGTGGACGAGCTGGGCGGGCCGCAGGCGTGGGCGGACGCGGTGGGGAGTGTGCCGCTGGCCGCGCACACGGTGGCCAAGCTGCGCTGGTTCGCCGATCACGAACCCGAACTGGCCGACCGGACGGTCCGGGTTCTGCTGCCGCACGACTACCTGACCTGGCAGCTGCGCGGCGGTGATCCGGCCACCGAGCCGACCACCGATCGGGGTGACGCCTCCGGCACCGGGTACTGGTCACCGGCGGCGGGCGCCTACCGGCCGGATCTGCTGGCGCTGGCCTTCCGCGGCCGCAGTCCCGCGCTGCCGCGGGTGCTGGCGCCCGCCGAGATCGCCGGGCACACGCCGGGCGGGCGGCTGGTGGCGGCCGGCACCGGCGACAATGCCGCCGCCGCACTGGGTCTGGGCATCGGGGAGGGGGATGTGGTGGTCTCGCTCGGGACCAGCGGCACCGTCTTCACCCGCGCCGCGCACCCCAGCGCCGATCCCTCCGGCGCGGTGAACGGGTTCGCCGACGCCACCGGGGCGTTCCTGCCGCTGGTGTGCACGCTCAATGCCGCCCGGGTGCTGGACGCGACCGCGATGCTGCTGGGCATCGATGTGTCCGGCCTGGAGGTGCTGGCCGCGCAGTCGCCCGCGGGCGCGGACGGTCTCACCCTGCTCCCCTATCTCGCGGGTGAGCGGACCCCGAATCTGCCGTACGCCACGGGCAGCCTGCACGGCCTGCGCCCGCACACCATGCGTCCGCACCATCTGGCCCGCGCCGCCATCGAGGGCATGCTCTGCAATATCGCCGAGGCCCTGGACCGTCTGCCGACGGTGCCGCATCGAATCCTGTTGATCGGCGGGGCATCCCGCTCCCGCCTCATCGCGCACGCCGCCGCCACCATCTTCGGCCGCACCGTCACGGTGCCCAATCCGAACGAATACGTTGCCCTCGGCGCGGCCCGCCAGGCCGCGTGGGCCCTGCGCGGTGGGCCCCGCCCACCCCGCTGGCCGACCCCCGCGGGCACCGAATTCCATGCTCTGGCAGTGGGGATCGGCGCCGCTATTCGCCAGCGCTACACCGAGATACGCGACACCTACTACCCGTAGACGACCGGACCGTCGGACAGATAGTCGTCCCAGGTCTGGTGCCGGGTGATGTAGGTCCGGATGGCGTCCCGGGCAATGTCGTGTTTCGACCGCCCTTCCATCGCCGCCTGCGCACTCAGCGCAGCTTCTTCGTCCTCGCTGAGCCGCAAAGTCCATGCCACCGCGAATTCATACCACCCCCGAGCAACCCTGTCTGCCGAACGGTTGACCAGTTGACAACCATCACATGACCGGCGGGTAGCTCCGGGCCGTGCGACCAGCCGCGATTGCGCTCACGGCGAGCGTAACCATCGTCGGTACCGGTGGCCGGGTCGTAGCTTCACGCGGTATGACAACCGAGCTGAGCACTCCGTTGAACGATATCGTCGAGGCGACCGGCCGGGCCGTGGCCGCGGATCCCGCACAGGCCGCGGTGGTGTTCCGGGCCGCGGGGACACCGGAGGGCACCGTCGGGAGCGCGATTGCCCTGGGGCGGTACACGGTTCGGGTGGACGAGCCGCCGGCACTCGGCGGCGCGGGGTCCGCGCCGAATCCCGTCGAGGTGTATCTGGCCTCGCTGATCGCCTGCCAGGTGGTGACGTATCGGTTCTGGGCGCAGCGGCTCGGCGTGGCCATCGAGGAGCTGGCCGTCGACGCCGAGGGCGATCTCGATGTGCGCGGCTTCTTCGGACTCGACGACACGGTCCGCCCCGGATTCCAGGCGGTGCGCGTGACCGTGCGGATCAGCGGACCCGAGTCCGCCGAGCGCTACGCCGAATTGCAGCGGGCGGTCGACGAGCACTGCCCTGTCCTGGATCTCACCACCGGCCGGACCCCGGTCGAGACCACCCTCGTCACCCAGTAGGAACACGTCCCCAACCCACCGGAGGCCCCGATGACCGCATCCGCTCTGCCCGAAGACCCCACCGCCGCCTGGAGTTTCGAGACCAAGCAGATCCACGTGGGGCAGACGCCCGACGGCGCGACCGGCGCCCGCGCGCTGCCGATCTACCAGACCACCTCCTACGTCTTCCGCGACACCGACCACGCCGCCGCGCTGTTCGGGCTGGCCGAGCCGGGAAACATCTACACCCGCATCATGAATCCCACCCAGGACGCGGTGGAGCAGCGGATCGCCGCGATGGAGGGCGGTGTGGCCGCGCTGCTGCTGGCCTCGGGTCAGGCGGCGGAGACCTTCGCGATCCTGAACCTCGCGGGGGCCGGGGACCACATCGTGTCCAGCCCGCGGCTGTACGGCGGCACCTACAATCTGTTCCGGTACACCCTGCCGCGGCTGGGCATCGAGGTGAGCTTCGTCGAGGATCCGGACGACCTCGACCAGTGGCGGGCGGCAATCCGCCCGAACACCAAGGCTTTCTACGGGGAGACGGTGTCCAACCCGCAGAACCACATTCTCGACATTCCCGGCATCGCGGAGGTCGCGCACGGTTCCGGGATCCCGCTCATCGTCGACAACACCGTCGCTACCCCGTATCTCATCCAGCCGCTCGCCCACGGGGCGGACATCGTCGTGCACTCCGCGACGAAGTACCTGGGCGGCCACGGCGCGGCCATCGCGGGCGTGATCGTCGACGGCGGCGCCTTCGATTGGCGCAGTGGACGTTTCCCCGGATTCACCGAGCCCGACCCGAGCTACCACGGTGTGGTCTACGCCGATCTCGGCGCACCCGCCTACGCGCTCAAGGCGCGGGTGCAGCTGCTGCGTGATCTGGGCTCGGCCATCTCGCCGTTCAACGCCTTCCTCATCAGCCAGGGCCTGGAGACCCTCAGCCTGCGCCTCGAACGGCACGTCGCCAATGCCCGGGCGGTGGCCGAATTCCTCACCGCGCGACCCGAGGTCACGGCCGTCTCCTATGCGGGCCTGCCGTCGTCACCGTGGTACGAACGTGGAAAGCAGCTGGCCCCCAAGGGCGTCGGCGCCATCATCGGCTTCGAGCTGGCCGGCGGAGTCGACGCGGGCAAGCGCTTCGTCGAAGCCCTCACCCTGCACAGCCACGTCGCCAATATCGGCGACGTCCGCTCCCTCGTCATCCACCCCGCCTCCACCACCCACTCTCAGCTGACCCCCGAGGAGCAGCTCGCGGCTGGCGTCACCCCCGGCCTGGTCCGCCTGGCCGTGGGAATCGAGGGCATCGACGACATCCTCGCCGATCTGCGCGCCGGATTCGCCGCCGCGCAGTAGCCCTCAGAAGCGATCGAACGGGCGAATCGGCGGGGAGACAGCCGAATTCACCTGGAGAGCGATGATCAGCCCGATGCTCAGGTAGGTGCTGATCGGGCAGAGGACCACCGCCGCCGCATACAGCAGTTGCACGATGCCGATGCGGCGGCGGATGGCCGTCAGGTCCTCGGGTCCGATGTGCTCGGCGAGCAGACCGGCGCGGCGCGCATAGCGGAGCGCGGCGAGCTGGACCAGGCCCAGATACAGCAGGTCGGCCCAGTACACCAGCAGGGCCAGGCGGGACTGGGGGAAAGCGGCCAGCAGCGCGGTGGCGAAGGGCACCAGGCAGATGCCGAACAGGAACATGAGGTGGATCCAGGTCAGCGAGCGGTCCGCCCGGTCCATCAGGTTGAGCTGGGTCTGCTGGCCGATCCAGAACATGCCGAGGGTGAGGAAACCCAGCAGGCAGATGAGGAACTGCGGGCCCACGTGGGTGAGCGCATGCCAGACCGGTTGCTCATCGGAGACCGCGCCCGCACTCCACAGCGAGCGCTCGTGCCACGCCTCGCCCGCGGGCACGTGCAGATCCAGCACCAGCAATGTCATTGCCACAGCGAAGATTCCGTCGCTGAGCGCCCCGAGGCGGCCGAGATCCTGCGCCGCGATGCGGTGATACCGAGTCATCCACCTGCCCTTCCCCGCCGGACCCTAGCGGATGTCACGGGGCGGCGCGGTGTTGCTCCCGGGCGAGGAAGTGGGCGGTGGCTCTCGTTGCGTCGTAAAGGGATCGGTAGTGGCGGTAGTACGGGGCGTAGTGGGCGGTGACCGACGGGTCGGGTTCGACCGTGGTGATGATCGGGTTCCAGGCGGCGGTGTCCAGGCCCAGGGATTCGGCGGCCAGCAGGGCGTCGCCCAGGGCCGCACCGACCGTGTCGGCCGGAAGCTGCTGGGGCAGGCCGGTGATGTCGGAGACGATGCGGGTCCACAGCCCGCCCTTGGTGCCGCCGCCCACGGCCACCAGCCGGGTGGCGGGAGCCCCCGCGGCGGCCATGGCCTCGAGGTTGTGCCGCACGCCGTAGCCGATGCCCTCGAGGACCGCGCGGTAGAGGTCGGCGCGCTGGTGGGTGACGGTGAGACCGGCGATCACGCCGCGGGCGTCCGGATCGAACAGGGGCGTGCGTTCGCCCGCGAAGTAGGGCAGCACCAGCAGCCCGCGGCTGCCCGGCGGAACCTGGGCGGCCTCGTCGACGAGTTCGGAGAAATCGCTGCCGGTGAGGGTGCGCAGCCAGTCGGTGATCGCGCCGGAGGTGGCCATGCCGGCGGCGGACGTGTACGTGCCGGGCCAGGTTCCGCAGGTGGTCCACAGGCCGGGCTGGGGGCGGGGGTCGGTCAGCACCTGGGTGAGGAACATGGTGGTGCCGTACATGATCATGCAGTCGCCGGGGGCGCGGACGCCGACACCGGCGGCCTCGGCCCAGGCATCGATGGTGCCGGTGGTCACCGGCAGCCCGGCGGGCAGGCCGGTGGCCGCGGCGGCCTCGGCGGTGATCCGGCCGACTATCTCGGTGGGCCAGGCCAATTCGGGTAGTCGCAGGCCGGGTGCGACGGATTCGGCCCAGTCCACGGCCCATTCGCGGGCCATCAGGTCGTACATGGGCACGCACTGGCTGGCGGATTGATGGTCCAGGACGTAGCGGCCGGTGAGGCGATGGACCAGAAACGAGCTCGCCATCAACAGCATCCGGGTGGCCCGCCACACCCGCGGATCGTGGCGGATGAGCCAGCGCAGCTTCGGCCCGACCGCCTGACTGGTGAGCGGCGAGCCGCAGCGCTCCAGCACCGTCTGCGCGCCCAATTCCGCGTTCAGTTCCTCGATTTCGTCGCCGGCGCGCGTGTCGACCCCGTAGAGGATGGCGGGCCGCAAGGGGCGGCCCGCAGCGTCGGCGGGCAGCAGGCACGGCCCGATGCCGCTCACCGCGAGCCCCTCGAGGGGTTCGCCGTCGGCGGCCGCCACCAGTTCGCGGGCGATGGCCGCGAAGTCGGCCCACCACACGGTCTCCGCGTCGTGCTCCACCCAGCCCGGGCGCGGCGTCGAAACCCGGTGCGGTCGTTCGGCTCTCATCGCGACCGTGCCCGCGTGGTCGACCAGGACGCCCTTGGATCCGGAGGTGCCGATATCGATGCCGAGGAACATGTCAGCTCGCCCGGCTGAACTCGTCGAGCGTGACATCGAGCAGTTCGCAGGCCGCGCGGACGGTGGCGCGCTGGTCGCCCGGCACGGCGTGAATGTGATTGGCGCCGAAGCGGGACAGGAAGTCCCCGGCGTCGGCGTCCAGGCGGGCGAAGGCGTGCGGCCACTCCCAGGTGGACTGTTTCATCAGCGATTCGTTGGTGGCCGGGTCGTAGGTCTCGAACTCGCCGAGCATCAGCTGCATGCGGTAGGCGCCGTCGCGGCGGGTGAGCCGGGCCAGCGTCATCTGCCCGGGCGCGGCCAGGTGATGCACCGACGCGCCGCCGGCCGGGAAGAAGAACACCTCCGGATACAGGTGCACCCGGGCCAGATTCTCGGCCGGATCGTCGCTGCGCGCCGCGTACCAGGTGGCGTGCTGGCCGGAATTGCACAGATCCCATATGTCACGGTCGGCGTGATAGTGCCGGACATCGGCGAAGAGCACCGGCGTGCCCGCGATCTGCTTGAGCAGCTGCATGGTGAGCGCCCCGTCCATATCCGCCTCGGTGGCGCACACGTGGGGCTGTTTGGGCCCGTTCCAGTCGTAGGGGTCGTTGAGGAACGCCTCGGTGATGTCCATGGTGGCGAAGTACTGGGTGAGCTCCGGCTGTCCTTTGATGCCGGAGAAGTCCAGCCGCCACTCCGCGATCAGATCCCGCATGGCCAGGTAGGAGCGCAGCTGCCGCTCCAGTAGCTCCGGCGTCAGCTTGCCGCCGTCGTAGTGGACCCCGGCGGTATTGCGCTCCAGCCATTCTCGCGCCGCCCGGGCCTCACCGGCGTCGGCGAGTTCGGCGCGGCGCACGATCTCCCACTGGTCGATCTCCTCGACATCGATGCCGAAGGCCCGCTGCCACTGATCGGTATTGGCGACCGCGGTGTTCATGCCCATGGGCCGCCCGCCGATGCGCCCGAAGGTGCTGCCCCGCAGGCCGGCCACCGCCGCCGCACCGCGAGCGCGTTCCCCGATGGCCGCGATCAGGTCCGGATCGGCGGGATCGCCCCACAGCCGGGCGTGCGCGCGGCCGATCTGATCCAGCGCGCCGCCCGCCGCCAGCATGCCCACCATGCCCGGCTGCACCGGGTCGATATTGGACAGCAGCAGCAGCGGCCCGCGCAGCGCGCCCGCGGCCAGCATGGTGAAGTGCGGGAACGCCCACACCGCGTAGTGCAGCACGGTCAGGTCCACCCCGGCCGCCTCCACCTGCCGGGCTACCCGCACCGCCTGGTCGTTGCCGCCGATGGGTTGCACACCGCGAATCACGATGTGCCCGGCCGCGGTCAGCTCGGTGACGAGCCGGTCCTCCGCGGTCCGGATGAATCCGACGATGCCGCCGTGCACATAGTCGCGGCCGTCGGAAAGACTGATCACGCCGATTCGGGCCATACTGCCTGCCTCCCCGCACTGGGTGGACTCTCGACTCCGTTCAGAATTCCAGTTCAGGCCGCACGCCGCGCCCGAAATCGGATTTTCGGGGTGAACGCGGGCCGGGCTGTCTCAGCGTGGGAAGTGCAAGCGGGCCAGCGCGACTCCGCCCTGCGCCCAGCCCGCGTGGGTGATCCAGAGGGCGTCCTCGTGGGTGATCACCTCGGCCGCGTGGGCGGGTACGTGCCCCACGCGGCCGGACGCGTCGAAGTGAAAAGGGTTGTCGCCGCGGAAGATCTCGGTGCCGACATAGCCGGGGCGCGGACCGATCAGCAGATACCAGGCGCCGGCGTGGCGGAGCACGAACGGCGATTCGGTATTGCCCGCGCCGGTTCCGGTCGACGGGTCGGTGTAGGCGATGCGGCGGTCGCTCCAGTGCACCAGGTCCGGGCTGGTGCGGTAGGCGACGACATGGTTGCCGCCGGTGGGGGCGCTGGTCGCGCAGTAGTACATGACCCACTGCCCGGCCACCCGCAGCACCATGGGGTCGCGGGCGTCGTAGCCGTCGCGGAAGACCGGGCCGCCCGGATGCCGGGTCCAGTGGAACAGGTCGGCGGAGGTGGCCAGGCCCATACCCGTTGCGGTGCGGTCGGTTCCGCCGCCGTCGTAGAACATGAAGTAGGCGTCGCCGTCGCGCACCACGAAGGGGGCCCACAGGTGGGTCTCGCCGCGCTCGCGGTCCACCGTCAGCGCGGCGGGATGCTTGGTCCACGGGCCGTGCGGGTCGTCGGCGGTGGCGTGCGCGAACTCGGTCTCGTCGAAGGGGTCGGCGGGCTCGGGATGGGTGATGCCGAACAGGTGCCAGCGCCCGCCGACGTCCTGGACCAGGGTGTGATCGTTGATGTACCAGCACTGATCCGGCTCGCTGGGGTCGTAGATGTGCCGGAACTCCCCCGCTGTCACCGTGCCCATACCCGTCCTCCATATAGGACCTGAACTGTCCTATTTCCGTTCGACAATGGACCCATGCCGGAACTCTCGCTGCGAACCCTAAACCGCACGCTGCTACTGCGTCAGAAGTTGAACGAACGGGTCGCCATGCCCGCCGCCGAGCTGGTCCGGCATCTGGTCGCGGTGCAGGCGCAGGAACCGAACTGGCCGTATGTGGGGCTGTGGTCGCGCCTCACCGATTTCCGCCATGCGAATCTGACCACGTTGCTGCGTGATCGAACAGTGGTGCGCGCCACCATGATTCGCCGGACCGTCCACCTGACGGACGCCCAGGCCTACCGCCGGCTCTACCCGACGGTCCGACCGGCGATCGAGCCCACGCTCCGCTCGGTCCATCTCCGGGCTGCGGTCGAGGGCCTCGATATCGCCGAATTGGCCTCGGCCGGAACAGAACTGCTGACCGGCACCACCATTTCCCGCCGGGATCTCCCCGCTGTCCGCGACGAGGCCGAACGCCTGCTCCCGATCGTCGTACCCGGTGAAGAAGGCAAGATCATGATCGAGACGTGCTGATCGGCTCTCTCCCGCGTGGCCGCATCAGGGGGTCAGCGGGCCTTTCTCGCAGCGCGGAGGAAGTCCTTGTTCAGGCGGCCGATGACGTCCTGCGGGATCTCTTTCGGGCAGGCGAGGGTGCATTCGCCGGTGTTGGTGCAGCCGCCGAAGCCCGCATCGTCGTGGGCTTCGAGCATGCCGACGACGCGGGAGTGGCGCTCCGGCTGTCCCTGCGGCAGGAGGCCGAGGTGGGTGACCTTGGCGGCGGTGAAGAGCATGGCCGAACCATTGGGGCAGGCGGCCACGCACGCGCCGCAGCCGATGCATTCGGCGGCCTGGAAGGCCAGATCGGCGTCGGGTTTCGGGACCGGGATCGAGTGCGCCTCGGGTGCGGCGCCGGTCGGCGCGGTGATGTAGCCGCCCGCCCGGATGATCCGGTCGAAGGCCGAGCGGTCGACCATCAGGTCCTTGATGACCGGAAAAGCCTTGGCCCGCCACGGTTCCACGGTGATCGTGTCGCCGTCGGCGAATTTCCGCAGGTGGAGCTGGCAGGTGGTGGTGGCCTGCTCCGGGCCGTGCGGAGTGCCGTCGATGACGAGTGAGCACGCGCCGCAGATGCCCTCGCGGCAGTCGTGGTCGAAGGCGATGGGCTCCTCGCCGGCGCCGGTGAGCCGTTCGTTGAGGACATCGAGCATTTCCAGGAACGACGCGTCGGGCGAGACCTCCACGCCGTAGTCGACCATCCGGCCCTTGTCGCGGGAGTTCCGCTGCCGCCAGATACGCAGGGTGAGTTTCATTCTCGATTCCGCTCTTACTTGTAGGACCGCGTGCTGGGCTGGACGTACTGGTAGCTGAGCGCTTCCCGGTGCAGCGTCGGTGGCTCGTCCTGGTTCCATTCCCACGCGGCGACATAGGAGAAGTTTGCGTCGTCGCGGCGGGCCTCACCGTCCTCGGTCTGCGACTCGGCCCGGAAGTGGCCGCCCGCGGATTCGGTGCGGTGCAGGGCATCGATGACCATGAGTTCGGCCAACTCCAGGAAGTCGGCCACCCGGCCCGCGCGTTCCAGCGACTGGTTGAGGTCGTCCCCGGAGCCCGGCACGTTGACGCGCTCCCAGAACTCCGCGCGCAGTGCGGGAATCAGGACCAGCGCCTTGCGCAGTCCCGCCTCGGTCCGTTCCATGCCGCAGTACTCCCACATGAGGTGGCCGAGCTCGCGGTGGAAGGAGTCGACGGTGCGGTCGCCCCGGATGGACAGGAGTCTGTCGATCATCGCGGTGACCCGGGCCTCGGCGGCCGCGATCGCGGCGGCCGGCACCTCCCCGGCCGGACCGCGGGCGAGATAGTCGCCGAGGGTGGCCGGCAGGACGAAATACCCGTCGGCCAGGCCCTGCATGAGCGCGGAGGCCCCGAGCCGGTTGGCGCCGTGGTCGGAGAAATTGGCCTCCCCGATCACGAACAGTCCCGGAATGGTGGATTGCAGGTCGTAGTCCACCCACAGCCCGCCCATGGTGTAGTGCACGGCGGGGTAGATACGCATCGGCATCTCGTACGGGTTCTCGCCCGTGATCCGCTCGTACATCGTGAAAAGGTTGCCGTACTTGGCTTTCACCGCATCGACGCCGAGCCGCCCGATGGCGTCGGCGAAATCGAGATAGACGCCGAGCCCGCCCGGCCCGACTCCGCGCCCCTCGTCGCAGACGTTCTTGGCCGCGCGGGAGGCGATGTCGCGCGGCACCAGATTGCCGAATGCCGGATAGATGCGTTCCAGGTAGTAGTCGCGCTCGTGCTCGGGCACATCGCCGGGCTTGCGTTGGTCCCCAGCGTTTTTGGGCACCCACACCCGGCCGTCGTTGCGCAGCGACTCCGACATGAGCGTCAACTTCGACTGATGCTCACCCGAGACCGGGATGCAGGTCGGATGAATCTGTGTGAAGCAGGGATTGGCGAAGTACGCGCCGTGCTTGTGCGCCCGCCAGGAGGCCGTGACATTCGAGCCCATGGCATTGGTCGACAGGAAGTAGACATTGCCGTACCCGCCGGAGGCCAGCACCACGGCGTCGGCCGTGTAGGACCGGATCGCGCCGGTGACCAGGTCGCGCACGACCACACCCCGCGCCACCCCGTCCACCATGATCAGGTCGAGCATCTCGTGGCGCGCATGCAGTTCCACGGTGCCCGCGTCGACCTGCCGCAGCAGCGCCTGATACGCGCCCAGCAGTAGCTGCTGCCCGGTCTGGCCGCGGGCGTAGAAGGTGCGCGAGACCTGCGCGCCGCCGAACGACCGATTGTCGAGCAGGCCGCCGTACTCCCGTGCGAACGGAACACCCTGCGCCACACACTGATCGATGATCTGCGTCGAGATCTCCGCCAGCCGGTGCACATTCGACTCACGGGACCGGTAGTCACCGCCCTTGACCGTGTCGTAGAACAGCCGGTGCACGCTGTCACCGTCATTGCGGTAGTTCTTGGCGGCATTGATCCCGCCCTGCGCGGCGATCGAGTGCGCCCGCCGCGGCGAATCCTGGAAACAGAACTGGATCACGCGATAGCCCTGCTCCCCCAGTGTGGCCCCCGCCGAGCCGCCGGCCAGCCCGGTGCCGATGACGATGACCGTCTTCTTGCGCTTGTTCGCGGGATTGACCAGCTTGGCCTCGAACTTACGGGTGGTCCAGCGCTCGGCGATCGGCCCGCCCGGCGCTCTGGTGTCGGCGATCGGCTCGCCGACGCGGAAAAGACTATCGTTCATGGCTATTTCACCCATCCGAAGGAGACAGCGATCGGGACGGCCAGGAAACCGGCGACCAGCAGGATCGAGACGGCGGCCGCGAGCAGGTCGTAGCCGCGAGCGCCCGCCAGACCCAGGGTCCGGGCGGCACTGCGAATACCGTGCCGCAGGTGCAGACCCACCATGACCACGGCGACAACGTAGAAGAGCGTGACGTACCAGTGGGACGGCGCGAAGTCGGCGACCACCTTCTCGTACGGAGTCGCGTTGCGGCCCAGAGGATTCACCGCGCCGAAGGTCAGATCCAGCAGATGCCAGACGAGATACAGCGCGATGATCACCCCGCCCCACCGCATGGTGTGAACGGCATAACCCTGCGCATGCGACTTCTTCTTCGCCGCGTACCCGACCGGCCTGGCGCGCCGCGCCGTACGCGCAAGCGAGACCGCCGACCACATGTGCAGGATCACGCTCACCGCGAGCACGACCTCCACAGCCGACAACAACCCCCGCCGAGGCACCGCGGGCTCACCAATCGTCCGCAACCACTCGGCGTAATGATTGAAATCCGACGCCCCCAGAAACACTTTGAGATTCCCGGCCATGTGGGCGATGAGGAAAAGGACCAGAATGCCCCCGGTCACCGCCATTACGGCCTTCTTGCCCACCGTCGTCCGGTAGAGCTCAGGTATTACGACAGCCACCAGCGGAAACTACGTCCGCTCCGCGCCCCCGGTCCAAGTCCCCAACGCTCTGGTCTCCATGACCCTGGCCTATGCACCGAGCTGCAACCGGAATTACTACGGCAAGTAGTGAATGCGGCCCGTGAACGATGTCACACGGAGACCGAACCAGCGGACCCCGGCCGAGTGCACTCGGCCGGGGTCCGCTGGTTCGGCGTCGCGATCAGCGGATCTCTCGGGTGAGTCGGGACGACCACGGACACCAGAAGCAACCCGGCAGGAAAGCGCCGCAAGCCTCGTCCAGGTTGTCCTCGACGTAGGAGATAGACGAGTCGCAGACCTCGATCGCCATAGTGAAGAAGCTGATCGTGTCCGGGTCGAGGTGGAAGCTCCAACCCGGGTTGTAGTCGGCCACCCGCTTCCTGATGCGTCCCATGACATGGATCGACATCTGCTCCTCGCCGGACAGGATCCGGCGCGCTTCCGCGATGCGCTGCTCGTCATTGAGCCGGATGATGAATTCCTTGCCGGAGTAATCGGTGAATGCGAAGTCCGCCATGACATCTCCCTGCCAGAAGTAGTGGATGGGATTCGTACGCGGTTCTGCATCGATGCACTCAGCATCGTATCGGCGCGAGAGCGCTGTGTACACGAAATTCTCTGTGCGCCAATCGATTTGGACCTCCGGCCGGTTTCCGGCGGCGGTAACCGGACCGACGGGTCAGTTCTGACCCTGGTTAGCGGCGTGGTGGCCGTTGCTTCGAGAGGAAAGCTGGGCTCGGATCGATCTCCCGGCGAATATCAACTCACGGATCGCGATAGCGCCCCGCGCAACGGGCGCGGCGACCCGGCCCTCGGCGTCGATCAGCACAGCCGACGGTGTACCGCGGACGCGATATCGCAGCGCCGCCTCATTGCCCTGCTGCACCAGCGACGGGATCTCGCCCAGACCCTGTTCGGCGCCCCAAACGGCCTGCTCATCGGCATCGCCGTTCCCGACGACGACCATGGTCATGGCCGTGCGCGCTCGCCACCGCGGCAGCTCACGGGCCAGCGCGGCGCACATCTCACAGCCCGGGTGCACGAACACCAGCAGCACTGCCCTGCCTCCTGAGAGCAGGTCCGCGAGGTTCGTGCGGGTGCCCGCGAGGTCGAGCAACTCGAACTCCGGCGCGACCGAGCCGACCGGCAGGCCCTCCGCGCCCAGCGTCGAGAGCGCCTGCTCGTCCAGCCGGCGCCGCAGCGCGCCGACCTGGCCGACCAGCCATGCCAGGACCCCGCACAGCAGCGCGCCGAGCGCGAGCCCGGTCGCGGCATCGGCAGCCAGTCCGGCGGGCACCGAGGGACGGGCCAACCCGCCCCACACGACCGACGCCGCGAGCACCATCAGCACACCGTTGCGCACGATGCTGCGCGCGCCGATCGGCGTCGTACTCGCCGCGCCGAAGCATGAGCACGAGGGGCGCTTGCCGCGCCGCAACAAACCGACCATGACCACCGTGAAGACCGTCAGCAGGAGCAGCGCGCCGACTGCCGCCGCGACGGCCGTCCACGGCAGCACGACGCCGACCGCCAACACCGCCTCGGCGACCGGCAGCCCCCACGCCACGGCGGGCACCCACCGCACCGGCACCTCGAACTCCCCCACCGCCTGCCGCGTACCGGCGCGATCGGCCAGTTTCCCCCAGGCCGACAACCCGAACACCACGGCGAGCGCCAATCGCGTAACCCACACCCCGTATTCGATCAGCATGGGCCGCACCCTCCCACATCAGCGATTATTCGAATCAGGAATCGCCGGAAGAGTATTCGAGGTGTTGCGAAGACCTGCCGGACACGTCATCGTCCGGCCGCGGCGACAAGAGCGGCGCCTGCACACCGATGCGATGGGTGGCCCGAGACCCCAGCTCGGCGGCCTCGTGGGGGTCGAGACCGCCGGCTGGGATCCGATCGTCGAGTTCGTGACCTTGCACAGCCCATGCGACGGTAGGTACGCCGCGGGCTAGAACTGCTCGATTTTCATCCTGTCGCAGGAGAGAGTGACGGTCTCGTTCGCCGGCCCGGCGTTGCCGGCCTCGAGCGAGGGAACGTTCCACGAGCGAGTCCAGGCATTTATCAGACTGATCGACAGAACGGGTTCCCCGTGACTGTCCAGCTCGGTGATCGTGATCGTCGCTCTCGCGCCGTGGGGGTCCTTCAGCGACTGCCGGATCCAGCGGTCGAATACCTCGCTCTTGTCCGGGCTCCGGGTGATGGTCACCTCACGCTGCTCGGCCTCCGGCTGGCGGTCATCGCGTCCATCGCCGAGACCGGACACCACGCGGCGCGCCTGCTCCATGAAGAACCTGTCCAGATCGATACGGAACATTCCCGTGCTGATCTTGTCCTGGGTTTGCATGTCGACCTCCTGAATTCGTAACCGGTTGGTTTCTCGCTCATGAGGCAATGCCATTCGAGAGTACGGCGTCGACCGGGCCGCCGGAATGGGAAATTGCGGTCTTCTCGATCAACGGCCGTCCGCCGTCCGCACCGCGCGGCGACCTCACGCCCGATACGCCACCAGCCCCCGCTCGAGAGCACGGGTGTTCGTGATCAGCGACTCGGAATCGGAATGGCGGAGTTCATAGTTCTAGGCTATCGACTGTGCAGTTGCAGCAGTTGTCGTATTTTTTGGCTGTGGCGCAGGCCAGGCATTTCACCAGGGCGGCCGATGCGCTGGGGGTCGCGCAGCCGTCGTTGTCGAAGCAGATTCGGACGCTGGAGAGCGAGCTCGGGGCATCGCTGTTCAGCCGGGCGCGGGGGAATATCACGCTGACTCCGGCGGGTGAGGCGTTGTTGCCGTTGGCTACCCGGATTCTGGCGGATGTGGATACTGCGCGGCTGGAGGTGCAGGAGCTCGCGGGGCTGCGGCGGGGGCGGGTTCGGCTCGGGGCGACGCCGTCGCTGTGTTCGGGGCTGCTGGCCGATGCGCTGCGGCGGTATCACGACGCGTATCCGGGGATCAGGCTGCTGGTGGAGGAGGGTGGGTCGCGGGATCTGGTGCGGCAATTGACCAGGGGCGCACTCGATTCGGCGCTGGTGATCCTGCCGCTTGGTGAGGACACCCCGCTGGCCACCACGCCGATCCTGTGCGAGGACCTGGTGGTCACCGCCAGGGTCGACGACAGTTCGCTGCCCCAGCGTCCGCATCTGCGGATCACGGATCTGCGGGATCGGCCGCTGGTGATGTTCCGGCCGGGCTACGACCTGCGGGAGGCGACGATCGGGGCCTGCCGGGAGGCGGGGTTCGAACCCCGTTTCGCGGTCGAGGGCGGCGAGATGGATGCCGTGCTGCGGTTCGTGGAGGTGGGGCTCGGGATCGCGGTCGTCCCGTCCACGGTGCTGGCCGGACGGCCCGGGCTGCGCGGGATTCCGCTGTCGGGCGACGGCGGGCGCGAGTCCCGCGGGCTGCACCGGACGGTCGCGCTCGCCCATCGCAAGGACGTCACACCCACGCACGCCGCCGGGGCGTTCCGGGCGACGCTGGAGAGTTTCGTCCGGGAGGCTGCCGCGAGCGGCGGCCTCCCGGCGGGGGTCCGGTCGCTGCTGCCGCAGGCTGGAACGACCGGGACCTGAGGCAGCGACCGGGAACTGAGGCCTAGGCGACGACCAGAACCTCGCGGAGCCGCTGGAGTTCGGACTCCGAAAGTCCGTTGGCGAGTAGCCAGTTGGCGGCCCCGCCGTGCTCGGCATGCAGATTCCGCAGGAAGCCGAGCATGACCTCCGGAGAGACGGCCAGGATGCCCGTATTGGTCTGCGGCAGGCCCTCGTAGGACGGGAGCGCGTCGAGTCGGTCGCGGACCTTCTGGATGCGCTCGTTGGTGAGGGCGTAGTCGTGGGCGATCGCCTCGGCGGGGACCCCGACCGCGTCCAGCAGGACCGCGGCGAGCACGCCGGTGCGGTCTTTGCCTGCGGCGCAATGGAACAGCACCGAATGGCGGTCCGGATCGACGATGAGACGAACCGCCTCGACGATGTGCTCACCACTGCCGCCGAGCAGCTGACCGTACAGCTCGGTCAGGTCGACGCGGGTCTTGTCGGGGACCAGATCCCGTGCGGCCAGCGAGGATTGCGGCGACTTGCGGATCGGCAGGTTGGCGATGCGCAGGCCGGAGTCGGCGATCAGCCCGTAGCCCTCGCGCTCCACCTCGTCGGGCAGGCGCAGGTCGATGACCGTGCGCAGGCCCAGCTTCTCGACCAGGTGCGACAGGTCGTCGCAGGTCGCCTGCTGCAGCGTGGAGGAGCGCAGGACGATGCCGAAACGTGTGGTGCCGCCGCCGGTTACGGGGAGCCCGCCCAGGTCGCGCACATTGTCGATCTGGGCGAAGTCGATCCAGCGGGTGGGCATGGAATCAGTGATCACAACAGGCTCAGTGGGCACGGCCGGCCGCCGCCTCTTCCGCGCGGGTCAGGCCGCACAGGCCGATCAGGTCTTCGTGCAGCTCGAACCAGACGGTGTGGTAGCTGTCCATGATGGGCCGGGCCACGTAGGTGTGGTCGCCCTCGGCGATGCGCTCGACGGCGCGGTCGAGGCGGTCCAGGTAGCGGGACAGGCGCGGGGCGAGCCCGCCCAGGCGGCCGATGAGCGGGCGCAGGCGCTGGTGAGTCTCGTTGAGCCGGCCCAGCACCGAGGTGTCGTACTCGGCGTCGGCGTGATCGTTGACCGTGGCCGGGTCCTTCATCTGCCAGTCGGTGATGATCACCTTGAGGTCGCCGTTGAAGACGCAGAACTCGTCGTAGGCGGCGGTCATGGCGGCCGCGTCGACGGTCGCGCGCTCCTCGGCCAGCAGCTGCTCCAGGCGCGGGCGGCCCTCGGGGGTGATGCGGAAGCCGGCCGGGGTGGTGGCGCAGTAGCCCGCGGTCACCAAACCCTCACAGCAGGCCGCGATCTCGGCGGTGTCGGCGAACAGGCTGGCGGCCAGATTGTCGGCGTTCACCCGGCCCTTGATGCCGACCAGCCGCAGCACGGCCAGCTCGGTGACGGGAGCGTTCACGGAAACCTCTTCCTGCTCGGCGTTCTCGGTGGCGGCCTCGGCCTCTTCCGATGCGACAGCGCGGTTTTCGAGCCGGTCGGCGAGCTGCTCGCCGGTCACGCCCGCCCACTGGGCGAGCTGACGCACATCGTCGAGGACGGCCTGCTCGACCGGCTTGGCGACGACCTCGCCGGGCAGCACCAGCCCGGCCCCGCCGTCGACGGTGACGGACCTGCCGGTCAGCGCGGCGACCACGCCGGGCCCGCAGCCGACCACGCACGGGCGGCCGAGTTCCCGGCTGACCAGCGCGGCATGCGAGGTGGTGCCGCCCAATTCGGTGACGATGGCCCGCGCGGCGATCATGCCGTGCAGATCGTCGGGGCTGGTGGTGGGACGCACCAGGATGACGTCCTCACCCGCCTCGGCGCGCGCCTCGGCCTCGTCGGGATCGGTCACCACGACGCCGGAAGCCAGTCCGGGACAGGCGGATTCGCCGCGGGCGAGGGGCTCCTGACCGCCGGTGTCGCCGGACGCGGGGCGCAGCACCTCGCGCACCTGGTCGGCGGTGACCCGGTCCAGGGCCTCGTCGGCGCTGATCAGCCCCTCCTCGACCATGGCGACCGCGGTACGCACCGCGGCCCGCGCCGAGCGCTTGGCCGGACGCGACTGCAGCAGCCACAGCGTGCCGGATTCGACGGTGAACTCCACGTCCTGCAGATCGCGGCCGTCGCGCTCGAGCAACTGGGTGGCGGCGATCAGCCGCTCGTGCACCGCGGGCTGGGTGGCGGCCAGCTCGTCGAGCGGGCGCGGGGTCAGGCGGCCGGACACCACGTCCTCGCCCTGCCCGCCGACCAGCCACTCGCCATAGACGGGGCCGTCACCGGTGTTGGGGTTGCGGCTGAAAAGCACACCGGTGCCGGACAATTCGTCGAGGTTGCCGAACACCATGGCCTGCACGGTGACCGCGGTGCCCAGGGTGTCGGGCACGCCGCGGTTGGCGCGATAGGTCTTGGCGCGCGCGGAATCCCAGGACCGGAACACGGCCTCGATCGCACCGCGCAGCTGGTCCCACGGATCGGCCGGGACCGTGCCGTTCGCGTCGCCGAGCACGGTCTCGCGGTACTGGTGCACGAAGCGCTGCCGGGTGTCCTGCGCGTAGGCCGGATTGCTGGTCTCCACGGCCAGCGCCTGCTGCACCGCGTCGGTCATGCCGAGGTTCAGGACGGTGTCCATCATGCCCGGCATGGAGATGGCCGCACCCGAGCGCACCGACACCAGCAGCGGGCGCTCCGCCGACCCGAAGCGACGGCCGGTGCCGCGCTCGATCATGGCGATGCCGTCGAGCACCTGCGCCCAGATCTCATCGGCGATGGCGCCGCGCCGCGTGTAGTCGGCCCAGCCGTCGGTGGTGATGACGAACGCGGGCGGCACCTGCAGGCCGAGGGCCCGCATGTGGTCGATGCTCCACGCCTTGCCGCCGATCTTCTCTCGCGACAGTCCGCACGCGCCGTCGAGTTCGACAACGGTCGCGCCCGCCGCAAGGTCCAGACGCTGCGCAAGCTCCGTTCCGGCCGTCATGTCACTCCTTCGAGGTCCTGGATTCATTCGCACTCCAGCGCTCCGCCGCTGCTCGAGCGGCCTGCCGGGCAATATCCATCCCGTCCCCCTACGGGACCACTGCAACGAGCGTGCCGGGTGAGCGCGCCCACACCCAACTCCCATCCCGATCAGCGGAATGAAAGGTACTGTTCCGCCTCCCCGAGACTTCAGCGCACGGCTCGAGGGCCGTTGCCGGTTTCGCACGCGTGCCGGCGGTGAGGTGCGGCACCGATTTTGGGGGTCCCCGGGGAGTTACCCCGGTCGGCGCGAGATCAGTTGTCGCGTTGGGCAACGAGGCCGGGTGTGAGTGTCGGTGCCGCCCGGTCAGCGGGATGGCACGTCGAAAATGGGCTACGCGGACTGCGGGTTGGGGCAGGATGGGCGGATGGATCGGCGGCACTCGGGCGGCAGCTCCGCGGTCGGGCCCGTGACGACCATTCCGGCGCTGGTGGCGGACCGGGCGCGGCGCTATCCGGAGGCGGTGGCCATTGCCGGACCGGCAGGGCGGCTGACGTTCGCCGAACTCGCCGAGGATGTCGCCGCGGTGACCCGCGCGGCGATGGCGTCGGGGCTCGAACCCGGTGACCGGGTGGGCATGTGGGCCCCCAACAGCGTGCGCTGGATCGTGACCGCGCTCGGAATGCTCGGTGCGGGAGCGACTCTGGTGCCGATCAGCACCCGGCTGCGGGGCGCGGAGACCGCGGAGGTGTTGGCCCGCAGCCACGTCAAGGCGGTGTGCACGGTCCAGGAGTTCCTGGGCGCGGACTATCCGGCCATGCTGGCCGAATCCGGCCGTCCCCTACCGGATCTGGAACATGTCATCCTGCTCGACGACGCCCGCGGCGAGAACGCGGCCGACTGGGACATCAGCTCCTGGGCGGGATTTCTGGCCCCCGGCACCGTGATCGAGCCGCAGTCCGCGGTCGAGCGCAGCGCCCAGGTGGATCCGGATTCGGTGTCCGACATCCTGTTCACCTCCGGCACCACCGGCGCTCCCAAGGGCGTGCTCGCCACGCACCGGCAGACCCTGGAGGTGCTCGCGCAGTGGGCCGATGCGGTGACACTGCGCCCGCGCGACCGGTATCTGCTGGTGAACCCGTTCTCGCACACCTTCGGGTACAAGGCCGGCATCCTGGCCTGCCTGCTGCGCACCGCCACCATGGTCCCGATGGAGCGCTTCGACGCCGCCCGGGCGCTGCAACTCATCGAGAGCGAGCGGATCACCGTGCTGGCCGGGCCGCCAACGCTTTTCACCGACCTGCTGGCCGCCGATCACGATCAGTACCTGCTGGGCTCGTTGCGCCTGGCCGGGACCGGCGGCGCGACCATCCCCACCGAACTGGTGCGGCGCATTCGCGAGGATCTGCGCGTCCCCTACGTCTTCACCGCCTACGGCCTCACCGAATCCATCGGCGTCGTCTCCATCTGCCCGCCCGACGCTCCGACCGAACTGGTCGCGGGCACGGTCGGAAAGACCCTGTCCGGCAGTGAGATCCGCGTCCTCGACCGCAACGGCACACCGGTGGCGCCGGGCGAACCCGGCGAGATCACCGTCACGGGCCCGAATGTCATGCTCGGCTACCTCGACGACCCCGAGGCCACCGCCGCCGCCATCGACGCGGACGGCTACCTGCACACCGGCGATGTCGGCACCCTCGACCACGACGGCTACCTGCGCATCACCGACCGGCTCAAGGACATGTTCATCGTCGGCGGCTTCAATGCCTACCCGGCCGAGATCGAGCGAGTCCTGCTGCAGCACCCGGATATTCGCGATGTCGCGGTGATCGGCATCCCCGACGAGCGGCTCGGCGAGGTCGGCCGCGCCGTCGTGGTGCCCGCCGACGGGGCCGCGACCGATCCCGCCACCCTCATCGAGTGGTCGCGCTCGCGCCTGGCCGGCTACAAGGTGCCGCGGGAGATCGTCTTCGTCGACGACCTCCCGCGCAATGCCGGTGGCAAGGTGCTCAAACAGCAGCTGCGCGATCCCAGCTGATCAGTTCGGCAGCACCGCTCGCTCAGTTCCCCAGCACCGGGCCGTCGGCCCAGCGGTACAGGTGCGCGATCGCCGGTTCCACGATGGAATCCGGGATCTCGCCGTCGAACCAGCGATCCACGTGCGTCCAGTGGTAGGGATGCAGCAGGTAATCGCCATTGAGCCCGTCCGGGTCGGCGAACTCCTGCTCCCACACATGGGTCCAGCGGCCGTGGCCCGGCACCCGGCTCAGCGACCAGGACCGGATGGCCGAGATGTGCGCGGGCATGGCCATCAGGTCGGATTCGAAGCGCGCCACCGTATCCGGAGCCGTGCCGGATCGCACCGTGAGCAGCAGGGTGCGCTTGATGCGGCGGGCGGAATCCAGCCGCACCATGCGCGCGTTCACCGGGGCCAGTGGCACCACGTCGGCGGTGGCGGGCAGGACGGGCAGGACGGTCGCGGGCGCCGAGTCGGCGGCCAGATCCCAGACCGCGCCGAGTCCGCCCGTGCTGCCGGGCAGATCGATACCGGCCGAGCAGTGCGTGACCCCGGGTGTCGCGGTCGCCGCCGCGGCCTGCGCGGCGAGCTGCCCGTCCGCGTCGTCTCCGGCGGGCGGGGCGGTGAGAATCACCCAGCGGCTCATGACAGTTCCTCCTGTACCGCCAGGACGTGCCGCTCCCGCGTCAGCGCGACGGCGTCGGTGTCCGACCAGAAGGCCGAGACGGCGGGATCGGCGGCGGCCGCGCCCCGCATGCCGTAGAAGTCGTAGATGCCGGGCAGTTCCCAGATGATCTGCACAGCAACCGAATCCGCACCGGTGTGCTCGTGCAGCAGCTGAGGCGAACGCAGTCCGCGGGCGGTGGCCCCCGGCAGGTAGTCGCTGCGCCAGCGGGTCAGCCAGTCCTCCGCACGGTGGGCGGGCAGGACGATGCGGTCCACAACGCGGACAGCCGTCGCGGGATTCACAGCTTCGCCTCCACCTCGTTGCGATACCGATCCACGTAGGCCGCAAGGTTTTCCACGCCGTTGAGCAGGGACTCCGGGCCGAACATGGGCGGGGTGAGCACGACGCGGCTCGCGCCCGCCGTGACATAGGGGCGCACGTAGCCGGGGTCGAACTCGCGCGTGAAATCGAAGGAGCCCGGCCAGATGGTCATCTCGACCGCGTCCTCGGCCCGTCCTGCCTCCCGCGACAACTCACGGATCCGGTCCGCGCCGCGCGCGAAATCCTCCGACGAGATGGTGTACGGGAACCAGCCATCTCCGACCCGGGCCGCGCGGCGCACCGCCGGAGCGCTGTTGCCGCCCAGCACGATCGGGATCGATCGTTCGGGCTGCGGCAGGCAGAACTGCTTCTCGAACGACACGTGCTTGCCCTGATAGGTGGCCGGGGACTCAGTCCACAGCGCCCGCATGGCCCCGATGCAGTCGTCCAGGCGTCCGCCGCGATCCTCGAACGGCACCCCGATCGCCGCGTATTCCTCTTTCTGCCAGCCGATTCCGAGCCCGAGCAGCAACCGCCCGCCCGACTGCCGATCGATGGTGGCGGCCCGCTTGGCCAGCACCACCGGGCTGTGCAGCGGCGCCACCACCATGGCGGTGCCCAGTTTCAGGGTGCTCGACGCCGCCGCCACGAATGCCAGTGTCTCCAGCGGATCCGTCATCGGCACCCCGAGATCCCCGCCCGGCATTCGTCCGTCGGGGGAGTACGGGTACAGCGGCTCGTAATCCTGTGCCACCACCACGTGTTCCACGGTCCAGATCGAATCCAGCCCGCATTCCTCCGCCGCCGCCGCGAACTCCCGCAGAAATCCGCCCGAGGTCACCAGACCCTCGAGATATGGCATGAGCATGCCGATGCGCATCGGCCGCCTCCGTCCTTCCGGGTACGACCCGCCACTGGGTCACCCTCCGATCGTGGCGTGTTAGCGGGGTCACAAATCTCCCCGGTCCCGTTCACCGAGACCCACGAAATCCCAGGTCAGAGCGGTAAATTCACGCAACGACAGCTGGCCCCGCACCGTACGGTGCAGGGCTGACGCGGGCGCGGCCGGACAAGGCGAGCCGACGCAGCGGCGGGCCGTCGCAGCGATGGCGGCCTGTTCACCGCTATCGCTGAAAGGCCGGCGGTAGACCGCCCGCCGAGCAGCCGGGCCGACAGGGCACTGCTTACCACTCCTCGGTCCGTGTCCCGGTGCGGAACGCACCGGGACACGGGAGCTCCGAGAGTGGGTCAGATTTCCTTGCGCATCTGTGCGGTGAGGGGCTTCATGTAGCCCGAGCCGAGGAGGCGGCGCATGATGTTCATGGCCTTGGCGTCCTTGCCGATCAGGATGAGCGGCTTGTTCTTCCGGATGCCGTTGACGATGGTCTTGGCGCAGTCCTCGGGGCTGGTCTGGGCCAGGCGGTCGAAGTTGGCGGCCAGGTCGTCGCGGTCGCGGGTGGCGGCGGCGCGGGCCTTCCAGGCGATCTCGGTCTTGATCATGCCGGGGTGGATGCTGGAGACGCCGACGTTGTAGCCGGCGATGATCATCTCCTGGCGCAGGGCGTCGCTGATGGCGTGCATGGCGTACTTGGAGGAGCTGTAGCCGCCCTGGCTGGGGCAGGCCACCAGGCCGAACATGCTGGAGACATTGGCGATGTGCCCGTCACCGGAGGCGATCACGTGCGGCAGGAACGCCTTCACGCCGTGCAGGGTGCCCCAGTAGTTGATGCCGAAGATCCACTCCAGGTCTTCCCAGGAGACTTCCTCGATATTGGCGGTCAGCGAGACGCCCGCATTGTTGACGACGACATTGACCTTGCCGAAATCCGCGACCACCTCGTCGGCGTGCGCGTACACGGCCGCCCGGTCGGTCACGTCCAGCTTGTAGGCACGGGCCTTGGCGCCCTCCTTCTCGCACAGCGCCACGGTCTCCGCGACATTGTCGAGATTGCGTCCGGACAGCGCCAGCTGCGCGCCGTTCCGGGCCAGCTCCAGGGCCAGCGCCCGGCCGATGCCCGCTCCCGCACCGGTGATTACGGCGACTTTGCCGTGGAAGTCCTTCATGGGTGTTTCCTTGTCTCGCAGCGGAGTTGTTACTGGGTGGTGAAGCCGCCGTCGGCGATGAATTCCGCGCCGGTGCTGTAGGAGGAGTCGTCGGAGATGAGGAACAGCACCATGTTGGCGAGCTCCTCGGGGGTGGCCGGGCGGGCGATGGGCTGATTGGCGGCGATGTTCGCCGACCGCTCGGAGGCCGCGACCATCTCGGTCGCCACGATGCCCGGGTGCACGGAGTTGACGCGGACATTGTCGGCCGCGAATTCCTGTGCGGCCGTTTTGGTCATGCCGCGCACGGCCCACTTGGAGGCCACGTAACCCAGGATGTTGGAGTAACCGATGAGCCCGCCGGTCGAGGAGATGTTCACGATGGAGCCCACCCCGGCCCGGCGCATGGACCCGATCACGGCCTTCATGCCCAGGAACACGCCGATCTGGTTGACGTCGATCACCTTGCGGTAGTCGGCCTCCGAGAGCTTCTCGATCGGGTCGACGTGCACGATGCCCGCATTGTTGACCAGGCCCGAGACCGGGCCGAACGCGGCCTCGGTCTGCGCGACCACGTCGTTCCAGGCCGCCTCGTCGGTCACGTCGAGCGGGAAGAACCGTGCGGCGTCACCGATTTCGGCCGCGACGGCCTCGCCTGCCTCGGTGAGCACGTCGGTGATCACCACCCGCGCGCCCTCGGCCGCGAGCTTGCGGGCGAAGGCCGCGCCCATGCCGCGCGCACCGCCGGTGACGACGACGACCTTCGAATCAACCCGTCCCATGTCAGTTCTCCTGTGCCGCTTCGGATTCCGCGTCGGCCAGGTGGTTGGCCGCGATGTAGCCGAACACCATGGCGGGTCCGATGGTGGCGCCCGCGCCGGCGTAGTCGTTACCCATGACGGCGGCGGAGTTGTTGCCCGCCGCGTACAGGCCGTGGATGACCTCGCCCTGGTCGTTCAGCACCCGGGCGTGCTCGTCGGTGACCAGGCCGCCCTTGGTGCCCAGGTCGCCCGGCACCATCTCGACCGCGTAGAACGGGCCGCGCTCGAGCGGGGCCAGGGTCGGGTTGGGCTTGACGGTCGGGTCGCCGTAGTAGCGGTCGTAGGCCGAGTCGCCGCGCAGGAAGTCCTCGTCGCGGCCCTTGCGGGCGAAAACGTTGAAGCGCTCGACGGTGGCCGCCAGCTTGTTCGCCGGAATGCCCAGCTTGTCCGCCAGCTCGGCCAGGGTGTCGGCCTGCTTGATGATTCCCGCGTCGAAGTACTTCTGGGGCAGCGGCCGCTTGGGGAAGTTGCCCAGGAACAGGTACCGGTCGCGGAAGTTCTGGTCGAAGATGAAGTGCGCCGGAATGCTGCCCGGCACCTTCTTCTCCTCCTCGTACATGGTGTGCACGACGTTCACGTACGGCGCGGACTCGTTGACGAAGCGCTCACCCTTGGCATTGACCACGATGGCGCCCGGCTGCGAGCGCTCGGCCAGCATGAAGAACGGCGGGCCCTCGGGGTTGCGCACGGACGGACCCCACCAGGCGTCGTCCATGAGATCCACTGCGGCGCCGGCCTTCTGGCCCGCCACGATGCCCTCGCCGACATTCTCGGTCGCGCCGACGGTCCAGCCGGTGTTCTGCGGCCCGTCGATGTACTGCTTGCGCATCTCCAGGTTGTGCTCGAAGCCGCCCGCGGCCAGCACCACGCCGCGGCGCGCCTTGATGGTGACCGGACGGCCCTCGTGCTCGGCGCGAATGCCGACCACGGCGTCGCCCTCGACGATCAGGTCGGTGAGCGGAGTGTTCAGCCACACCGGCACGCCCGCGTCGCGCAGCGACAGCCACAGCCGGGCCGCGAGGGCCTTGCCCAGGCTGAGCGGCTTCGCGCCCTTGATCAGGTTGAGCGCGGTCTGCGCGCCGACCTTCATGGCGGTCTTCTTGCCGGTCCAGGTGCGCGCGATCATGTTCAGGTCGTGGAAGTCCTTGACCGTGATGGCGATGCCCTTGGGCGCGGACATGGTCGGCTGGTTGATCTTGTGCAGATCCCCGCCGAGCAGGCGGCCGTCGATCGGCTTGGGCTCGATGCTGCGGCCCTGCGCCAGACCGCCCGGGAACTCCGGGTGGTAGTCGGAGTAGCCGCGGTCGTAGGCGAAGTCCCAGTGCTTGGAGCGAGCGCCGATGTAGCGGAACATCTCCGGGCCCTGCTCCAGGAACGCGCGCTGCTTGGCCTCCGGAACGCGGTCGCCGACAACGGCTTTCAGGTAGGTGCGGGCCAGCTCCGGGCTGTCCGGCACGCCCGCGGCCTGCAGTACCGGATTGTTGGGCACCCAGATGCCGCCGCCGGAGCGCGCGGTGGAGCCGCCGAACAGGCGGCTCTTCTCGATGAGGGTCACCGACAGGCCCCGGTAGGCGGCGGTCAGCGCGGCGGTCATGCCCGCCGCGCCGGAACCCACCACAACGACGTCGAATTCGAATTCCATGAATCTCGTTCCTTAGTAGCCGCAGCTGGTCAGCATGCCGCCGTCGACGACGAATTCGCCTCCGGTGCAATAGCTCGAGGCGTCCGAGGCCAGGAACAACGCCACCTCGGAGACCTCGACCGGCTGACCCCAGCGCGGAATGGGCAATTCGGAGAAGAAGGTGTTGCCGTCCACCCCGGACGCGCCCGCGACGGACGCGGTCATGGGAGTGGCGATGCCGCCGGGATGAATCGAGTTCACCCGGATACCCGAGTGCCCCAGTTCCCGGGCGGCGGACTTGGTGAGCCCGCGCAGCGCGAATTTGCTCGCGCTGTAGGCGGAGAGACCGGCCGCACCGACGAAGCCCTCGACCGAGGAGACGTTCACGATGGACCCGCCGCCGGCAGTGGTGAGCGCGGGCGCGGCCGTCTTGATGCCGAGGAAAGCGCCGGTGACGTTGATGTTCATGATGGTGTTGAACTCGTCCAGGCTCATCTCCACGATGCGCTTGAACCGCAGGATGCCGGCATTGTTGATCAGCACATCCAGCTTGCCGAACGTGGTGGTGGCCGCGGAAACCGCTGCCTGCCAGTCGCTTTCGATGGTGATGTCGTGGTGCACGTAGTGGACGGCGGCACCCAGCTCGGCGGCCAGCGCCTTGCCCTCGTCGTCCAGCACATCACCGAACACGACCTTGGCGCCCTCGGCCACGAAGCGGCGCACGTGCTCCGCTCCCATGCCCCGGGCGCCGCCCGTCACCAGCGCCACCTTGCCGTCCAGCTGTCCCACCGATTCCATCCCTTCCTCTGCTCGTCAACCGACGCTAAGTCCCGATGCGGAACCCCGGCACGATGTGGTCCCGGCCACTGAGACAGACCCATGACCTGAGGCTATGGGTGCAGTTGTATTCCGGTTAGGCATAAGCGCCCGGACGGGTGAGGCAGCGTCGCGGCAAGGAGCCCCGGATGAAGTTCTCGATGATCTTCGAAGCGCAGATGACCGACCCCACCGCCGCGCACGAGGCCCAGGTGCTGCGCGATTGCGTCGAGCAGGCCGTGCTCGCGGATCAGGTCGGCTTCGACGCGGTGTGGGCCGTCGAGCATCACGGGCTCAAATGGTACGCGCACATGAGCGCGCCGGAGATCTTCCTGACCTGGGTGGCCGCCAAGACCTCGCGGGTGCGCATCGGGCACGGCGTGGTGTGCATGCCGTTCGGCTTCAATCATCCGGTACGCACCGCTGAACGCGCGGCCATGCTCGACGTGCTCTCCGGCGGCCGTCTGAACCTGGGCGCCGGCCGCGGCGCGACCGCCGTCGAAACCTCCATGTGCGGAGTCGATCCCGACCGCACCTATCAGGAGGTCGAGGAATCGCTGCGCATGATCGCGGCCGCCTGGCAGGACCCCGAGGGCGAATTCGAGTACCACGGCGAGCTTTTGGACATCGACCCCCATCACCTGCTGCCGCGCCCGGTGCAGCGCCCGCATCCGCCGCTGTTCATGGCCTGCACCAAGAAGGACACCCTGAAGCTGGCCGCCGAGTACGGAATCGGCGCGCTGGTCCTGGGTTTCGCGGGCATCGAGGAGATCGCCGAACTACGCGGCATCTACGACGAGGCCATCGCGGCCCGCACCGGCGACCGCTTCGTCTCCACCGTCGTCAACGATCATTTCGCGGCGCTGTGCCCGACCATCGTCCTCGACGACCGGGAGAAGGCGCAGCAGATCGGCGCGCGCGGCCAGCGCTTCTTCGCCCAGTCCATCAAGTACTACTACGGCGCCGGTCCGGTCCCCGACGAGGCCGTGGACCCGGCCGTCGACGAGATCGCCAAGATGCAGCAGGTCGCCGACGAACACGTCGCCTACCTGCACGAGGCCAAGATCCCGGTGAAGACCGGATCCACCGCCATCTTCAACACCGAGCACGCCTACGGCACCGCCGACGACGCCATCGCCTACGTCGAGCGGCTGCAGGCGGCCGGGGCCGACGAGATCCTGTGCCTGATCCAGATGGGCACCGTGCCCCAGGACGCATGCCTGGAAACCATCCGCCAGTGGGGCGAGAAGGTCATCCCCCACTTCCGTAACCGATAGACGACCGACAAGTAGAGACACAGAAAGAAGTCGAAATGGCTGATCTGACAGGCAAAGTCGCTCTGATCACCGGCGCCGCCCGTGGCCAGGGTGCGGCCGAGGCACGACTCTTCGTGGAGCGCGGCGCCAAGGTGGTCATCACCGACGTGCTCGAGACCGAGGGCAAGGAGCTCGCCGAATCCCTCGGCGACGCCGCACGTTTCGTGCGCCACGACGTCACCGACGCCGAGAGCTGGGACGCCGCCGTCAAGGTCGCCGTCGACACCTTCGGCAAGCTGGACGTGCTGGTGAACAATGCGGCCATCTACATCATGAAGCCGCTCACCGAGACCACCGCCGAAGAGCTGGAACGCATCCTGAAGGTCAACCTGATCGGCGCGTTCCACGGCATCAAGGCCGTGCTGCCCGCCATGACCGCGGCCGGCGGCGGCTCCATCGTGAACATCTCCTCGCAGGCCGGGCTCGAGGGCCTGATGAACCACAGCGCCTACGGCTCCTCCAAGTGGGGTCTGCGCGGCCTGTCCAAGATCGCCGCCCTGGAGCTGGGCCCGGCCCAGATCCGGGTCAACTCCGTGCATCCCGGCCCGATCGCCACCCCGATGGTGCCCTATCTGACCACCGGCCCCGGCAGCTTCCCGACCCTGCCGCTGGAGCGCACCGGCCTGCCCGAGGAGGTCGCCGAGCTGGTCGCCTTCCTCGCCTCCGACGCCTCCGCCTACGTCACCGGCGCCGAGGTGACCGTCGACGGCGGTCTCGCCGCGGGCAAGTTCATCCCGCGGAACATGCAGTAAGACAGCGCGATCCAGGAAGGCCCGCAATGACCCTGTCCCCCGAATGGCAGACCTTCGTCGACGCCGCCACCGCGGCGTTCCCGGCGCTGGGCACCGAGGTGCTCGACGCCGCCGAAGCGCGGGCCTTCCTGGCCGCCCGCCCCGCCGCCGCCGTCGAACCGATTCCCGTTGCGGGAGTGGAGGAATGGCTGGTGCCGGGGCCGGAGAACGCACCGGAGGTGCCGGTGCGCCTGTACCGGCCGCTGGACGCCGAACCCGTTCCGGCCGTGGTGGTCTTCTACCACGGCGGCGGATTCGTGCTGTGCAGCCTGGACTCCCACGATCGGTTCTGCCGCACCATGGCCAACGAGGCCGGGGTCATCGTGGTCTCGGTCGACTACCGCCGCGCCCCGGAGGCACGCTTCCCGGCCGCGGCCGACGACGCCTACGCCGTCCTGCGCTGGGTCGCCGACCACGCCGAATCCCTGGGCGGGGATCCCGATCGCATCGCGGTGGCCGGGGACAGCGCGGGCGGCAATCTCGCCACCGTCGCCGCCCTCACCGCGCGCGACAACGGCGGTCCCGACATCGCCTTCCAGCTGCTCATGTACCCGCTGCTGGACCCGAACTGCGACCGTCCCTCCCACACCGAGAACGCCGAGGGCTACTTCACCACCGCGGCCCACATCCGGTGGTACTGGGAGCAGTACCTGTTCTCGGACACCGAGAAGTCCGACCCCTACGCCAATCCCACCATCGCGGACCTGACCGGACTCCCGCCCGCCCACATCGCCACCGCGGAATTCGATCCGCTGCGCGACGAGGGCGAGGCCTACGGGCAGCGGCTGCGCGAGGCGGGCGTCGAGACCGAGATCCACCGCTGGGACGGCACCGTGCACGGGTTCATGTCGATGGCCTTCCATCTGCCAGAAACCCAGCGCGCCAATGCGACCGCGTTCAGCGCGCTGCGCCGGGCGCTGGCCCGCACACCCGTCGTCTGAAATTCCCCGTGGATTCACGGGCGGACCGATTAGCATCACCTGCGTTCACACATCTGAAACGTCAGGAATTCTCTTGCCGGTCGCACGCCTCATCCCCTCGGCGACGAATCATGCCCGATTCGCCACGGGGGCAGCCGCTCTCACCGCGGCCATCACCCTCACCGCGCTGGCGGGATCCGCCGGGGCCGCACCCCAGTCCTTCGGCACGCTGGCCCTGTCCCGGCTGAAGAACGCCGCGGTCGCCGACATCGGCACCACCAAGGTGACCGCCGACGCCGCCGCCATCCGCGACTGCGCCAACTACGACTGCGAGATCGTGCTCCGCTTCACCGGCGGCTGCGGCGCGGTCGCCCAGGGCGCGGACGGCACCTGGGGCTGGGCCCAGGGCGCGAGCCTCGACGAGGCCGAACAGAACGCCGTGAACGGGCTCGGCCAGAGCGCTCCCCCGTTCCCCGACCTGGGCAGCGCGCAGCCCCGCGCCGCCCACGTCGTTGCGAGCACCTGCACCGAAAGCGGGCAGTAGCAACGGTTTTCGAGGCTCAGTGCGGGTACTGGGCCTCGTAGGCCGCGCGTTCGGCGGCCCGGCGGGCAGCCCGCGCCGGATTCTCCAGGTCCTCGGGGAAGCCGTGCTTCACCAGGCGGTGCGCCCGGTTCATCGGCATGTAGGCCACGATGTAGAACAGCGCCAGCAGCAGGCCCAGCAGGATCACCGCCAGCTTCAGCCACAGCTCACCCGGCAGCAGGAATGCCAGCGCGAACACCGGGACCAGCGGCACCAGCTGCCGCACGAGGTGCCGCGGCACCGCCCAGGGGC
Organism: Nocardia sp. NPDC004711; assembly: GCF_053601595.1. Classification (NCBI taxonomy): domain Bacteria; kingdom Bacillati; phylum Actinomycetota; class Actinomycetes; order Mycobacteriales; family Nocardiaceae; genus Nocardia; species Nocardia sp. NPDC004711. The sequence continues at coordinate 75,583 of NZ_JBSGCB010000003.1, read as the reverse complement.
CGGTGAGGTCGTTGCGCACCCACTCGTGCAGATCCTCGGGCAGCACACGCCCGCACGAGTAGCCGAGCCACTGAACAGGGTTGGGGCGCTTCATTTCCGGTTTCCCTTCGTCGATCCGGCCTGCTCGCCATCCGCCAAGACCGACCGCCGCGCCGCGGCGTTGACCCGGTTCAGCACCTCGCGCAGTTCCTCGAGATCCGCCAGGCTCACCCCCAGCCGCGCCACCACCGCCGGCGGAATCCGCTCCGCCTCCCTGCGCAATTCGCGCCCGGCCTCGGTCAGATCCACGACCAGATTGCGCTCGTCGTGACTGTCGCGCCGGCGAGTGATGAGCCCGGCCGTCTCCAGCCGCTTCAGCAGCGGCGAGAGCGTCGGCGAGTCGAGTTGGATGGCCTCGCCGATGTCCTTGACCGACATCGGCGCCTCACCCCACAGGGCCAGCATCACCAGATACTGCGGGTGCGTCAGGCCCATGGGCTCGAGCAGCGGCCGGTACACCGCCAGCACCGCCCGATTGGCCACCGCCAGTGCGAAGCACACCTGCCGGTCCAGCCGCAGCGGGTCCTCGACCTCCAACTCCACCGATCAGCCCTCCTCGATCGTCTTGGTTAGGGCAATAATAGTTAATGCACTAACCATTCGTCGACGATCTGGTGGGTGATCGGCGCCACACGCTCAACCCTGCAGCGCCTGCCGCATGGTCAGGATCCGACCGGTGTCCATGTAGTCACGAAAGAGCGTGACCAGGCCGTTCCGCACGCGAATCACATTGACGGAGCTGCGAATCCAGGCGCGCGGCTGCCCCGGGCGGGTGATGTCGATATCGACCTCGGTGATGAGCAGTTCCGGATCGCCGGTCTCGTGCACGACCGGACGGATGCCGTGCAGCTCCAGACTCGGCATTCCCGACCAGCGGGAGGCCAGGTACTCGCGGATCGCCTCCCGGCCCTCGATGCGGGTGGGCTCACCGGGAATCAGGAACGGGATCTCGAATACGGCATCCGGATCGAAGAGCGCGACGAACCGGTCGGCATCGCGCGAGGGCAGGCTCTGAAACAGCTGTTCAACAAGGTCACGAGGGGTTTCGACGGAAGTGGACACGACTGCCTCCAAAAACGGAACGTTGGACCCGGTTAGTATTCGGGGCGTCCGCCCCGTTTGTCAACGGGTGGGTAGGCTATCGGAGTGACGGATCGACCCCTGCGCGCCGATGCGCGCCGCAATCGCGAGCGGGTGCTGGCCGCCGCCCAGGAAGCCTTTGCCGCCGAAGGCCTTTCGGTGCCGCTGGACGAGATCGCCCGGCGGGCCGGCGTCGGGGCGGGCACGGTGTACCGCCACTTCCCCACCAAGGAGGCGCTTTTCGAGGCCGCCATCCTGGATCAGGTCGAGAAGATCACCGCGCACGCCCGCGACCTGACCAACTCCAACGATCCGGGGACGGCGTTCTTCGAATTCCTGGAAAAGCTGGTCCTGCAGGGCGGCGTCAAACGCGACCTCGCGGACGCGTTGCGCGCCAACGGCGGTGAATACCCGCGCACGGTCTCGCGCGACCTCGAAGCAGCACTGGGGACCCTGCTCTCCCGCGCCCAGCAGGCGGGCGCGGTGCGGCCCGACATCAGCGTCGGCGACCTGCTCACCATCATCAAGGGCATCTTCCTCGCCGCACACGACACGGGCGCGACCCCGGGACTGCGCGAGCGCACCTTCGCCGTGATGACCGACGGATTGCGCACCTCGCGCTGACGGGCCGGAACAAACGGAGACCAGTCCGTCCAGAAGTTCGCAAACCTGGGGCAATAATCGCTGAAATATTGCGGAATTGACTGAGGCGCGGGCGAATCACGCGTCCAGTTCGGCGATGTCCGCACGTTTTCTCAACTCGGATGCTTTGATGCACCATGTGCTGACCGGTTGCCTCTCCGGCACCTCGGCCCGGGGCTGTTCTTCGACGTTCATCCGCACGAGTTGACGACAGGAGATCGGATTCGATGAAGCGTGCGATCCGCGCCGTCGCGGTTATGACCGGACTGGCACTCGCAGCCTGCGGTAACATCCCGAAACCCGACGACGCGCCGCGGTCGGCGCCGCCGCGGACGCTGACCATCGGCATCAAATTCGATCAACCCGGGCTATCGGTCCAGGGACCCGACGGCAAACCCTACGGCTTCGATGTCGACACCGCCGTCTACATCGCCGACAAGCTCGGCGTCACCCCCGACCACATCACCTGGCGCGAGGCCCGCACCGATCAGCGCGAGGACCTGTTGAACTCGGGCGCAGTCGATTTCGTCGTCGCCTCCTACTCCATCACCGCCGCCCGCCAGCAACTGGTCTCCTTCGCCGGGCCCTACCTGCTGGCCGGGCAGGACCTGCTGGTGCGGCAGAGCGAACGCGCCATCGACCAGCCCGAGGACCTGAACGGACGCACCGTCTGCACCGCCGACGGCTCGACCTCCGCGGACAAGATCCGGCGCAGCTTCGCCCAGAACGTGAAGCTCGCCACCCGCGACACCTACGCGGAATGCGTCGCCGACCTGATCGCGGGCACCATCGACGCCGTCACCACCGACGACGTCATTCTGGCCGGATACGCCCATGAACACCCGGGCGTGCTGCGCGTGGTCGGGCATCGCTTCACCCGCGAGCGCTACGGGGTCGGCGTGCGCAAGGGCGATCTCGAATTGCAGAGCCGCATCACCACGGTCATCCGCATGATGATCGACGACGGCAGCTGGCGGCGCGCCATGGACGCCGATCTCACCGCGAGCGGATACCAGCCGCTGCCCGCGCCGGTGGTGTTCAATGCGCCGGATAAAACGGTCACTCCCGGCGATCCGACCACCCTCGATCCGGAATTGGTGAATGCCGCCACGGCCGTCGCGGCCACCTCCAATGCTCGCGACTGGGAGGGCTTTCGCTCCCTGGTCTGCCCCGAAACAGCCGACGCCATCGACCAGATCGTCTTCCAATACACCCCGCAATTCGACAAATCACTCGGTGCGGAAGTGAAGAACGCCGGTTACACGAACACCGTCACCGGAGTCACCCAAAACGACCCGAACTCCGCCACCTTCGCATTCCACGAAACCTTCACAAACGTCCCCGAGAAATACCGCAGCTACTTCAAGGACATCGATTACACCGGCACCATGGTCCGGCGCAACGGCGCCTGGAAGCTGTGCGGCCTCGCCGCGGATTTCGTCGAACCCTGACCGCCGGATAAATACGGTGCACCGGGACGGGCGGTGGACCTACCGTGGACGGCAGTCGAGAGGAAGGAAAGTCCCATGTTTCCCGTCGAGCTGCGCGGTACTCGGGCGCAGACGCTCATGTGGGCCCACGAGCACGAGGTCGAGCCGGCCGCGCTGCAGCAGCTGCGAAATATCGCGCAACTGAAGTGGGTATACGGGGTACGGGTGATGCCGGACGTGCACCTGGGCAAGGGCGCGACGGTCGGCTCGGTCATCGCCATGAAGGACGCGGTCGCGCCCGCGGCGGTCGGGGTGGACATCGGTTGTGGAATGGAGGCCGTGCTCACCTCGCTGACCGCGGCCGATCTGCCCGACAACCTGCACTCGCTGCGATCACGAATCGAGGCGGTGCTGCCGGTGGGATTCGCGGCCCACCACGACCCGGTGAACGTGAACCGGTTGAACGCGGAGGTTTTCGGTCAGCGCGCGGCGGGCACCACCCTGCGCGCGGGGTGGGACCGTTTCTGGAAGGCGTTCGATTCACTGGATCCGGCCGTGCAGGCCCGCGAGTCCAAGGCGCACAAGCAGATGGGAACGCTGGGCGGCGGCAACCACTTCCAGGAGCTGTGCATCGACACCGAGCAGCGTGTGTGGATCCTGCTGCATTCCGGAAGCCGCAATATCGGCAAGGAACTCGCCGAGCGGCACATGACCGTGGCCCGCAGACTGCCGCACAATGCGGATCTGCCGGACCGCGACCTGGCGGTATTCCTTTCCGGGACACCGGAAATGGATGCCTACCGCCATGACCTGACCTGGGCGCAGGAGTACGCGGCGCGCAACCGCGCCGTCATGCTCGCCCTGGTCTGCAAGGCAGTGCGCGACGAATTCCAGGGTCTGGACGTGCGATTCGACGATCCCATCTCCTGCCACCACAACTATGTGGCGGAAGAGGTCATCGACGGGATGCCCATGCTGGTCACCCGCAAGGGCGCGGTGCGCGCGGGCGCGGGCGACCTGGCGCTGATTCCGGGGTCGATGGGCACGCGCTCATATGTGGTGCGCGGCAAGGGGAATCCGGCCTCGTTCCAGTCGGCGGCGCACGGCGCGGGCCGGCGGATGAGCCGCAATGCGGCCAAGCGCCAGTTCACCGTGGCCGACCTGGTCGCGCAGACCGAGGGCGTGGAGTCCCGCAAGGACGCCGGGGTGATCGACGAGATTCCCGCGGCCTACAAGGACATCGACCAGGTCATCGCGGCCCAGTCCGACCTGGTCGACATTGTCGCCACGCTGCGGCAGGTGCTGTGTGTGAAGGGTTGACCGGGGTCAGCGGCGGCGGAAGGTCGCCGCTGCACCCGCACCCACCAGCAGGATGCCCACGATGAGCGGGAATCCCGTTTGCAGCCACTGGTACAGCGCGATGTGCATGTCGTCGGACACCGGCAGATCGCCGATCAGGCGGAAGGTGTCGTCGGGGAAGATGAAATGAATGATCCCGGGCAGCACCCCCCACACCAGCCCGGCGATGATGGTGCCCGCCGGCGAATAGGCGGCCAGGGCCGCCACCAGCAGGAACACCACCGCGGCAATGAGGATCTCGAAGGTGGAGCCGACGCGGTCGGCGAAGTCCCCGAGGATCGTCCACTGCCTGGTCCCGGCCGCGCCGCGGGCGGCGAGGACGATGCCGACCGGAGTCAGGATCAACCCCACCAGCGCGCCGGTCACCGTCCGCGAAGCACCTCCACTACTGCGAAACTCTGTACCCGGCGGAGTCCACCCCGCGGGCGACGGAAACTTCTCCGGCATCTGCGTCTCCCTGCGCACCCCCGGACGCCCTTCGTGCCCGGAACCCTATTGTCCGTCCGCACACGGGATTCCGCGCGATCTTGACCCCACCGCAACCAAGGCGGTCTCCACCGGTGTTGTGCAGGGCAGACGTTTGTCCGGTTCGGAGCATTTGCACGGTTGTCTCCGGGTCGAGATCCGCTGCGGCGGCAGGGCTCCCGACCAGGTATCTCCTGATCGAGACCGAGGCCACCGCGGGCGCACCGGATCCCGAAGCCACGGCGCAAGGCCTCCGGGCCGGCATGCACGGCCTCATCACGCTGCGTCAGGACCGGCCCAGCTTCCCCTCGCTTCCTCTCGATCGGCTGGTCGGCACGCTGGTCGACGCCCATCTGGCCGCCGGGCGCTGATCGGCTGCCTGCCCCGGCTACAGCGCAGGTCGCCTGCGCGGGCGGCAGGCGAGGGGTGCGAAGTTGGCCGAAAATCCGGGCGGCGGGCAGGTGGTGTCGGTGCGGTGGGGCACGATGGAGCGCGTGACCTCGACCGACCCCGCCACCTCGCCCGCCACCGACCCTTCGGCCTCGGCGGCGACCGGCACGTCCCGGCCGTCGCCCGATACCGCCGACGCCCGCTCGGCGGCCTCGGAGCCGGTTCGCGCGGGCGGCCTGCGGGCGGACGCCGAGTCGCTGCTGCGGGAGCTGGCCGGGCCGCAGGCGCGGCTGCGCGAGGATCAGTGGATCGCGATCGAGGCGCTCGTAGTGCAGCGGCGGCGGGCACTGGTGGTGCAGCGCACGGGGTGGGGCAAGTCGGCGGTGTACTTCATCTCCGCGAAGCTGCTGCGGGCGCAGGGCAGGGGGCCGACGGTGATCGTGTCGCCGCTGCTGGCCCTGATGCGCAACCAGGTCGCGGCGGCCGAACGCGCGGGAGTCGTTGCGGCGACCATCAATTCGGGGAATGTCACCGAGTGGGACGAGATCCACGCGCGGGTGGCGGCCGGGGATGTCGACGTGCTGCTGGTGAGTCCGGAGCGCTTGAACAACCCGGACTTCCGCGATTCGGTGCTGCCGAAGCTGGCCGCGGACGCGGGGCTGGTGGTGATCGACGAGGCGCACTGCGTGTCCGACTGGGGTCACGATTTCCGGCCGGACTATCGGCGGATCCGCACGCTCATCGCCGATCTCGGGTCCGAGGTGCCGGTACTGGCGACCACCGCCACCGCCAACGACCGGGTGGTGACCGATGTGGCGACCCAGATCGGCACGGACACCTTGGTTTTGCGTGGCAGTCTGGACCGGGAGTCCCTGCATCTGTCGGTGGTGCGCATCCCCGATGCGGTGCAGCGCACGGCCTGGCTCAGCCGGCGGCTGCACCAACTGCCGGGCTCCGGCATCGTCTACACGCTCACGGTGGCCGCGGCCCACGATCTCGCCGACGTTCTCAACTCACACGGACACGACGTCGCCGCCTATACCGGGCAGACCGACCCCACCGAACGCGAAGCCCTCGAGGCCGCGCTGCTGAACAACGAGGTGAAGGCGCTCATCGCCACCTCCGCGCTCGGAATGGGTTTCGACAAGCCGGATCTCGGCTTCGTCGTGCACCTCGGCGCGCCCTCCTCCCCCATCTCCTACTACCAGCAGGTGGGCCGTGCGGGCCGCGGCACCGAGCGGGCGGAGGTGGTGCTGCTGCCCGGCCACGAGGACCGGCAGATCTGGAGTTACTTCGCGTCGGTGGCCTTCCCGCGCGAGCACATCGTGCGCTCGGTGCTCGCCGCCCTCGACACCGACCGGCCGCTGTCCACCGCCGCCCTCGAACCGCTGGTCGAGCTCAACCGCTCCCGTCTGGAGATGGTGCTCAAGGTGCTGGACGTGGACGGCGCGGTGCGCCGGGTGCGCGGCGGCTGGCTGGGCACCGGTCAGCCCTGGGCCTACGACACCGAGCGCTACGAGCGGCTCAGTGTGGCGCGCGAGGCCGAGCAGCAGGCCATGATCGACTACGAGTCCACCACCGAGTGCCGGATGACGTTCCTGCGCAGGCAACTCGACGATCCCGGCCTCACCGCGGACGCCCGCTGCGGCCGCTGCGACAACTGCACCGGCACCCGCCTGGACATCACCGTCGACGCCGCCGACCTGGCCGATATCCGCACCCGCCTGGACCGCCCCGGCATCGATCTCGCGCCCCGCAAGCAGTGGCCCACCGGCCTGGCCAAACTCGGAATCCCGTTGTCCGGCAAGATCACCGACGGCCCCGAGACCGGCCGCGTCCTGGGCCGCCTCAGCAACCTCGGCTGGGGTCAGCGCCTGCGCCCACTCCTCGACGGCCCCGACGCCCCGATCCCCGACGAGGTCTTCCGCGCCTGCACCACCGTGCTGCGCGAATGGAATTGGGCCCAGCGCCCCACCGCCGTCATGGCTCTGGACTCCGGCGCGCACCCGATCCTGACTCGCTCACTGGCCGCCCGCCTCGCCGAGGTCGGCCGCCTGACAGACCTCGGCGTCCTCCACCTGCGCCCCGACCTGCCACCGGTCTCCGCCGCCAACTCGGCCCACCGGGTGGCCGCCCTCCACAATGCCTGGGAGACACCGGATCTCACCGCGGTCGACGGCAAGCGCGGGGAGGCGGAGCGTATCCTGCTGGTCGACACCCTGACCGACACCGGCTGGACCTTCACCATGGCCGCCCGCATGCTGCGCGCCGCGGGCGCCGCCGCCGTCCTCCCCTTCGCGCTGGCCACCCCATCCTGACCACCCCGCGGGCTCAGGCGTCGGCGGGCGGGCGGCGGTTCTTGAGGTCGTCGATGGCGTCGACGTAGCGGAGCATCAAGCGGGCGAACTCGAGGCGGTCCTGTTCGGGCCATTCGGCAGTGATGTATTCGTACGTGGCACGCTGCCGGCGACGGAAGGTGCGCATGAACTCGAGGCCCTGCTCGCTCAGCTCGAGGACCGCGCGCCGGCCGTCCAGCTGGGACGGGACCCGCCGCAGGTAGCCGGCCTTGATGCTGTCGGCGACCATGCGGCTGGCCACCGAGGGATCGACGCACATACCCGCGGCGATACCGCCGACCGTCATCTCCTGCCCGGGATCATGGGGTTCTCGGCCGGTGCCCTGAGGGCAGCCGAGCACCATGCCCAGCAGCAGGGCGCGGGTCGAATCCTTGGTGCTGATGGGGTCTTCGACCTCCTGGAGGACACCGCGGCGGAGCTTGCCGAATGCCGGTCCGATGGCATCGAGCAGCTCGTCGGGGGTGCGGTCGTCCTGGGTCATGGGCACATCGTATCTGCATGCATTCAGGAACATATGTGTTGACTAACAAATGTGTGCATGACAGCATGCATTTGTCCATCTGCATGGATTCTCACTCGATCGGAGTACGCCATGACCATCCTCGTCACCGGCGCCCGCGGCCAGATCGGCCGCGCCGTCCTCACCACCCTGCACGCCCGGGGGCTGCCCGTCCGCGCGGCCAGCAAGGACCCGTCCGCCCTCGACCTCCCCGCCGGAATCGAGGCCGTCGCACTGCGCGGCGACGATCCCGAAAGCCTCACCGCCGCACTGGAAAACGTGCGCCAGGTCTTCCTCTACGCCGACCCCGGCACCGCGACCACCTTCGTGCGGGCCGCCGAGCAGGCCGGAGTCGAGCACGTCGTACTGCTGTCGTCCTCCGCGGTCGACTCCCCCGACGCCGCTTCCAATCCCATCGGCGCCAGCCACCTGGCGGTCGAAAAGGCGCTCGCCGCTTCGACTCTCGCCACCACCACGCTGCGACCGGGCGGATTCGACAGCAATGCCTTCGGCTGGATCCCGGCCGTCTCGGCGGGACAGCCCATCGAGCACGCCTACCCGGACGCCGCCCTGGCCATGATCCACCCACTGGATATCGCCGATATCGCGGTCGCCGCCCTCACCGGCCCCGAATTGCGCGGCCGCACAGTCAGTCTCACCGGCCCCGAGGCGATCAGCTTCCGCGCGCAGATCGCCGCGCTGTCGGAGGCCATCGGCCGGGAGATCCCGATCGTCACCATCACCCCGGAGCAGGCACAGGCACAGCTGTCACAAACCATGCCGCCGTACATCGTGGACGCCCTGCTGACCATTTGGGCGCTCACCACCGAGCAGCCCGAAACCCCGGCCGACACCACCGACACCCTGCTGGGCATCCCGGGCCGCACCTTCGCGCAGTGGGCCCGCGAGCACGCCGCCGCCTTCACCGCCGCCTGACCCGCGCCACGCCGGGCTGATTGCCCGCCGTCACGGAAACCACTGCCCACCAGGGACGCAGCGCGTAGGCTCAGGCAAATCCCGCAGTCGCCGAACGATCCCGGGGAGTTCATCATGGCGTCCGCACCACTCAAAGCTCCACCGTTGCCGTTCCTGCGCGCCATCACCTGGCTCCGAGACGGCATGTACGCCCTGCATCGGCGGATGGTTCCCGGGCACATCGCGCTGCTGGAACTGGCCACGGCCGGATATCTCAGTCAGGCCACCTGCGCGGCGGCCGAGCTGGGCATCGCGGACGCGCTCGCCGAGGGCCCCAGGCAGCCGGCCGACCTCGCAGCGGCGGTCGGCGCGAACGAGGACGCGCTGCGGCGGCTCATGCGCCTGCTGATCAGTGCGGGCGTGTTCGCCCAGCGCCGGGACGGCGCGTACGAGCTGACCGGCATGTCGCAGGCGCTGCGCTCGGATGCGCCGGTCACGCTGCGGGATCTGCTCCTGTTCTTCGGGGCCGATCTGCATCGCAAGCACTGGACGCACCTCAGCGGCTCGGTCCGGTCCGGCGGATCACTCTGGCCCGAGCTGGAAGGCATGGAGTTCTTCGAGTTCGCCGACAAACACCCCGAGGCCGGGGAGATCTTCGACCGCGCCATGACCAGCGTCAGCGGTCTGTCCAACGAGCCGTTGCAGGCCGCCTTCGACTTCGGCCGATTCGGCTCGATCGTGGATGTCGGCGGCGGGCGCGGCAGCCTGCTCGTCGATATCCTGCGACGCCACCCCGCCATGCGCGGCACCGTCTTCGACCTGCCCCGCGTGCGGGAAGGCCTCGAGGAAGAGCTCCGGATGCCGGGCCTGACCGGCCGTCTGACCTTCGAGCCGGGCAGCTTCTTCGACTCGGTCCCCAAGGGCGCCGACGCCTACCTGCTCAAACACATCCTGCACGACTGGTCGGACGAGGATGCCGAACGCATCCTGCGCACCATCCGCGCCGCCATGGAATCCGAGGCGCGCCTGCTCATCATCGAAATGGTCATGCCGCAACACCACCGCCCCCACCCGGGCAAGATCATCGACCTGGAGATGCTGATCCAGACCCGCGGCGGCCGGGAACGCACCCAGACCGAATTCGGAAACCTGCTCTCCCGCAGCGGATTCGTGCTCACCGGGGTGACCGCGTCCGCCGCCCCCGACTGTGTGATCGAGGCCCATCCGGCGTGGTGATCGGGCCTGACCGCCCCGATGAGTGAGGCGCCCGCGGGGCGTGTGCAGCACAAGGTCACACGCCCGGCGGGGGCCTCCCGCCACCCGGATGCGGTTGCCGCACCGGCACTTCAGGCGGAGCGGCGGACTCTCGGGCCGACAACCCCTGCGGCCCGATCGGTCCAGCCGTCCGCCATCTGCGCCAGCAGGAACCAGGCGGCGTGTACTTGTTCGTCCGTTACGTTCTCGGCCGTCCGGAGCAGATGCACGGCGCGCACATGGGCGGCCGCCATCGCATCCACCACGGCCCCGAGGGATTCGGCCCGCGCTGCACCCCTCGGCAGCGCCCGGCTCGTCACCCACTCGTCGATGAACGAGACCAGTTGAGCGCGTAGCTCGTCGATCCCGCCCGCGTCGCCGGACTGTTCCCGCCGCTGCAGGTGCAGTTCGGCCAGCGCCCGGGCCCAGCGGGTGACCGCGTGGTCCTCGGGCTGATCACCGATGTGGCCGCAGAAGGCGGCCAGCAGTTCATGCCAATCGGGCAGTAGTGGGCGTTCGGCGAACCTCTCCTCGAAACTCGTGTCACGTCCGCTCGCCCGCCACAGCTGTGTGCTATCAGGTTGCGGTACGTACATACCTACCTCCACGGGCGGTGCGGCGCACCCGGAGCCGCGGGCGATCACCGGACCGCGAGCCCGGCGCGGCAAGGGCGGACCGCGCCGGATCCAGGCGACCGCTATCGGCGAAGGGCACATCTCGATGCGGCACCGGGTGCTCCTCAAGCATGAACCTCCGGGCCGTCCCGCCCACTGCCCTTCCCCCGCCCTCCCCCTGCCCCTCGCCCGAGCGACCAACCGACCGGTTCGCGGCGTTACTTCGCCTCTCCCCCAATGCAATTCGCTCGTAACCGGCGCTTCGCCTCCGTGAGCCGCGGGCGAAACCGGACCTTCACCAGGGCTAGACCTTCACCAGATCGTCGGCATGCACGACCGGGCGCTGCATGCTGTCGGGGAGGGCGGTGGTGGAACGGCCCTTCATGGTCTCCAATTCGTCGCTGTCATAGGCGGCTACGCCGCGGGCGACGAGCCGGCCGTCGGGCGCGATCAGATCGATGACGTCACCGGCATAGAAGTGACCCGCCACCTCGGTGATGCCCGCCGCCAGCAGCGAGTGGCGGCGCTCCGACACGGCCGCGACCGCGCCCGCGTCCAGATGCACCGCGCCCCGGGCATCGGCAGCGTGCCGGACCCAGAACTTGCGAGCCGAGAGCCGCACCGGACGCGCGGCGAAGGCGGTGCCCACGGTCGCGCCCGAAAGCGCCGCCGCCGCCGCATCCGAAGCCGCGGCCAGCAGCACCGGCACGCCGGCATCCGCGGCCAGGCGGGCCGCCGACAGCTTCGAGGCCATGCCGCCGGTACCCAGCGCGCCACCGGATCCGGCGATGACGCCGTCCAGATCGGCGCTGCTGCGCACCTCGGGAATGAAGTTCGCCGCACCCTTGCGCGGATCGCCGTCGTAGAGGCCGTCGACATCCGACAGCAGGATCAGGGCATCCGCGCCGACCAGGTGGGCCACCAGCGCCGCCAGCCGGTCATTGTCGCCGAACCGGATCTCTTCCGTTGCGACAGTGTCGTTCTCGTTCACCACCGCAATGGCGTGCAGTGAGCGCAGGCGGTCGAGGGTGCGCTGGGCATTGCGATGCGGCTCCCGGCGGCCGAAGTCGCCCGCGCTCAACAGCACCTGGCCGACGACGCGATCGTAGCGGGCGAAGGAGGTGCCCCAGGCGTGTGCCAGCGCCAGCTGCCCGACACTCGCGGCGGCCTGCTTGGTGGCGAGATCCCTTGGGCGCTTGGACAATCCGAGCGGGGCCATGCCCGCGCCGATGGCGCCCGAGGACACCACCACCAGATCCGATCCCGCGCGCATGCGGGCCTCGACCGCATCGGCCAGCCGATCCAGCCGGCCGGTGTCGAGGCCGCCCTCCAGGGAGGTCAGCGCCGACGAGCCGATCTTCACCACGACACTGCGCGCCGACGCGATCGCCTGCCGCGCCGCACTGAACTCGCCGGATCCAGCACTGAGCTCTCCGAGTCCAGCGCCCTGTCCCGTCACCTGAGTGCCGCTCGAACCCACTTGCACCACACCTCAATTCGCCCGCGGCGCCGCAGCGCCGTCGCACCCGAATCCGTTGCCCACCCGCGTCGGCCGCCCGCTCCGTCGCGAACGGCCCTGCGGCACTGTATTACTCGTCGTCCTCGGTCACCAGACCGCGGCGCACGCGCGAGGCGTGCTTGCGTTCGGCGGCGCCGATGCGTTCGGTCTGATCCAGGCGCGGGTCCACGCCGCGGCGGGTCATCAGAGTCTCCACACCGGCGGAAATCGAAGGCTCCCAATCGAAGCAGTAATCCGCGATGGTGACCGACGCACCCGGCTCCGCACCGAGCTTGACCAGCTCGTCCTCGACACCGAGGCGGGCCAGCCGGTCGGCCAGGTAGCCCACGGCCTCGTCATTGTCGAACTGGGTCTGGTGCACCCACCGCTCGGGCCGCTCGCCGATGACGATGAAGCCGCCCTCGACCTCGGGATCCTGAATGACCCGGAAACCGCTGTCGCCCTTGGCGACCGGTCGGATGATCTGCCGCTTCGGCTCCGCCTTCGGATGCGCCGCCCGGTACTCGGCGACCATCTCCGCGAGCGCGAAAGTCAACGGCCGCAAGCCTTCCCGGCTCACCGCCGAGATCTTGTAGACCGGCCAGCCGCGCTTCTCGAACTCCGGCAGCACGAACTCGGCCAGCTCGTCGGCATCCGGGATATCGGCCTTGTTCAGGATGACCACGCGCGGGCGATCCGCCAGATCACCCAGACCGGCGTCGCCCACCAGCGCGGGCTGGTACGCGGCCAGCTCGGCCTCCAGCGCGTCCACATCCGACACCGGGTCACGGCCCGGCTCCAGCGTCGCGCAGTCCACCACGTGGGCCAGCACCGCGCAGCGCTCCAGATGCCGCAGGAAATCCAGGCCCAGGCCGCGGCCCTCGCTCGCACCCGGGATCAGACCGGGCACATCGGCCACGGTGAAAGTGGTGTCACCCGACAGCACCACACCGAGATTCGGCACCAGCGTGGTGAACGGGTAATCCGCGATCTTCGGCTTGGCCGCCGACAGCACCGACACCAGCGACGACTTGCCGGCCGACGGGAAGCCCACCAGGCCCACATCCGCCACCGACTTCAGCTCGAGCACCAGCTCGCGCTCCTGGCCGTCCTCGCCGAGCAGCGCGAAACCGGGCGCCTTGCGCGCCTTGGACACCAACGCCGCATTGCCCAGCCCGCCGCGACCGCCCTGGGCCGCCACATACTGCGCGCCCACGCCGATCAGGTCCGCCAGCACCTCGCCATCGGTACTCATCACCACGGTGCCGTCCGGCACCTTCAGCAGCAGCCCCTCGCCCTGCTTGCCATTGCGGTTGCTGCCCTCACCGGGCTTGCCATTGCCGCCCTTGGCATGCGGATGGAAGTGGAAGTCCAGCAGGGTGTGCACATTGGGGTCGACCTCGAGGATCACATCCCCGCCATTGCCGCCATTGCCGCCATCCGGGCCACCCAGGGGCATGAACTTCTCACGCCGCACCGAGGCACACCCGTGCCCACCCTTGCCCGCGCGCACGTGCAAAACGACACGGTCGATGAATTTGGACATATCGGTGATCATCCTCCTTCAGGACTAGTCGTCAGCAATGCCGCTCGGAGTAGCGGCATTTCAATACCTCATTGCTCGGTCCGCCCGGCCCCACCGGGCCGGGCGGACCCTGCTGTGCTGGTTCACAGAACCCGCAAACAGCAAAGCGGGCCAGGGTTACTTCGAACCCTGACCCGCTCGGAAGCTTGTGGAGCGAACTCCGGTGCGCCGGTCAGGCGTTCACCGGCTCCGGAACCACGATGTTGACGGTCTTGCGACCACGCTTGGTGCCGAACTGCACCGCGCCCGCCTCGAGGGCGAACAGCGTGTCGTCGCCGCCACGGCCGACGTTGACGCCGGGGTGGAAGTGCGTGCCGCGCTGGCGAACCAGGATCTCGCCGGCCTTGACGGCCTGACCGCCGAAGCGCTTCACACCGAGCCGCTGGGCATTCGAATCGCGACCGTTGCGCGAGCTGGATGCACCCTTCTTATGTGCCATTTCAGAACTCCTCGTGCCGGGGTGCGAACCCCAAGTCGGATTACTTGATGCCGGTGACCTTCAGGACCGTCAGCTTCTGACGGTGGCCCTGACGCTTGTGGTAGCCGGTCTTGTTCTTGAACTTGTGGATGCGGATCTTCGGGCCCTTGGTCTGTTCGACGACCTCGGCGGACACGGAAACCTTCGCCAGCTTGTCAGCATCGGTGGTCAGCTCGGCGCCGTCAACGACCAGCACCGGCGACAGCGACACCGCGGTGCCCGGCTCACCCTCGATCTTCTCGACCTTCACCAGGTCACCGACCGCGACCTTGTACTGCTTTCCGCCGGTCTTGACGATCGCGTACGTTGCCATCGGTCGGCTGCCCTTCTTTCTCTTCAAGTGCGCGAAGTGCTCGGCACTCTGCTCACACGGCCGGTCGCCCGGTTCGCACCGGAAACCGCCGCAGACTGGTCTGGTGGTTTTCACCGCCGCCTCGGGCCTTTGGTTCTACCGAACCGAACCGGGCCCACTCACAGCACTAGTCACAACAGAGTGCCGTCGCAGGGGGCAGCGACTGACCAAGACTACAGGACACGGCCGACCCCCTCCAAACCGGGCCGCCGCCCACCACAGATGGTGTTCGTCACCGACCGAAAAGGCCGTGGCCCCGCCGGAATTCGGGCGGGGCCACGGCCTGTTGACGGGAGCCGGCTAGTTCTCGCCCTCCGGCGCACCGGCGGGACGGCCCGCGGCCCGGCGACGCGGGCGAGCCCGCGGCGGCACCACGGCCGGAGCCAGATCGTCCAGGTTGAAGCCCGGCTTGTCGGACTGATCCGCGTTGGAGAGCACGAACACCGCGCCCTGGCTGTCGGCGGCCGGGGCCGAGGCCGTGCGCGCCACCCGGCGACGGGTGGGACGACGACCGGGCTGCGCTTCCGCGGCGGCCACGGCGGCGTGGGCCTCCGCGATCGGCGATTCCGTTGCCACGGGCTCGGACTCGACCACGACGGTGTCCACAGCCGGCGCGGTGCCGTTGGTGGCCGGTGCGGTCTCGACCGCCGCCTCCTCGGTGGCGGTCTCGATCTCGGATACCGCGCGTTCGGCCAGGGCGGCCTCGGCGGCGGCGTTCTCGGCCTCGCGAACGATCACGGACTCGGCGGCCGTGACATCGGCCACGCTCGCCGATTCACCCTCGGCCAGCAGCGCATTCGCGGCATCGGCGGCCGCGATGGCGTCCTCGTCCGCCGCGTGCACGGCCTCGTCGGCGGCGTGCGCGGCCATGGCCATGGCCACCGGGTGGGCGCGCTTGGCCGCGGCCTGCTCGGCCTTGACCTCGTGCTTCTCGGCCTTCTCCTCGACCACCGGCTCGACGGCGGGGGCCTCGGCGGCGGCCGCGCTGCGGTCCTTGCGGCGGCGGCGCGAACCCTCACGACGGCTCACACCCTCGCCGCCGTCCCCGGCCGGAGCCGACGACTCGACGGGGTAGTTGTGCACCAGGATGCCGCGGCCGTGGCAGGTCTCGCAGGTGGTGGAGAATGCCTCGACCAGGCCGGTGCCCAGCTTCTTGCGGGTCATCTGGACCAGGCCCAGCGAGGTGACCTCGGAGACCTGGTGACGGGTGCGGTCCCGGCCCAGCGCCTCGGTGAGGCGGCGCAGCACCAGATCCCGGTTCGACTCCAGGACCATGTCGATGAAGTCGACGACGATCATGCCGCCGATATCGCGCAGCCGCATCTGGCGCACGATCTCCTCGGCCGCCTCCAGGTTGTTGCGGGTCACGGTCTCTTCGAGATTCGACCCGCCCGACCCGGTGAACTTGCCGGTGTTGACGTCGATGACGGTCATGGCCTCGGTGCGGTCGATCACCAGGGTGCCGCCGGAGGGCAGCCACACCTTGCGGTCGAGCGCCTTGGCCAGCTGCTCGTCGATGCGCAGGGAACCGAACACGTCGACGCCGTTGTTCTCGTGCCGCTCGACCCGGGCCAGCATGTCCGGGGCGACCGTGCGGACGTAGTTCTCCACCGTGGTCCAGGCACGCTCGCCCTCGATGACCAGCTTGGAGAAGTCCTCGTTGAACAGGTCGCGGACCACCTTGACCAGCAGGTCCGGCTCTTCGTACAGGGTCTTCGGCGCGCCCGAGCCGTTCTTGGACTGCTCCTCGATGGTGCGCCAGGTCGCCTGTAGCCGTTCCACATCGCGGGCCAGCTCGGCCTCGGAGACACCCTCCGACGCGGTGCGGATGATGACGCCCGCGTCCTGCGGCACGATGTCGCGCAGGATCTCCTTGAGCCGCTTGCGCTCGGTGTCGGGCAGCTTGCGGGAGATACCGGTCGAGGTGCCGCCCGGCACGTACACCAGGAAGCGACCGGCCAGGCTGATCTGCGTGGTCAGGCGGGCGCCCTTGTGGCCCACCGGATCCTTCGAGACCTGCACCAGCACGGTGTCACCGGGCTTGAGCGCCTGCTCGATCTTGCGCTCCTTGCCGCCCAGACCGGCGGCCTCCCAGTTCACCTCACCCGCGTACAGCACGCCGTTGCGGCCGCGGCCGATGTCGACGAACGCCGCCTCCATCGACGGCAGCACGTTCTGCACCTTGCCGAGGTACACATTGCCGACCATCGACGCCGACCCGGTGGAGGTCACGAAGTGCTCGACCAGGATGTTGTCCTCGAGCACCGCGACCTGGGTGGTGGAGGTGGGGTGCTCGGAGAAGTGCTTCTCGCGCACCACCATCACCCGGTCCACCGCTTCGCGGCGGGCCAGGAACTCCGACTCGGTCAGGATGGGCGGACGCCGGCGGCCGGCCTCGCGACCGTCCCGGCGGCGCTGGCGCTTGGCCTCCAGGCGGGTCGAGCCGCTGATCCCCTGCACCTCGTCCACCTGCGCGGCGCGGCGCTTGCTGCGCGGCTCGCGCTCGTGCACGACGGTGTTCGGCGGATCGTCGTCGGCGGCCTCGGGCTCGTTGTCGTCCCCGCCCTTGCGGCGGCGACGGCGACGGCGGCGACGGCTGCTCGAGCCCTCGGGCACGGCCGCGCCCTCGTCCTCGTCCTCGTCGACGTCGGCGGATTCGGCCGACTCGTCGGCCTCGCCCTCGAGCTGCTCGTCGCCCTCGGCCTCATCGGTGTCGTTGTCGCCGTGCTGTTCGCCACGACCGCGGCCGCGACCCCGGCGACCCCGGCGGCGACGCCGCGAGGTGCCTTCACCGCGCTGGTCGCGGTCCTGGTCGCCGTCCCACTCGCCCTCGTCCTCGGTGTCCTCGGACGCGGCTTCCTCGGTGACGGCCTTGGCCTCGAGCTCCTGCTCCTCGGCGACCGGTTCCTCGGCCCGGGCCTTGCGACCGCCGCGCTCGGCGCGGCGCTGGCGGCGGGCGTCCTCGGCGGCCGCGGCATCCGGCGCCTGGAACAGCGGCGCGGCCACCACGGCGGACGGCTGATACTGGACCGGCTCCTCGAGCTGCGGCTCGGTCTGGAACGGGCTCGCGAACAGGGTGGTCTGCTTGACCGCGGGCGCGGCGCCCGCGATGTCCTCGACGGCCTCCACCTCCTCGGCGGCGATCTCGTCGGCCGCCCGGTCGTCGCCGGCGGCGATGGCCGCGTCGACAGTGGTCTCGGCGATCGGCTCGGGCCCGGCCGGGGCAGGTTCGACGAGCTCGACGTCACGCGGGCCGAAGGCGTCACGGACGGTTTCGGCGACGGTGCGGTCCAGACTCGATTGCGGGCTTCGCGCCTGCGCGCCCATCTCGGTCAGGTGGGCCAGAATACGTTTGCTGGTAGTGCCCAGCAGCTTCGCCAGTGCGTGCACTCGGATCCGTTCCGGCAATTGTTCGGCAGCCGGGGTGATCTGAGCGCCCTCCCCTTCACCGTTGCTCTGCGATGCTTCCAGCGGCTCTTGATCGGCCACGAAATCTCCTCGGGGCCCCCGGGCGCGTTCCTCCGAGGAGTGACGCGGCCGACGCGGGGGCGCTGTCTTGTTGGCCTCACGCCCGGGGGCGCGAGATCGTAAGTCTTCGCGCCGCGTGCCCCGTTATCACCGGTATCTCGTCGTTCGGGCTAACAGGTCACGTGGCGCCTGGTTGGTTTGGCTCAACGCCGTTTCACGAGCGTTCATCCAGCGTGCCTGCCCGGCGGCCGAGTCTTGGAAGCCGTCGGCGGCAGCGATGATCGTCCGTCGCTCCGCGGTGTCAATCGAAGGTGAACGCCCCCGGCCGCAAACGGCCGGCGTCGGTCACTTCCAGAGCCAGTATCCCACACCACGCCGGAGCGTCGTGCCCGCGCGGCCCGGAGCGGGCCTCGCGAGTCTGACGCGGACCGCGCCGCCTCCGACCGGTGTGGCGGAGGGCCGCCCGCCCGCGCCTGCCTTCCGGGGCGCAGGGGCGGGCGGCTGCCTCTGCCTTCGGGGTCTCCCCCGGACCTATCGAGTGTGTGCGGGGAGCGGTGCCCCGCACGGGTTCAGAGCGCGAATTCCGGGAACCAGAGCGAGATCTCGCGCTTGGCGGACTCGGGCGAGTCGGAGCCGTGCACGAGGTTGTACTGGGTCTCGAGGGCGTAGTCGCCGCGGATGCTGCCGGGGACGGCCTTCTCGACCGGGTCGGTGCCGCCCGCGATCTGACGGAACGCGGTGATGGCGCGCGGGCCCTCGAGCACGGCCGCGACCACCGGGCCGGAGGTGATGAATTCGATGAGCGATCCGAAGAACGGGCGCTCGGCATGCTCGGCGTAGTGCACGGCGGCCAGCTCGGGCGAGACGTTCACGAGCTTCAGCGCCGCGATCTTCAGACCCTTGCGCTCGATCCGGGTGATGATCTCCCCGACGAGGCCGCGGGCCACGCCGTCGGGCTTGATGAGTACCAACGTCTGCTCAGTCACGCCGACACAGTACCGCCTCCCCGAAACGCCAGCGCACGGCCGGGAGCCGTCGCCGGCCCCATTCGCGTGCCGGCGGTCAGGATGCGAAGCAATTTTGGACGTACCCGACGAGTTACCCCGGGCGCAACGAAATCAGTTGTCGCCTGGGGTAACGAGAACTCATGCGCCGGACATGCGCTGACTGGGCAGCGTCCCCGCGTTCATCCGCTTCTGCACATCGGAGCGCAGGAACAGGATGAAGACCCAGACGGCGACGAAGACCACACCGATCACCAGGATCGACAGGTGGATGAAGCCGCCGAGCAGCAGGGCCGCCTGCAGGGCCAGGTTGAACGGGATGGCCCAGGGCCGGCGCTGCAGGCCCGCGCCCAGGAACATGACCACGGCCAGGCCGACCACGTAGAGGACGGACCACCAGCGCAGGCCGCCGCCGACCGCGCCGATCACCGGCAGCGCCAGCAGCACGGTGATGGCCTCGAGGACCAGGGTGCCGGCCATGACGCCGCGCAGGCCCTTCCACGGGTCGGTGGCGGGCGGCGGGACGTCGGGCGTGGCGTCGGAGGTCATACGGGATCCTTTCCGAACAGGCTGCGGGCGGCCCCGGCGGTGACGACCGAGCCGGTGATGACTATGCCCGCACCGGAGACCAGTTCGCCGTCCTCCCCGCCCTCGGCGAGGGCGATGGCGGTCTCGATGGCGTCGGCCAGGTCGTGGGCGACGGCCACGCGTTCGTCGCCGAAGCGCTGGACCGCGAGGTTGGCCAGGTCGTCGACGGGCAGGGCGCGCGGGGAGCCGTTCTCGGTGACGACGATCTCGTCGAAGACCGGTTCCAGGGCGTCGAGGATGCCGCCCGCGTCCTTGTCGCCCAGCACCGCGATCACGCCGACCAGTTTGCGGAAGTCGAATTCGCTGGTCAGCGTGGCCGCCAGGGCCGCGGCCCCGTGCGGGTTGTGGGCGGCGTCGATGAAGATGGTGGGCGCGCTGCGCATGCGCTCCATCCGGCCGGGGCTGACGGCGGCCGCGAATCCGGCTCGTACGGCATCGATGTCGAGCTGCCGGGACGCGCCCGCGCCGAAGAACGCCTCGACCGCGGCCAGCGCCAGCACCGCGTTGCGGGCCTGGTGCTCGCCGTGCATGGGCAGGAAGATCTCGTCGTAGACGCCGCCGAGCCCTTGCAGCTCCAGCATCTGGCCGCCGATGGCGACGCGACGGGACAGCACCTGGAACTCCGAGCCCTCGCGGGCGACGGCCGCGTCGACCTCGACCGCGCGGCGCAGCAGCACCTCCATGGCCTCGGGTTCCTGCTGGGCGATGACGGCGACGGTGTCGCGCGGGACGAGGTCGTCGGCGGGGGCCTTCTTGATGATCCCCGCCTTCTCCCCCGCGATGGAGGTGAGGTCGGGGCCCAGATAGTCGATGTGGTCCAACCCGATCGGGGTGATGACGGCGACCTCACCGTCGATCACATTGGTGGCGTCCCAGCGACCGCCCATCCCGGTTTCCACCACGGCCACGTCCACCGGCGCTTCGGCGAAGGCCGCGTAGGCCATCCCGGTGAGCACCTCGAACTTCGACATGGCCGGGCCGCCTGCGGCTTTCGACTGCGCGTCGATCATCTCCACGTACGGCAGCAGTTCGCGGTAGATCTCGACATAACGCCCGGGCGTGATGGGCGCGTTGTCGATGGCGATGCGCTCGGTGGCCAGCTGCAGGTGCGGGCTGGTGATGCGCCCGGTGCGCCGGTGCAGCGCGGTGAGCAGCGAGTCGATCATGCGGGTGACCGAGGTCTTGCCGTTGGTCCCGGCGACGTGGATGGCCGGATAGGACTGCTGGGGCGAGCCCAGCAGGTCCATCAGCGTCGCGATGCGGGTGAGCGACGGCTCGATCTTGGTTTCCGGCCAGCGCTGGTCGAGTTCGGCCTCGACCAGCGCCATCTCGGCCAGGTCCACCGGCGAGGTGCCGCTGCTCAGCGGGGCGCCCTCGGCGTACTGACGTTCCGGTTCGTCGTTCATTGGGCCGCCAGCTTGGCGATCTCGGCGAGGCGGGCGGTGATCCGCTCGACGTCGCCCTCGGCGATCTCCTTGCGCGCCTTGATCTTCGCGACCACGTCCTCGGGGGCCTTGGCCAGGAACGCCTCGTTGCCGAGCTTGCCGGTGGTGCCGGCCAGTTCCTTCTGGGCGGCGGCGAGGTCCTTCTCCAGGCGGCGGCGCTCGGCGTCGAGGTCGACCGTGCCGGAGGTGTCGATCTCGACGGTCACCGTGGCGGTGCTCAGGCGCACCTCGAGCGAGGCGGTGGCGGCGAAGCCGTCACCGGCCGGGGTGAGCTTGGCCAGGTTGGCGATACCGGCCTCCTGGGCGCGCAGGTCGGCGGTGTCGATGCCGTTGAGCTTGGCGGCCACCTTCTGGCTGTCGGCCAGGCCCTGGTCGGAGCGGAAGCGGCGGATCTCGGTGATCAGCTTCTGGGTGTCCGAAACCCGGCGGGCCGCAACCGCGTCGGCGGTGGCGCCGGAGACGGCCGGCCAGGCCGAGATGACGATGGACTCGCCCTCGGCGCCGTCGGTGAGGGCCTGCCACAGCGTCTCGGTGACGAACGGGACGGCCGGATGCAGCAGGCGCAGCACGGCGTCCAGGACGGTGCCGAGCACCAGGCGGGTGCTCGCCGCGCGCTCCTCGGACTCGGCGAACTGCACCTTCGCCAATTCCAGGTACCAGCTGCAGAATTCGTCCCACGCGAAGTGGTACAGACCCTCGAGGGCCTTGCTGAACTCGTAACGGTCCAGGGCCGCATCGACTTCGGTGACGACCTCGTCGAGGCGGTCCAGGATCCAGCGGTCGGTGTCGGTGAGGCTCGCGCGCGCGGGCAGTTCGCCCGGCTGCGCGCCGTTCATGAGCGCGAACTTGGTGGCGTTGAACAGCTTGGTGATGAAGCTGCGCGAGGCCGTCACGTGCGGGGTGCCGACCGAGAGGTCGCCGCCGGGCTGCGCGCCGCGGGCGAGGGTGAATCGGGTGGCGTCGGCGCCGTATTCGTTGATCCAGTCCAGCGGGTCGATGCCGTTGCCGCGCGATTTGGACATCTTCTTGCCGAACTCGTCGCGAATCAGGCCGTGCAGGAACACGTCCTGGAACGGGACCTGCTTCTGGTTCGGGTCCTTGCCGACGGTGAGCACCGGGTCGTCGGAGACGAACATGCCGAACATCATCATCCGGGCGACCCAGAAGAAGAGGATGTCGTAGCCGGTGACCAGCACGCTGGTCGGATAGAACGTGCTCAGCTCGGGCGTCGCGTCCGGCCAGCCCATGGTGGAGAAGGGCCACAGGCCCGAGGAGAACCAGGTGTCGAGCACGTCCGGGTCCTGGACGTAGCCCTCGGGGGCCTGCTCGTCGGGTCCGACGCAGACGATCTCGCCCTCGGGGCCGTACCAGATCGGGATGCGGTGCCCCCACCACAGCTGGCGCGAGATGTTCCAGTCGTGCATGTTGTCGACCCACTCGAACCAGCGCGGTTCCTGGCTGGCGGGGTGGATCTTGACGTCGCCGTTGCGGACCGCGTCACCGGCGGCCTTGGCGATGCCCTCGACCTTCACCCACCACTGCATGGACAGGCGGGGTTCGATGGGTTCGCCGGAGCGCTCGGAGTGGCCGACCTGGTGGATGTAGGGATACTTGCGCCCGACCACCCGGCCCTCGGCCTCGAGCCGCTCGCGGATCTTGAGCCTGGCCTCGAAGCGGTCCATCCCGTCGAATTCGGTTCCGCTGTCGGCGATCTTGCCGGTCTTGTCCATGATGGTGGGCATGGGCAGGTTGTGGCGCAGGCCGAGCTCGAAGTCGTTGGGATCGTGCGCCGGGGTGATCTTGACCGCGCCGGAACCGAATTCGGGGTCCACGTAGTCGTCGGCGACGATCGGGATCTGGCGGCCGGTGATCGGGTGGTAGACCGTGGTGCCGATGAGGGCCTGGTACCGCTCGTCGTCGGGATGCACCGCGACGGCCGTGTCACCCAGCATCGTCTCCACCCGGGTGGTGGCCACGATCACGTGCGGCTCATCGTCGTTCAGCGAGCCGTAGCGCAGGGAGACGAGTTCGCCCTCGACCTCCTTGTGGTCCACCTCGAGGTCGGAGATGCCGGTCTGCAGCACCGGTGACCAGTTCACCAGGCGCTCGGCGCGGTAGATGAGGCCCGCGTCGTAGAGGCGCTTGAAGATGGTCTGCACGGCCCGGGAGAGCCCGTCGTCCATGGTGAAGCGGTCGCGGCTCCAGTCCACACCGTCGCCGAGGCGGCGCATCTGACCCTGGATCTGGCCCCCGGACTCGCGCTTCCAGTCCCAGACCTTGTCGACGAACAGCTCGCGGCCGAAGTCCTCCTTGGTCTTGCCGTCGACGGCGAGCTGCTTCTCCACCACGGTCTGGGTGGCGATACCCGCGTGGTCCATGCCGGGCAGCCACAGCACCTCGAAGCCCTGCATGCGCTTGCGGCGGGTGAGCAGGTCCATGAGGGTGTGGTCGAGGGCGTGGCCCATGTGCAGGGTGCCGGTGACGTTCGGCGGGGGCAGCACGATCGAGTAGGCGGGCTTGGCGCTGCCCGGGTCGGCGGCGAAGTAACCGGCGGCTACCCAGCGCTCGTACAGGTCGGCCTCGACATCGCTGGGGTTCCAGCTCTTGGGGAGGGCATCGGCACGATTACGCGGGTTCTCAGAGGCTGCGCTGGTCACCGGTCGATTCTAAGGGCTGGGATTATCGCCGAACGACCGGGTTTTTCCTAGGCCCGATTTACCGGCGGAGCGAGCCCGGATGGATAGCCGAAGGGCGAGGCTTCCGACGGATGAGGGACACCGGAAGCCTCGCCCTCGATGGTCAGCCTACCGCCGTTTCGGGCCCCACTCCCGGATCCAAAGGCAATTCTCAGGTTCTGACCCAAATGGGCCAGGGTAGACCAGATTTCGTTGCATCGACGTTGCGTCCGCCGCATTGTTTTCGCGTCGTGACAAGCGCATTGCGAGGTCCCGGCGGAGCGACCGGCGGGTAACCTGTCGAGCATGAATCCGATTGTCTCGCGGGTGATGTCGACGGTCGCCGGGCAGCTGGGAAATCCGCACGGAGTGCTGGGCAAGGGCGTGGCGCGCCTCCTCAATCGCGGTAACCGGCCGATGATCGAGGCCGCGGTGGCGGCGACCGAGGTGGCCGCCGGTGACGCGGCCGCCGATATCGGATTCGGCGGGGGCATCGGGCTGACCCTGCTATTGGACCGGATCGGGTCCGGCACGGTGACCGGTGTCGAGCTCTCCCCCGACATGCTGGCGCGGGCGCGATCGGAGTTCGCGGCCGACGTCTCGTCCGACCGCCTGCGCCTGGCCGAGGGCTCCCTCACCGAGCTCCCGTTCCCGGACGCCGCCCTGGATGCCGTGATCACCTGCAACACTATCTATTTCGTGCCGGACCTGGATCGCGCCTGCACCGAGCTGGCACGGGTCCTCGCACCCCAGGGCCGCTTGGTGATCGGCATCGGCGACCCGGACGCCATGGCGAAAATGCCTTTCGCCCCATACGGATTCACCCTCCGCCCGGTCGCCGCGGTGAAGGATGCGCTGGAGCGGGCCGGGCTGACGGTTGCTCACCAGCTCCTGCCGCGGAAGCCGATTTCTGGAAACTTGCTCATCGCACGCCCGTCCTAGCCGGCGCTCCGACCGCCTGTCGCATTTGCCCGGTCAGAGCATGTGAGCTGAATCACTTTTACCTGTCAGAGTGACATAAATCACTCGAGCCTTGCCATGGTGACCTGCGGTGATGTGTTCTGGCTACCCGGCTGGATCCAGTCGCCACAGTTCACCGCAGTAATCGATACAGCTCCGCAGGACATCTCTCCCGCCGCTGGAAAGCGAGTCATCATGCGTGTTCGAACCTTTGCTCTTGCCGCGGCCGCCTGCGCGGGGCTCGGTCTGGCCGGATCTGCCTGGGCCGGAACCGCTTCCGCCGCAACCCCGTTCGTGATTCCGCAGATCGGCGCGGCGGGGGTGGAGCTCGATCACGGTGAGACGCAGGCCCTGGCCGAGAGCCCGATTCCGGCGCTGGTCGACCGGTATGCGCCGCATGATGCCGTTATCGTGGGGCTGCAACCCGATTCGACTCTCCTCGAGAACGGCCATGCCGTCTTCGCGGATATGCCCGCGATCGTCGGTGAGGCCGCGGCGCATCCCGGCGGCTCGGTGGATGTGGTGCTGAGCCCGAAGGGTTTGGGCGTCTTTCAGGTCTGGTGAGAATTCCAGCCCACCTTCCTCCGACCCGATATGACAGATGCGCCCCATGCCGAAAGGCATGGGGCGCACTGCTTTTGCCGGACGACCGGACGCGGTCGGGCGGTACGACAGGGGTCAGGGGACCAGCACGTCCAGGGCGCCCCGGGCGGCGCGGAAGTGCGCGGGGAGCAGTCCGGCCGGGTCGCCGTCGGCGGTGGCGGGCGCGCCGGGAGCGGTCAGGCGGATCTCCCGGGCCTGGTACTGGACCGAGGCGGGATGGTCGATGCGCTTGCCGGAGGACAGGGTCGGGAGCAGGCGCAGCATCTCCAGCCGGGACATGGCCCCGACCACGGTCAGGTCCAGCAGGCCGTCGTCGATGAGCGCGTCGGGGCAGATGAGCATGCCGCCGCCGTAGGTGCGGGTATTGCCGACGGCGACCATGACCGCGTCCAGTTCCAGGACGGTGCCGTCCGGATGGTCGGGTGAGCCGGTCAGTTCGATGCGGTAGGGCACGGCCAGCTTGCCCGCGAGTTCGAGCAGGGCGGCGACGGTGTAGCGCATCGGGCCGCTGGGCCAGCGGAGAGCGTTGGCGCGCAGGGTGACTCGCGCGTCGAGGCCGGTGCCGGTGACGGTGGCGAACCAGAGGGCGCGGCCCGACTCCTCGGTTTCCACGGTGCCGAGATCGATGGCGCGGGTCCGGCCGCCCACGACCGCGGCCACCGCGGCGTCGGTGTCGTCGGGGACGCCGAGTTCGCGGGCGAGGTCGTTGCCGGTGCCGCCGGGGATCAGGCCGAGGGGGACGCCGGTGCCGACCAGGGCCTGCAGCACCACGCCGACCAGTCCGTCACCGCCCGCCGCCACCACGGCGTCGGGGCGGGCGTCCGGGTCGGCCAGCGCCTTGCGCACCAGCCGTTCGCTCTCGGCGGCCGACTCACCGCGGATCTCGGTGACCTGGACACCGCGGGCGGCGAAGCGGTTCGCCGCCTCCACGGCGACCAGCGCGCCCTTGCCGTGACCGGACAGCGGGTTGGTCACCAGGGCGATGGAGCGGATCGTTGTCACGGAATCAGCTTCCCAGGGTTGAGGATTCCGGCGGGGTCGACGGCATTCTTCACCGCACGCAGCACCTGCACACCCAGATCGCCGATCTCGTCGGTCATCCACGGCCGATGGTCGGCGCCCACCGCGTGATGGTGGGTGATGGTGCCGCCCGCGGCCACGATGGCGTCGCCCGCGGCCCGCTTGGCGACGGCCCACTGCGCGATCGGGTCCGCGGCCTGCTTGCCGACGACGGTGAAGTACAGCGACGCGCCGGTCGGGTAGGTGTGCGAGATGTGGCACATGACCAGCGCGGGGGTGCCCTGGGCGGTGAGCGAATCGGTCAGCGCCGCAGTCACCTTCGCCTTGAGGTTGGCGAGATCGGCCCAGCTGGTGGCGGTTTCGAGGGTCTCGCAGAGCACGCCCACGTCCAGCAGCGCATCACGCAGGTAGGGGGCGGCGAAGCGGCCGTGTTCCCATTCCCGGGCGGGGGTTTCGCCGAGCGCGGTGCCGCCGGCGGCGGCCAGCAGGGCGGCGGCCTCGGCACTGCGGGCGGCCACGTGCGCGGCGGTGCCCTCGAAGGTGGTGACCGCGAGGCAGCCGCCGACGGGCGCGCCGCCGATGTCCCCGGCGCGGGCCAGGTTCAGGCCGGTCTCGGCCTCGTCGGACAGGCGCATGACGGTGGGGGCGGCGCCGGCCTGGATGACGGTGCGCAGCGCATTGGCGCCGGTGGCGAAGTCGGGGAACGACCAGGCATGGTAGCCGGTGGTTTCCGGGACCGGGTGCACGCGCAGGGTGACGCCGGTGATGATGCCGAGGGTGCCCTCCGAACCGGAGAACAGTTCGCGCAGGTCGGGTCCGGCGGCCGAGGCGGGCGCCCGGCCGAGGTCGAGATCGCCTGCGGGCGTGGCGATCCGGAGCCGCTGGATCATGTCGTCGAAGCGGCCGTAGCCGGCCGAGGCCTGGCCCGAGGAGCGGGTGGCCGCGAAGCCGCCGATGGTGGCGTATTCGAAGCTCTGCGGAAAGTGGCCGAGCGAAAGACCTTGGCGGGCAAGCAGTTCCTCTGCCTGCGGGCCGGACAGGCCCGCGCCCAGGGTGGCGGTGCCGCTGACCGGATCGACGTCGGTGAGGGTGTCGAGGCGGCGCAGATCGAGGGCGACGACGGCCGGGAAGCGGCCGCGCGCGGGATCCAGGCCGCCGACCACGCTGGTGCCGCCACCGAAGGGCACGACCGCGATGCCCTTGGCGGAGCAGTACTTCAGCAGCGCGAGGACCTGATCGTGATCGGCGGGGAAGACGACGGCGTCGGGCGCGTCCTGCTCACCGTCGGCGCGGCGGCGCAACAGGTCGGGCGTGGATTTGCCGCCGGCGCGCAGCAGGCGGTCGCGATGGTCGATCGACAGGTGCTCGGCTCCGACCACCGCGACGAGCCCGGCGTGCTGTTCCGGCGTGAGCGCCGAAGCGCGCAGCGGCACGTCGCCCTCATCGCGACGGGTCACCGGCTCACCGGACACCCCGAAAACCTGTGCGAGCAGTCCCCGAATCTGGTCGGACAGCGGTTTGTGTCCGGACGGGGAGCCCCAGGCGTCCCACACCATACTCGCGCGAACCTGCGGCTCGCCCGGGTTTTCCGTGGACGCGGTAGCTGCTTGTGTGTCGACCATGCGTTACAGTCTGACATAGAATGTCAAGCAGTAACGACAACGACTACTCTCCGGTGGTGGCAACCATGAGTTCGACCGAACCATCCTCCGCCGTCGATCGGGCCATCCTCGACGCGGCACGCGCCTGCGTGGCCGAATTCGGCGTCCGGCGCACCACCCTGACCGAGGTGGCCCGCCGCGCGGGCGTCAGCCGGCCGACGGTGTACCGCCGCTGGCCCGATACCGGGTCCCTGGTGGCGGACCTGCTGGTGCGGGAACTGCGCGAGATCATCACCGACACCGCGCCCAGCACGGGCAGCGCGCGCGAGCGGCTGGTCGGGGCCATTGTCGGCGGCGGCGCGGTGATGCGCCGGAATCCCCTGTTCGCCAAGATCTTCCGCGCCGACACCGACATCATGCTGACCTACGTGTTCGAGCGGCTGGGCCGCAATCAGCGCGCCCTCATCGACCTGTTCGCCGACGCCATCCGAGAAGGTCAGGCCGACAACTCGATTCGCGCCGGGGATCCCCGGCAGCTGGCCGCCATGCTGCTGCTGATGGCCCAGTCCGCGGTCCAGTCGGCGACCGCCTTCGCCCCGGTTCTGGATGGCGACCACCTCGATACCGAACTCGCCTACGCCCTGCACGGCTACCTGACCCCCACCGGCACCTCACCGGGGACCCGGTAGCTCCACATTCTCGACAACCGACAGCGGCACTGACCGAAAGGCCTTCCCATGACTTCGAATACGGCTCGCCCCGACTCGTCGCTCAACGCGGCGCGGCGGCGGCGAGAGCTGTCGGCACTCGGTGACGACGCGGCGATCGATGTGCTGGTGATCGGTGGCGGCATCACCGGTGTGGGTGTGGCGCTGGATGCCGCCGCCCGCGGGTTGCGGACGGTACTGGTGGAGAAGCACGACTTCGCGTTCGGCACCAGCCGCTGGAGTTCCAAGCTGGTACACGGCGGGCTGCGGTATCTGGCCAGCGGCGGGGTCGGGATCGCACACGAGAGCGCGGTCGAGCGCGACATCCTGCTCACCCGCACCGCGCCGCATCTGACCCGGGCGCTGCCGCAGGTGGTGCCGCTGCTGCCGAATATCGGTGCGGCGCAGAAGCTGCTGGTGCGGACCGGCTTCCTGGCCGGGGACGTACTGCGCCGGGCGGCGGGCACGCCGGCATCGGTGCTGCCGCGGTCGCGGCGGGTGGCGGCGGCCGAGGCGCTGCGGCTGGCCCCGACGGTGCGCCGGGCCGGGCTGCGAGGCGGGCTGCTGGCCTGGGACGGGCAGCTGGTGGACGATGCGCGGCTGGTGGTGGCCATCGCCCGCACGGCGGCCCGGGAGGGCGCGACGGTACTGACCCGGGTCGAGGCCATGAATGTCACCGGTGGGAAGGCCACGCTGACCGACACACTCACCGGCGAAACCCTGGACGTGACAGCGCGTTCGGTCGTGAACGCCACCGGCGTGTGGGCCGATCAGGTGGATCCGAGCATCGAACTGCGGCCCTCGCGCGGCACGCACCTGGTGTTCGACGCCGCCGCGTTCGGCGGCCTCACCGCCTCGCTGACCGTGCCGATTCCGGGCAGCACCAGTCGTTTCATCTTCGCGTTCCCGGCCGCGCACAACCGGGTCTATCTGGGTCTCACCGACGAGGAGGCGCCCGGCCCGGTGCCGGACGTCCCGCACGCCACCGACGGCGAGATCGACTTCCTGCTCGACACCGTGAATACCGTGCTGCGGGAGCCGTTGCGCCGCAGCGATATTCGCGGCAGCTTCGCAGGCCTGCGGCCGCTGCTGCGCACCGGCGACGACAGCACCGCCGACATCTCGCGCGAGCACGCCGTGCTCACCTCCCCCACCGGCGTCATCACCGTGGTGGGCGGCAAGCTCACCACCTACCGGAAGATGGCCGAGGACGCGGTGGATGCCGCGGTGGCGCACGCGCACCTGGCCGCCGCACCGTGCCGCACCCGCAGCCTGCCCCTGGTGGGCGCGGTGTCCGGCGCGGCCCGCGATGCCATCCAGGCCCCGCCGCGCCTGGTCGAGCGCTACGGCAGCGAGGCCGCCGAGGTGCTCGCGCTCGCGGAACAGGATCCGGCCCTGGCGGCCGAGGTGGCGCCCGGCATGGACGTCACGGCAGCCGAATTCGCCTTCGCGGTGGCGGCCGAGGGCGCGCTGGACGTCTGCGACCTGCTCGACCGCCGCACCCGGATCGGCCTGGTCGCCGAGGATCGCAAGGCCGCGGAACCGGCCGCGCAGGCCGCTTTCGAGTAGGGCCGGGCGCCCACCGCCGAGAGATCTGTCAGCCCACCGCCGAGAGAATCGACCGTTCGGCGCCGTGCCTAGTTGGCGACGCCGCAGCCGGAGCCGGTCGGCACGCCGTTGCCGACCTGGATGTCGACGTACGGCAAGACGTCCTGCCAGTCGGGGCGGTGCTGCCAGACCTGCAGGCGGTGCGGTCCGGCGGTGACGGGCGTCCACCGGGTCTGGGCCAGCGAGCCGGAGGGAGTGGCGTAGGCGAAGGGAACCCCGTTGTCGTAGAAGACGACCGGGGTGACCGGGTCGTCGACAATGCCGTCGATGGCGTAGCTGCAGCCGGTGCCGTAGTTGGTGGCCGAGCCGAAGCTGATGCCCGGGTCGATGCCGACCCGGGTCGCGGTCGCGCCGGCGGGCGCGGCCAATCCGGCGATGGTCGCGAGCGCGGCACAGCCGATCGCGGCGGCGGTGGTGGTGGTCGTGATGATCGTGCCTCTCATGGTTCGGTCCTCATCGGTGACGCCGGAGCCGTATGCACCGGCACGATGCCTCGATCCTCGTGCCCGGATCCCGGCCATGGGCGGCATTCCCGCAAACCGGTGGACACGTGTCGCCGGGCGCCCCGACGGATCGGTCATATGCCCGGGCCGCGGAACGGTCCTATGCTTGGCTGCGATGTTGTGGGCGCCGGGAGAGGGAGGCGCGGATGGGTCGGATTCCGACGACGGTCGGGTTGGTACCGGGGGCAGGACTGGTCGCCCGGTTCGGGAATGTGGTCATCTTCTTGCACGGTGAAAGTCCGTCCACGGAACGGATAATCGGCGCGGCGGAGACCGCGGCGAGCGCCGCGGATCCCGGTGTGGCGATCGCGCAGCGGCTGGCGGCGACCGTGTTCACCAGCAGTTCCGCACAGCCGCCGCCCTTCGGGGTGGTCGCGCCGACGGCGGGCGGGATCCTGATCCTGCTGCGCGGGGCGGTGACGGCAGCGGTCGACGGGCCCGAGGGCGCCCGCCTGCTGTCCGGGGAACGCGCCCTGACCTGGGCCGACGAAATCGTGCGCGATCCGATCCGGCGGCTCACCGTGGTCGCCGACGACGCGGGCAGCGAACTGCCGCACACCGATCTGCGGGCCGGAGTCGTGGCGGGCGGCGGTTTCGTCCTGCACGCCCCGGTCTCGGGACTGACGGCCCCGCGCGCCAGTGAGACCCCGCCGAAAGCCGCGCCGGAGTCCCCTCCGGTCGCCGACCTCACCCGCCGGGCCCCGACCCCGACGCCCTCCCATCCGCGTTTCTCAGGACCCGTTCCAGCCCCGAGCACGGAATCTGCTGCCGGACAGCAGGTTTCCCCGAATCCGCCGGAGCCCGCCGCCGAACCCGTGAATCCCCGCAATGCCGCCACGACTCCTGCTCCGGGCTCACGGCTCGCGGGTGACTCTGGTCCGGACCAACCTGCGCCGGCGCTCGGCAAGCGGGTGCGGATCGAGGCGCAGGCCGACTCCGGACCCGATTCCGGCCGTCCGGCCGGGCGAAAGGATCGCCCCGCCCCGGAGGATCAACCGCCGACCGCTGCGTACAGCCCGGGCGCCGAAGACATCGCCGAGCCCGGAACCCGCGCCACCGCCGGGCCGCAGCCGCCCGCGACCTCCGCCATGGCCGCGGCAGGTGGGGCGCTCACCAGCACCGAGGGCGCGGTGTATCCGCTGGATCGGCCGTATGTGATCGGGCGGGATCCGATGATCGACGAGGCGGTGCGGCGGGCGGTGGCCTCGCCCATCGTGATCGCGCGGGATCGGCACGTGTCGCGGGTGCACGCGCGGGTGTTCGTCGAGAACGGCCTGGTGTACGTGCGGGACGCGGGGACGCCCGGCGGGACCTTCGTGGCGGCTCCCGGTGCGGCGGACTGGGTTCGGGTGGGGCAGCGGCCGACGGAGTTGAAGGCGGGGTGGAGTCTGCGTATCGGTGAGCGGGTTCTGACCTATCGCACGGCGTAGGCCGCCCAGTAGGTCGCAGTGCCGACCAGGTGGCCACCGCGCAGCCGACATCCCGCGCTACTGCAATGCGGACCAGTCCCCTCGCTGCAGGGCATTCCGAGCCGCCCCGGGTATCGCCTTCCGGGCGCGGACGGCCTGCTGCGCGGCGGCCACATCGGTGGGGTGATGGCCGAGCACGATCGCCCCGACCGCACGGTCGCCGGAAATGACCAGCCGCCGATAGGACGGCCGGGGTGATTCGTCCACCACGATCACCTCGTCGCGCTGTCCCGGCTCGACCTGCCCGATGCTGAACAGCTCCAGGCCGACTCCCTTGAGGATGGTGGCGGGCGTCTCCGCGGTCAGCACCTGATCGCCGCCGAGCGCGTTCACCGCCGCGGCCTGCGCCTGTTCGGCGGCGATGGGCCACAGGCCGAGTACGCGGTCGCGATGTTCGGCCACGTCTCCGGCCGCGTACACGTGCGGCACGGCGGTGCGCATGCGGTCGTCCACGAGAATGCCGCGCCGGACCGGGATTCCGGCGCGGGCGGCCAGGTCGGTATTGGGGCGGATGCCGGTGGCGGTGAGGAATACCTCGCACGGCAGCACCGTCCCGTCCTTCAGGACCACGGACCGGACCGGATCGGAGTCGCGGCCGGGCCCGCGCTGCCCGCCGGGTGCGACCGCCCCGGAATCCTCGGTCAGCGCGGCGGTCTCGGCCCGGTGCCGGACCTCGATCCCGGCCCGGGTGATGTGGTCCAGCACGATGGCCGACGCCCGTGGATCGAGCTGCTTGCCGAGCAGCCGCGGCCCGCGTTCCAGCACGGTGACGCGTAATCCCAACTGGTGCAGGGCATATGCGGCCTCGAGACCGAGCAGACCACCGCCGGCGACCACGGCGCGGACGCAGGACCGCTGCTGGGCGTAGGCGCGAATGGTCATGGCGTCCCCCGCCTCGCGGAGCACGAAGCTGCCGGGCCGGTGCAGTCCGGCGATCTCGGGCAGCGCGGCGGACGCACCCGTCGCGAGGATGAGCCGGTCGTAGGGCAGGACGTCGCCGGTGCCGAGGTGGACCCGCTGCGACCGTGGATCCAGTTGTGTGGCAAGGGTATTGAGCCACGGCGTGATGCGGTGGTCCTCGTACCACTGTTCGGGCAGCAGGTGCAGGCCCTGCATGGCGGACCGGCCGGGGATGAGGCGCGAGATGCCCATGCGGTTGTAGAAGTCGTGGGATTCCCTGCCGACCAGGTGGATTTCGCAGTCGGGGTGGCCGCGGCGCAGGAAGTCGGCGGCGGTGACGCCCGCGATGCCCGTGCCGATGACGACCAGGCTCATCAGGGAGCGATCGAAGTGGGCGGGGCGGTCGCCGGTGCCGTGCCCCGGTTCGGGGGTGAGCGAGACCCGGACGCCGCCGCCGTGCACGCGGGCGCCGCAGGCCATGCGGGTGTTATCGGCGAATCCCAACCGCCGCAGAGTATTTCGCTCGTCAGCGGTCGGATCGCACAGCTGCTCGCCACCCTCGAGGATCGCGACCGGGTCGGCGCCGCAGACGCCCATGCGGCAGCCCGACTCCAGGAGCAGGTTCGCCTGCTCGGCGAGATCGAGCAGGCTCACGCCGAGTTCGGCGGCCACGGTCCGGCCGTCGAAGTCCACCGAAGCCGCTGGGGCGGTGGCATTGTCGTCGTCGATGCGCGGCCGCGGGAAGGGCAGCAGGACGGGTTCGGTGCGGGCGCCGGTGCTGAGCGCGTACTGGAGTTCGCTGACCCGGGTGCGGGCCAGGAACAGCAGGGTCGCGGCCAGGACGAAAAAGCTGATCGGCCAGCGCAACCAGGCCACGCCGCCGACCCCGGTGATGGTGGTGAACGAGCCGAGCAGCACCGGTCCCGCGAACCAGTAGAAGCCGTTGAGGGCCACCACCGCGTACACCGCCGACAGCATGGCCGGGCCCACCCCGGTCAGCGCCTCGACGGCGAAGTAGACGCCCACCGCGACCAGCAGAACCAGGCCCAGCGTCAGATACCGTTGCGGCACCGGCACTCCCGGATATCCGGCCAGCACCATGAACCCGAGCACGAATCCGGGCAGCGCGGCGGCGAACAGCTTGCGCGGCGCGCTCCAGCCGGGGTCCGGATCGGCCATATCGGCCTGGTAGGCGGCGCGCGGCTTGAAGTCGAAGCAGTTCTTGGCGCAGCCCACACACGGGCGGCAGTGATTGTTGGCGATGGTGACGAACGGCGTCTGCCCGTAGGCGCGCTGCAGCGGGAACAGCGGGCAGATGCTGCTGCACCAGCCGCTCTTGCCCTTGAACACGACACCTCCGGTGAACGCCGCCAGCAGGACCGCGGACAGCACGAGACCCGTGGCGACGCCGCTGCGGTCCAGGCCCGCTAGGCGCGATCCGGCGATGCCGAAGAACAGCGCGACGGCGATCAGATAGCCGCGCTGCTGCAGCCAGGCCGGCGGCGTGAGCGCGCGGGTGAAGCGGAACAGCCGCGGCAGCTGATTGGTGGCGGCCAGCGGACAGGTGTTGCGCCACAGGCCCGGTGCGATGAGGAACAGTCCGGGCAGCAGCGGGACGACGATCCCGAAGAAGACGAACAGGCCACCCGCGGGCCGCACGAACAGCGTGACGATGAGCGCCAGGTAGGCGGTGATGCTCAGGAAGCGCGCCGCCTGCCAGACCGGCAGCGGTATCCGGCTCGGCAGTTCGGTGAAGGCGGGGAACAGGTTTCGCTCACCGGTCGGGTCGAGGCCGAGGATCCGGTTGGCGAGGGCCACCCAGCGCGCGGGCGTCGGCTCGCCGCCGGGCGGGCGGGGTATCGCGCCGGACGGCCCGAGCACGGTCTCGGCGGGGCCGTGCTCGTCCGGTTCGCCGGTCGGGGTGTGCAGCACCAGGATCTCGCTGCGGCCCAGGCGCACCACGTCACCGGTGACGAGTTCCCGCCGGCCGGTCAGGGCCACGCCATTGACGGTGGTGCCGTTGCGGCTGCCCAGGTCGACCACGGACAGGGCCGTCGGGGTGGGCACCAGCCGCAGGTGCTGCCGCGAGACCCCGCCGTCGGCCAGCACCTCGTGACTACCGTCGCGCCCGAAGACGATGGGCCCGTCCAGCAGCCGCCGCCGCGCGGGCCGTCCCCATTCCCGGATCTCGATGACCGGCCGCCCCGCCATGTTCCCGCCCCTTCCCCGGCGCAGTCGTCGATCTCGCTGCGCTCGTGCGTATATCGCCGGAAGCCCGGTTCACCATTACCGCCGCGCTGCCTCGAGGTCAGGCGCGCTCCCGGAGCAGTTGCACCCGCAGATAGCGGTACCGCTTGCCGACCCGGCGGCAGCCGACGGCCAGGGCCAGTCCGGCCGCGACACCGCCTGCGGCGCACACGATCACGCCGGGCAGGGTGGGTTCGCGGCCGAGCAGCACCCACGCCGCCCCGGCCGCCGCGATCCCGAGCAGTCCCGTGCTGATGGCCAGCCCGGCGGTCGCCGCGAAGCGGGCACTGCCACGCCGCAGCGTGCGGGCGTTCGATTCGGCGTATGCGGCGGCGAACAGCAGGAGCAGCAGGATTCCGACGGCCGTCGCGGTGGTCGTGGCCCGCTGCCGTGTCCGCACCCCGAACCGATAGGTGGCCGTCTCGGAACCCGCACGGGACAGCGACAATTCACCGGTCAGCCGACCCGCGAGCACGTACTGGTTCACCGGCGCGGACAACTCCCCCGACCCACCCGGCAAAGCCGCACCCTGTCCCCCGGCCCGCACACCCAGCACATCCACCGACAGCTTCGCCTCATCAGCGTCCGCCCCGCTGACAGTGATCGGCACCGGCTTGGACAGATCGAGATCCACGGTCCCCGAGGCGGGATCCATCCCGTCGATCCGAATCATCCCCGCAGGAGGCACATTCCGCTCCGCCGCACCCACGCCGAGCACCCCAACCGCCCCCGTCACCACCACCAACAACGCCGCCACCAGCAACGGCACCCGAGGCGACGGCAGCGTGACCACCTGCTGCACCGGCACCAGCTCCGCCCGATCCACCTCCGCCAGCCGCGCCCCACCACGCTGAATCGGCTCGCGCGGCCGTATCCGCTCCATCGGCGCGGAAGCCCCGGGCCCGAAACCTCCGCCCGGTCGCGGACCGCTTTCATGCCCGAATCCTGCTGGACCACTGCCGAACCCGTGTCCGGCCGGTATTCCGGCTCCACCCTTTCGCTGGGGCGCAGCGGGCCCGCCGTGCGAGGCGGCTGCTGACACGCCTCGGTCGGCTCGCCGTGTCGGTTCCGAGCGGGGGTCGGCGGGTGGCGGCGCAGCGCTACCCTGCCCCGCGCTCGGGCTCGAGGGCGATCCGTGCGGCGTGGCGGGCCCGCCGGAGGTGCGGCGCAGCTCTTCCCGGGACATCGAGTCGGCGATGGGTGCGTTCGGCGGGTGGTGCGGGCGAATCGGTTGTGGCGGAGGTGTTATCGGCCCGGAGCCGCGGTCGCGGGTCACCGCGCCGGGCGGTGGGGGCATCGCACCGGGCGGCGGGGTGTAGGGATCGTGGGAGCCGGGTCTCGGGGGTGGGGTCTGTGGAGTGAAAGGGCCGGGGGTGCGCGGGCTGCGGGTGGCGGCGGCCACGATGGTGTCCGCGCCGATGACCGGGATGCCCACGGGGGTGAGCCAATTCGCGCCCCAGAAGTGGGCGGCGGGCTCGGCGATGGCGACGCCGAAGGTTTCGGCGGTGTCGTAGCGGTCGGCGGGGTCGGAGGCCAGGCCGCGCATGACCGCCTCGGCGATGGGCTGGGGGACGAACGGAGCCACCTCGGTCAGCGGGATCGGGTCGCCGTAGGCGTGGGCGAACAGCAGGGACAGGGCGTCGGGGCCGGGCGGGAAGGGCAGTACGCCGGAGAGCAACTGGTAGAGCATGGTGGCCAGGGCATAGACGTCGGTAGCGGGTGAAAGCCCTTGGCCGCGCACCTGTTCCGGCGCGATGTAGGAGGGCGTGCCGATGATCTCGCCCGCCCGCGTCACCAGCGTGTCCGCGCCGCCGACGATCTTGGCGATCCCGAAGTCGGTGAGTTTGAGCGCGCCATTGGCCGCGAACATGAGGTTGGACGGCTTCACATCCCGGTGCAGGATGCCGCTGCGATGCGCGGCGTCGAGCCCGGCCGCGCACGACAGCGCCACCGCCACCGCCGCGGTCGCCTCGAATCCCGCTGTGATGAAACGGTTCTCGACGGTGCCGCCGGGCAGGTACTCCAGTACCAGCAGGCACAGGTCGTCGTGCTCGATGTAGTCGTATACCGGCACCACGTGCGGGTGGTCGAGCGCCGCCATCATCCGTGCCTCGTCGACGAACCGCCGCCGCACCTGCATATCGTCGGCGAACTGCGGCGGGATCTGCTTGATCGCGACCCGCCGGTGCAAGCCGCGATGCACGCCGGCCAGCACCACCCCGCAGCCGCCGCGCCCGATCTGCCCGCCGACCTCGTACCCCGGCAGCGCCGCCCGCACCCGGGCCAGCTCGGCGGTGCCGGCATTCCCCACGCTCATCGGCCCGCTCCCTCCGGCTGGAAGCCCGGTCCGCCGGGCCCGCTGCGCAGTGTCGGCTCGTCCCCCGGATCCGCCGCCTGGACTGCCGGTCCCGGGTCGTCCTTTCCACCGGCGGGATCCCGCCCGATCGTCGTCTCCCCGAGCCCGGCCCCGGACCGCGGCCGCTGCACCCCGCCGGGATATCCGACCGTCGAATCATCCACGCCCGCCGCCGAGTACCGGAATGCTTCGCCGCCCGGTCTGCTGACCGTCGGCAGCCCGCCCGACCCTGTGGCATGTGGACCGGTTCCGGCCTGCATCTCGGGCAGACTTCCCGAGCCTGGAGAATCCGTTGCCGCAGTCGCGCTTTCATCGGTGTCGGGCTGCATGGCCGATGCCAGCGGCCCACCGCCCGGATATAGGCCGCCACCGATTCCCGGATGCGCGATCCGGGTCGTCTCACCGCTCGGGTCACCGCCGGAAATCGGGCCGGAAGCGGGTCCACCCGGGAAGACCCGCATCGCGCCCGGGGCCCCGGCGGGACCGACCTGCGTCGCGGCCTCTCCCGAACCTGGTCCGCCGGGCGGGTGGTACGGCACGAACTCCGTTGCACCGGAGTCTGATTGAGACCGAACATCCAGGTCCGGGTAGGTACCGCCCGGGATTCCCACCGCACCGAGGTCGCGGAAGGTGCCACCATAAGGCGGATTGGGCCCTGCCGCGCCGGCATTGGCATCGAGTTCCTTCGCGGCAGCGAGATCCTCGGGGTCGAGGCCGAGATCGTCGGACTGCCGCGGGGTCGGCGAGAGGTATCCGGCCACGAAGAAGAGGGCGGCAGTGGCGCCCGCCAGGGCGAGCCACAGGGCGGTGCCCGGCACCCACCAGCGCGCCACCGAACCGGTGAACCCGATCATCAGGCCGAGGCCGAGGCCGGGCGCGAGCAGGCGCAGGCCGCGCTGCCAGCGATTGGCCGAGAGGCGGTGGCGCGCAACGGTCAGGGCCGCGTCGACAATGGCCAGGGCGGTCAGGACCGCGATGATGATGCCGAACAGCCCGTACACCGACGCCAGCGAACCGCGCACATCGACGACGGTGTGCACCGCGGTCAGCGGCTTGCCGTCCGCACCGATGAGCGTGAGGTCGGAGCCGATGAGCCCGGTCGCCTGCCCGTCCAGCCCGGCCGGATCCAAACGGTAGGTGAGCTTCTCGGTCTTGCCCGCCGCGACCGTCAATTCGACTGTCGTGGAATACGAATAGAAGTTCAGGCCGAGCACGTGCCCGGCGAGATCGACGCGACGGACCGACACCGGATTCGCGGTCCCATTGGTCACCTCGACGACGACCTGCGCGACCCGTTTCGGATCCAGACGCACCGGATTCCCGGCATTGGCGCCGGCAATGGCCCGGCCGTCGAGGGTCGCGGTCGCGCTCACCCCGGTGGCGGCGCGAGCGGGTCCGGCCACGAAGACGACCGCCACCACCACGAGGGCGACCATGAGGAGGGCGCCGAGCACGGTCCCGCCGATCGCCCGGCGGCCGCGGGCGCGAGCGACCGGCCGCGATTCGCCCTCGGCGCCAACAGGTTCGGCGGGTCGCCCGGCGGCCGACCAGCCGTCGTCCCATCCGGTATCGCGTTCCCACCGGACGCATCGGTCACTCGCACACCGGAATTCCGGCAAGCTGGGCGGCTGCACCTGGTACGGCGCGGTTGTGCGACTGGTCATCGGAGCCTCCGTGCCGGGAGATGGGAGATCAGGCGGTGGCCGTAGAACCACCCGCCTACGAGTAGGAAGAACAGCAGCACCGTCATCGTCGCCGCGCCGCCGCCGACCTGGCTGACCAGCACGATGTCCAAGGGCGCGGCCAGCTTTCGCCCGCACTCGGCGGTCACCTCGTGCTGGCCGATATCGGTGCCGCCGGTGGCGAGGGTGGCCGCGAAGCCGCCATCGGCCCCGGCCGTGGTGTCGGCGGCGGTGGTCCCGCCGATCGACAGCTTCACGGTGGCACCGGGATCACAGCCGGTGCCGCTGGCCTGCACCGGCGCCCCGGGCGCCACGGCGGGCGGCTCGAGGGAAAGCCCGGAGGTCTGCGCGGGAACGGGAGTGGTCGATGCGGGCGGCTTGGCTTCCGCACTCGGCGGCACCGCCTCGGTGGTGGTCGGCGGCGGTACGGCGATCGTCGGCACCGGCGTCGTCGGCACCGGATTGGGTTGCGGCTGCGGCTGATTCCCGCCCGGCGTGGTGCCAGGAGGTATGACAGCAGTGACGCAAGTTCCGCTCGCGGGCTTGACCGAACCGTCCGGACAATACTGCGGCTGCGCCGACGGACACACCCCACTCGACGGCTCGACCGAACCATCGGCGCAATACTGCGGCTGCGCGGAGGGACACACCCCGCTGGAGGGTTTCACCGAGCCGTCGGGGCAGTACTGCGGCTGTGCGGACGGACAGACTCCGCTCGCGGGTTTCACCGAACCATCCGGACAGTACTGCGGCTGCGCCGACGGACAGACTCCGCTCGCGGGTTTCACCGAACCATCCGGGCAATACTGCGGCTGCGTCGGCGGACACATCCCGCTGGGGGGTTTCACCGAACCGTCCGGGCAGTACTGCGGCTGGGTGCAGGGGGTCCAGCCGCAGCCGGTGTCGCCGCCGCTGTCGCACGAGGCGCCGCACTGGCCGCCGGGATTCGTCTTGCCGTGGCTGGGCGGGCCGTCGTGGGTGCCGGTGCAATCGGTGTAGGTGCAGTCGTTGCCCGGCTGCTGGGTGCTGACCGGCGGCGGATTCACCGTGCTGGGAGGAACTTTCACCGGTGCGCGCTCCTGCGGCGCCGGGACGGAGACGGTGGTGAGCGGAACGGGTTGGGTGGCACCCGGATTCGCCCAGCCGATGCCGGCCGGCAGTGCGAGCGCGATGGCCGCCACGAACAGCAGAACAAGCTGTAGGGTCCGGGGTGAAAGTCTCACCGCGCGGGCCAGTTTCGCATGCCGGTCCCCACCGGCACGCCGAGCAGAATGCGCACATGTCTTCATTCGGCGTGACCTCGCTTGTTCGATGGTAAGGCCATCCACGTGCCCGCTGCCTTGTCTATCGCGGTAGTGATCACCCGCGTTCACACCCGAGACCGACCAGTCCGCTGGCCCGCGCGTTTCGCGCCCTACGATGCGGGTATCGACTGGGACGCCCCATCGCGCCGGAGAGGACAATCGGGACCATGTATCGTGCCGCGCCGAAGAGCGATATCGACGAGTCCGCGCTGACCGTCACCGCACCGAAGACCGAGGCCGCGGGCGTCAAGGCGGTCACCGTCGCACTGGAGCGCGCCGTCGAGGAGATGGGTGTGGTGCGCACCGCGCGCACGCTGGCCCGAGTGAATCAGCGGCACGGGTTCGACTGTCCGGGCTGCGCCTGGCCGGAACCGACCGGTCGGCGTCGCCCCGCGGAGTTCTGCGAGAACGGTGCCAAGGCCGTCGCCGAGGAGGCGACCCTGCGCACCGTCACCCCGGCGTTCTTCGCCCAGCACTCCCTCGAGGACCTGGCCGGCAAGTCCGGCTACTGGCTCGGCCAGCAGGGCCGCCTCACCCACCCGATGGTGCTGCGCGAGGGCGAGGACCACTACTCCCCGATCGGCTGGGACGAGGCCTACCGCCTCATCGCCCACACCCTGCGCGGCCTGGACTCCCCCGACCAGGCCGTCTTCTACACCTCCGGCCGCACCGCCAACGAGACCGCGTTCCTCTACCAGTTGCTGGTCCGCAGCTTCGGCACCAACAACCTGCCCGACTGCTCCAACATGTGCCACGAATCCTCGGGCACCGCGCTCACCGGCTCGATCGGCATCGGCAAGGGCTCGGTCACCATCGACGACTTCGCCAAGGCCGACCTGATCATCGTGGCCGGGCAGAACCCCGGCACCAACCATCCGCGCATGCTGTCCGCGCTCGGCGAGGCCAAGGCACACGGGGCCACCGTGATCGCGGTCAACCCGCTACCGGAGACCGGGCTCATCGGCTTCAAGGACCCGCAGACCGTCAAGGGCTTCACCGGCGGCATCACCATCGCCGACGATCTCCTGCAGATCCGCCTCGGCGGCGACATGGCCCTGTTCCAGGGCCTGGCCAAGCTGCTGTTCGAGGCCGAGGACCGCGCACCCGGCACGGTTGTGGACCGTGTCTTCGTCGATACGCACACCGCGAGCTTCGCCGAATACGAACAACAGATGCGCGCGGTCGATCTCGGCATCGTCGAGCAGGCCACCGGCCTGCGCCGCGCAGACCTGGACCGCACCGCGAAACTACTGGCCGAGTCGAAGGCCACCATCATCTGCTGGGCCATGGGCCTCACCCAGCAGGTGCACGGCGTCGCCACCATCGAGGAGGCCACCAACCTGCTGTTGCTGCGCGGCATGATCGGCAAGCCCGGCGCGGGCGTGTGCCCGGTGCGCGGCCACTCCAATGTCCAGGGCGACCGCACCATGGGCATCTGGGAGAAGATGCCCGACGCCTTCCTCGACGCCCTGGACCGTGAATTCGCCATCACCAGCCCGCGCGAACACGGCTGGGACACCGTCAATGCCATCCGGGCCATGCGCGACGGCCGCGGCACGGTGTTCTTCGGCATGGGCGGCAACTTCGTCTCCGCCACCCCCGACACCGAGGTCACCGAGGCCGCACTGCGCAATTGCGCACTGACCGTGCAGGTGTCGACCAAACTCAACCGCAGCCACGTGGTGCACGGGCGCACCGCCCTGATCCTGCCCACCCTGGGCCGCACCGACGCCGACCTGCAGGACGGTGTGCGCCAGCAGGTTTCGGTCGAGGACTCGATGTCCATGGTGCACCTGTCCACCGGCCGGCTGGACCCGGTGAGCGACCAGCTGCGCAGCGAGGTCGCCATCGTGTGCGAGCTGGCCCAGGCCGTGTTCGGTCCGGACCACTCCGTACCGTGGGGCGAGTTCCGGCGCGACTACGACAAGATCCGCGACGCCATCGCCCGGGTGGTACCCGGCTGCACCGACTACAACCGGAAAGTACGCGGCCGCAACGGCTTCCAACTCCCGCACCCGCCACGCGACGCCCGCGAATTCCGGACCGCCACCGGCA
Organism: Nocardia sp. NPDC004711; assembly: GCF_053601595.1. Taxonomy (NCBI): domain Bacteria; kingdom Bacillati; phylum Actinomycetota; class Actinomycetes; order Mycobacteriales; family Nocardiaceae; genus Nocardia; species Nocardia sp. NPDC004711. Next base: position 32,431 of record NZ_JBSGCB010000003.1, on the reverse strand, counting down.
AGGCCAATTTCGCGGTCAACGACCTGCACTGGCTGCCGGTCCCCGAGGGCCGGCTCATCCTGCAGACCCTGCGCAGCCACGACCAGTACAACACCACCATCTACGGCCTCGACGACCGCTACCGCGGCATCCACAACGGGCGACGCGTGGTGCTGGTCCATCCCGAAGACATCACCGCCCTCGGTTTCGCCGAGGACGATCTGGTGGACGTCATCTCCGAATTCGACGACGGCACCGAGCGCAGCGTGACCGGCTTCCGCCTCGTCGCCTACCCGACCCCGCGCGGCAATGCCGCCGCCTACTACCCCGAGACCAACCCCCTGATCCCGCTGGACCACGTCGCCCGGCGCTCCAATACGCCCGTTTCCAAGGCGGTCACCATCCGCCTGGAACGCCACACCCACACGGTCGCATGAGCAGGGTCACCGCGCGCCGCCGCACCCTGCGCATCTCGCCCAGCGGCACCGTCACCCGGCCCGACACCCTGGCTGTGGAGGAACCGCTCGAAATCCGTACGGGCGGGCAGTCGCTGACGATCACCATGCGCACCCCCGGCGCGGATATCGACCTCGTGCACGGCTTCCTCTACGCCGAGGGCGTCATCGACTCGGCCGAGGACATCGTCAGCGCCCGCTACTGCGCCGGCACCGACGAGAACGGGCAGAACACCTACAACGTGCTGGACATCCAGCTCCGGGCCCCGGTCCCGGTGCAGCCCAGGCCCTTTCTGACCAACAGTTCCTGCGGATTGTGCGGCAAGACCGCCCTCGACGAGGTGCGCACCCGGATCCGGCACGCCATGCCTGCGGATTCGCCCCGCGTCGACGTGCACACTCTCGCCAAGCTGCCCGACGAGCTGCGTTCCCGCCAGCAGGTTTTCGACGCCACCGGCGGGCTGCACGCCGCGGGCCTGTTCACCCCCGAGGGCGAGGCGCTGGCCGTGCGCGAGGACATCGGCCGGCACAATGCCGTCGACAAGCTGGTCGGCTGGGCGATTCGCGAGAATCGGCTTCCCGCACACGATCTCGTCCTCATGGTCAGCGGCCGCGCCTCCTTCGAGCTGGTGCAGAAGGCCATCATGGCGGGCATTCCGATCATGGGCGCGGTGTCCGCCCCCAGCTCGCTGGCCGTGGATCTCGCCGCCGACGCCGGCCTCACCCTGGTCGGCTTCCTGCGCGGCGAAACCATGAATGTGTACACCGGTGAGGACCGTCTGGCGATGTGATCGTCGCCCGTTCCACAGGGTGGGGCAGCGGGGTTCCTTTGCACGTTCCGGCTGTTACTCTCCGCAATAGAACACGTTTCAATTCTTGATGGGAGTCATCCATGGCAGCGCAGCCCCGCGATGTGGTCGAGCAGTACGTGAAGCTGGTGGCCACCGGGCCCACGTCGGCGATCGTGGACCTGTACGCCGAGGACGCGGTGATCGAGGATCCGATCGGGACGCCGGAGCGCCGCGGCCACGAGGCCATCGGCGAGCTCTACAAGGCCCTGGAGAACCTCGACCGCGAGACCGAACTGCACACCGTCAAGGTGGCGGGCAACAAGGTGGCGGCGTCCTTCACCCTCGTCACCGTGTCCAACGGGCACCGCATGACCCTCTCGCCCATCGACGTGATGGAGCTCAACGACGAGGGCAAGATCATCAGCATGAAGGCCTACTGGGGTCCGGACGACATGAAGATGGAGCAGATCTGACCCACGGGGTTGTCCCCTCCCGCTCCCCGAATTACGGTGGCAGCACAGTGATTCGGCGAGGGCGGGAGGGCCTGTGCGGATCTCGTTGCGCGGCACCGGTGACGGGGTGCGGGTCAGCATGCGGCTGGAGATCAACCGGCGGCGCTGGATCGCCCTGCTCATCATGCTCGGCGTGCTCACCGCCACGGGGGTGATCACCGGCCTGTGGGCCGTCGTGGCGCCCGAATCGTTCTACACCAGCTTCCCCGGATTCGGCCTGCACTGGGTGCGCGCCGACGGCCCGTACAACCATCACCTGGCCGGCGACGTGGGGGCCTTCTTCCTGGCCCTGGGCGCCATCTCCGGCGCCGCGCTCTACTACCGCGACAGCGTCATCGCCCGAGTCACCGGGCTGGCGTGGCTGGTCTTCGGCGCGCCGCACTTCATCTACCACGCCTTCCACCGCCCGCCGACACTGAGCGGACTCAACTTCACCCTCGAACTGCTGGCGGCCCTGGCCATGCCCGCCCTCGGCCTGGCCATTCTGCTCGTCGCCCCGCGCGAGCGTTTCCCGGTCCCCGAGCCCGCCCCCTTCACCTTCAAATTCCCCCGCCGCTGACCCCGCCGCGAAACTCTCTTTCCCGGTCCCGATGAAATCGGGGACGCCGCCCCGTCGTAACAGGTGACCCAGCCACACCGATTTCTCTGGAGTAACGGAGTAAAGGTTCAACGGCGAACCACGGGGGATCAACGGCGATCCTCGCGACGGGCGCGATCGGCTCCACCGACCGTCACCGGCTCCCTGGCTTTCCGGAAACGGACAGCCCACAGGAGAACAAGCATGAACTGTCGGTTGCCCTCGACGGTTTCTATCAAGCACTCGGTGCCACAAGGTTGTCCGCGCGTCTACCTTCCACGGTGATCAGCTGGAGCAGGTAACTCCTCCGCGGCCGCGTGGCGAGAGAACGAAACCGGCCCCGCGAGAGGGATTCTCGCGGGGCCGGTTTCTTTGCCTGTGGAAGGGCCTTACGCCGACTTCTCGCGGCGCTCCGGGGTCTGGCGCTTGCGCGGGACGATCGTCGGGAGGACGTTGTCGTTCACGGTGTCGGCATTGACGACCACCTTGGCGACATCGTCGCGGCTGGGGATGTCGTACATGACCGGGAGGAGCACCTCCTCCATGATGGCGCGCAGGCCGCGGGCGCCGGTGCCGCGCAGGATCGCCTGATCCGCAACGGCTTCCAGGGCGTCCTGGGTGAACTCCAGATCCACGCCGTCCATTTCGAACAGGCGCACGTACTGCTTCACCAGCGCGTTCTTCGGCTCACCGAGGATGCGGACCAGCGAGTCCTTGTCCAGGTTGGTGACCGAGGCGACGACGGGGAGGCGGCCGATGAACTCGGGGATCAGACCGAACTTGATCAGATCCTCGGGCATCACGTCGGCGAAGTGGTCGGCGGTGTCGATCTCGGCCTTGGACCGGACCTCCGCGCCGAAACCGATGCCGCGCTTGCCGACTCGATCCTGGACGATCTTCTCCAGACCGGCGAACGCGCCCGCCACGATGAACAGCACATTGGTGGTGTCGATCTGGATGAACTCCTGGTGCGGGTGCTTGCGACCGCCCTGCGGCGGCACCGACGCCTGCGTGCCCTCCAGGATCTTCAGCAGCGCCTGCTGCACGCCCTCACCGGACACGTCACGGGTGATGGACGGGTTCTCCGACTTGCGGGCGATCTTGTCGACCTCGTCGATGTAGATGATGCCGGTCTCGGCGCGCTTCACGTCGTAGTCGGCGGCCTGGATCAGCTTCAGCAGGATGTTCTCGACATCCTCGCCGACGTAGCCGGCCTCCGTGAGCGCGGTGGCGTCCGCGATGGCGAACGGCACGTTCAGCATCTTGGCCAGCGTCTGCGCCAGGTAGGTCTTGCCACAGCCGGTCGGGCCGAGCATGAGGATGTTGGACTTGGCCAGCTCGACCGGTTCGCCCCGGGAGTCGCGGCCCTTGTCGCCGGCCTGAATCCGCTTGTAGTGGTTGTAGACCGCCACTGCGAGGGTTCGCTTCGCGGCGTCCTGCCCGATCACGTACTGCTCCAGGAAATCCCGGATTTCCGCGGGTTTGGGCAATTCGTCGAGCTTGACCTCGCTGGATTCGGCGAGCTCTTCCTCGATGATCTCATTGCAGAGGTCGATGCACTCGTCGCAGATGTACACCCCCGGTCCCGCAATGAGCTTCTTGACCTGCTTCTGGCTCTTTCCGCAGAACGAGCACTTCAACAGATCGCCGCCATCACCGATGCGCGCCATCTCCTGGGTCCCTACTTCCTTGTCCGCGTGCAACCGTCTGTCCCCGGCTGCCGGCGAGCTGCCTTCTTCGAGCGTAAGCCGTGACCCCTGAGTTTGCGGATCCGGCAATTCGGCTGTGTGTATCCACGGTGCCCATTACAAACACCTGTGTTGGATGCAGAGGCAGAGCCGACAACCACGAGCAAAGGTCCCTAGAGTGACCGTACCTGTTTCGGCTGACCGAGGTCGACAACTTGGGCACGTTTCTCGCCGGACATGTGCGTGGACTCACCCCTGCCGGGGTGGCGGGGACGCCTGGGACACACAGAACCCCGCCACCCGCCCAGCTCACTTCTGGGCGCTGAGCTTGCGGTACTGGAAAACCTGATCGACGATCCCGTACTCCTGCGCCTCGTCGGCGGTGAGGATCTTGTCCCGGTCGGTGTCCTTGCGGATGGTGTCCGCGTCCTTGCCGGTGTGGCGTGCCAGCGTGGTCTCCATGAGGCGACGCATGCGCTCGATCTCGGCGGCCTGGATCTCGAGGTCGGAGACCTGGCCCTGGATGCCGCCCGAGGTGGACGGCTGGTGGATCAGGACGCGGGCGTTGGGCAGCGCGGCACGCTTGCCGGGGGCGCCGGCGGCGAGCAGCACGGCCGCGGCCGAGGCGGCCTGGCCCAGGCAGACGGTGGCGACGTCGGCGCGCACGTACTGCATGGTGTCGTAGATGGCCATCAGCGCGGTGAAGGAACCACCGGGCGAGTTGATGTACATGGTGATGTCGCGGTCCGGATCCATCGACTCGAGCACCAGCAGCTGGGCCATGATGTCGTTGGCCGACACATCGTCAACCTGGTTGCCCAGGAAGATGATCCGCTCCTCGAAGAGCTTGTTGTACGGGTCCGAGACCTTCTGGCCGAAGCTGGTCTGCTCGGTGAACTGCGGCAGGATGTAGCGCGACTGAGGCAGGCTGCCGGCGGCGGCGAAGGTGATGCCCGCGGCCCGCGGATCGATCATGTTGGACATACGCGTCTCTCCAAAGTCTGTGTGGGTGGGCTGCGGAACTACTTGCTGCCGTTCGCCTGGCTCGCGTGGGTGATCACGTGGTCGATGAAGCCGTAGTCGAGCGCCTCGGCGGCGGTGAACCAGCGGTCGCGGTCGGCGTCGGCGGTCACCTGCTCGACGGACTTGCCGGTGTGCAGCGACTGCAGCTCGTTGAGTTCGCGCTTGGTGTAGGCGAACTGCTCGGCCTGAATGGCGATGTCCGCAGCGGAACCGCCCAGACCCGCGGAGGGCTGATGCATCATGATCCGCGCGTGCGGCAGTGCGTAGCGCTTGCCCTTGGCGCCGGCGGCGAGCAGGAACTGGCCCATCGAGGCAGCCAGGCCCATGCCATACGTGGCGACGTCGCAGTCGGCGAACTGCATGGTGTCGTAGATGGCCATGCCCGCGGTGACCGAACCACCCGGGGAGTTGATGTAGAGCGAGATGTCCTTGGTCGGGTCCTCGGCCGACAGCAGAAGGATCTGCGCGCACAGCTTGTTGGCGATGTCGTCGTCGACCTGAGTGCCCAGGAAGATGATGCGCTCGCGCAGCAGGCGCTCGTACACCGAATCACTGAGGTTCAGACCAGCAGTCGCGGATGTCATGCGCACCCCTGCCTGATGAATTGTCACGGATACCTGCCCTCTCTCAACGGCTCGGTTAACAAGCCCCTACTGATTCGCTGACACAAACCCTAACGAAGCAGGGCGGCACCGAACTCCCGGTACCGCCCTGCTTCGCTCACAGCGCAAACTTACGTCAACACCTCACGTTCCCGCGTTCGGGGTTCTCGGGGTGTCACCCGAGACCCCGGACACCGGGGTGCCGGCATTTATTTACTTGGCGTCGGCGTCGGCGGCCTCGGTCGCGTCGGCGACGGTGGCCAGCTCCTCGGCGGAAACCTCCTCGGCCTCCGCGGCCGGGTTGCCGAACATCTCGGCGGTGTCCACGACGTTGCCGGCGGTGTCGGTGACGGCGGCCTGGACCACGACACCGGCCAGGGCCTTGCCGCGGCGCACGTCGGCGAAGACCGCGCCCAGCTGACCGGCCTGCTGGATCTGCTGGATGAACTGATCGGGCGACATGCCGTAGCGCTGCGCCTGGAAGATGATCCGCTCGTACAGCTCGTCCTGGCCGACCTGGGTGTTCTCGGCCTCGGCGACGGCGTCCAGCAGCAGCTGGGTCTTGACCGACTTCTCGGCGGCTTCCTTGGTGTCCTTCTTGAACTCCTCGAGGGAGGAGCCCTGGGCCTCGAGGGCCTCGGCCAGCTTGGCCTCGTCGTGGTCGAAGCCGTGGACGGCGTCGTGCTCGACGGCGTCGACCTCGGCCTTGACGACACCCTCGGGCAGCGGGATCTCCACGGTCTCGAGCAGCTGCTCGAGCACCTTGTCGCGGATCTCGCCGGCCTGCTGAACCTTCTTGACACGCTCGACGCGGGTCTTCAGGTCTTCCTTCAGCTCGTCGATGGTGTCGAATTCGCTTGCCAGCTGGGCGAACTCGTCGTCGGCCTCGGGCAGCTCGCGCTCCTTGACCGACTGCACGGTCACGGTGATGACGGATTCCTTGCCGGCGTGCTCACCGGCGACCAGCGTGGAGGTGAAGTCCTTGGACTCGCCCTCCTTCAGGCCGATCAGGGCCTCGTCCAGGCCCTCGATGAGCTGGCCGGAGCCGACCTCGTGGGACAGGCCGGTGGTGGAGGCCTCCTCGACGGTCTCGCCGTCGACCGTGGCGGACAGGTCGATGGAGACGAAGTCGCCGTTCTCGATGGCGCGCTCGACCGACTTCAGGGTGCCGAAGCGCTGACGCAGCGACTGCAGCTGCTCGTCGATGTCCTCGTCGGTGATCTCGATCGGGTCGACCGAGACCGCGATGGAGGAGAACTCCGGCAGGGTGATCTCCGGGCGGATGTCGACCTCGGCGGTGAAGGCCAGCTCCTCGCCGTCCTCGATCTTGGTGATCTCGATTTCCGGCTGGCCGATGACCTTGGCCTCGGTGGCGATGACAGCCTCGCTGTAGCGCTTGGGCAGCACATCGTTGACGACCTGCTCCAGCACGGCGCCGCGGCCGATACGGGCCTCGAGAAGCTTGGCCGGCGCCTTGCCCGGACGGAAGCCCGGGATCCGGACCTGCTGCGCGAGAGCCTTGTACGCGCGGTCGAAGTCCGGCTTCAGCTCCTCGAAGGGCACCTCGACATTGATGCGGACCCGAGTCGGGCTCAGCTGCTCGACGGTGCTCTTCACGGACATGCTCCTTGTTCGTAGTTCATGGTTGACGTCTAGGTTCCCCCCGAACGCATCCCGACCAGGTTAGTTGACGGCCCCTCGGGCCGTGTAACCGGTCGCTGCACGGGGCATCGCGACGCCGGTCGGTCGACCGGTCGCCCTGGTACCCGGGGTTCGGGTCTAGCTACCGACCTTGACGGCGTCGGTGACGAAGACCAGCGTCTCGTACGGTTTCATGCCGTGGCCGCCCGCGCCGTAGCCGAGGTCCGGCGGGACGATGAGCAGCCGGCGGGCGCCCTGCTGGACGCCGACCAGGCCCTGGTCCCAGCCCTTGATGACCTCGCCCGCGCCCAGCGGCAGCTCGAAGGGCTCACCGCGGGTGAAGGACGAGTCGAGGACCTTCTTGTCCGACCAGGTGACCAGCGTGTAGTTCATGGTCAGCTGATCCCCGGCCTTGGCGGCCGGGCCGCTGCCCGCGACCAGGTCCTTGACGATGAGCTGCTTGGGCGGGTCGCAGTCGTCCGGGATGGTGATCTTGGGGGCCTGCCCGAAGCCGCCGTCGACCTTGATGTCGTCGGCCGTGCACTCGCGGCCCTTGCTCTGGGTTGTGGTGGCGACGGCCGCGCTGGTCGTGGCCTTGCCAGTGGTGGTCGACGCCGCCTTGTTGTCACTGCTGCTGCCGCACCCCGCGGCCAGCACCGTGGCGGCCGCGACCGCACCGATCACACCGACCTTGCCCACCAAGCGCATTCCCGCTCCTGTCCGTCAGTCCGGATTGCCGCACGGATTGCGACGCCGCGCCGAACCTACACGCCGGGATCGTTCTTCGCCGGGGAGGACGCGGCCGAGCGGATGCCGAATCGGCGATCCGCGGACTCAGCGATCGGTGACCAGCAGCGCGTATTGTGCCGCGGCCATGCGGTGGACGAGTTGCTCGGTCGGGGCGGAGACCTGCGCCAGATAGCGGCCGGCCAGGACGAGGCAGGTGTATTCGCTCTCGCGCGCTGCGGGATTCGAGCCGGGACTCCGCAGGCAGACCGCGTCCGGGACGCCGGCCGGCGGGGCCGTGACGGACCCGCCGGCGCTGGGCTCGGACAGTCGGTTCAGCGCGTGCCGGGCGGCCACGGCGTCGGGGAAGCGCAGCAGCCGAGCCGAATCCGTGACGGCGATGCTCTCGACCGGGATGCGAGGGTCCGTGCCGGACCTGTTGACCCACAGCTCGGCGAGGAGGGGGCCGTAGACGATGCCGCGGGCGCTGCGGTGTCCGCCCCAACCGGCGATGGGTTGCTGCACGTCGTGAAAGAGCTCGGGATAGGGCCATTTCCCGGGGTCGGCGGGCAGCAGACGGCTCAGCATCCCGCCGGGATCCAGTGGGAGCGCGGACAGTTCCTCGGCTGGTGTCGGCGTGAAGGCGTCCAGCTTCGGCAGTTCGGCGTCGAGGGTGGCTTCGGCCAGCTGCTTCAGGGCCGCCAGATCCGTGGCCGGATGCGTGACGAACAGCGTCACCACGAACGGGCCGTGGGCGAGGGTGACCGCCATCGTCGGCACGAAGGTGCGCCAATGACCGTGTGTCGCAAAGTATTCGGAGAACGGTACGACGACATTGTCGTGGTTGACGTCGAAGTCGCGCCCATCTATCTCGCGGGCCGCGTCGATGGCCGTCATATTGTCCCGCATGCGCAGGACGGTGAGGCGCACCGAACGGGCCGTGCCGATCTCCGGGACGCCGGTCGGATCGTCGGTGCCGCCGATGCTGAATCCGGCCAGCATGCCGTGCGCGGCCAGGGTGGCGCGGGTGGCGGCGGCGAGGATTCCGACGGCGTCCTCCGGGGTGGGTACCGGAATGGCCGAGGTCTGCGCCAGGGTCGGATCGACGGCGCGCGGCGCGATGACGGCGTCCGCCATCCGCACCGATTCCATCAGCCGCCCATAAGCTTCCCCGGCCGCCCCCGGCGCGACGAGCGGCCGCCCGCTGTAGCCGCCGAGATCCAGTGCCCCCACCTGCGGCGTCGCCGCCCGTGGTGCCCCGGCGATCGCGCAGGCACTGACCAGTGCCGCGACCGCCACGAGCGATCCGGCGTGCACACGCCGACGGGTCGAATCGAATCGGTGCATGCCGCCACCGCCTGTCGCACAGCTCCCCGCCCGGGTCCCAGCTCTCCGATCACGGTGAGCCCGAACGGTGTTTCGCCCCGGCCCCTCGGATCGCCGGCGAAAACCTCCCCCGGACACCTATTTTCGAGTGTGAGCGCGATCGCGTTGCCCAGCAAGCCCCCTACACTGAGGGGTCCGCGCCCGTCGCTGATATCGGCGCAGGTCGAGAAGGAAATGTATTTGCAGGCGCTCTCGGCCTACGGGAGCATCTCAGGATGCTGTTGACGATTTCTTGTACGCGACCCGAGGGCGCCGCCTGGCCGGCCTCCGATCTGGGGTACCTGCTGCACAAGAATCCTTCGCGCATACAGACTTTCGAGCAGTCCTACGGTGTCGCACACGTCCTCTACCCGGAGGTGGAAGACGACCGGTGCACGGCCGCGCTGCTGCTGGAGATCGATCCGGTCCGGCAAGCGCGGGGAGGCGGAGCGGTGCGCGGAAAGTCCAAGGGCACGCCCGAATTCAGCCTGGGGCAGTATGTGAACGACCGCCCGTATGCGGCGTCTTCGCTGGTGTCCGTGGCTATTTCGACGGTGTTAGGCACCGCCTTGCACGGCCGCTGCAAGCAGCGTCCCGAGCTGGCTGAGACCGCGCTGCCGCTGCGCATCGAGCTCCCGGCCGTCCCCTGCAAGGGCGGGGCGGAGTACGCCGAGCGGGTCTTCGCGCCCCTGGGCTGGACCGTCGTGGCCACTCCCCTCCCCCTGGACCCGGCCTTCCCGGACTGGGGCGATTCCCATTACCTGCGGCTCGAGCTCACCGGAACGCAGCGCCTGTCCGATGCGCTGTCGCACCTCTATGTCCTGCTGCCCGTCCTCGATGGCAGCAAGCACTACTGGCTCGACACCGCCGAAATCGACAAACTCCTCCGCTTCGGCGAGGGCTGGCTCACGACCCACCCCGAACGCGAGTGGATCACCCGCCGCTACCTCACCCGTCGCCACACCCTGGTCCGCGCCGCCCTCGCCCGCCTCGCCGAGCTGGACGACGGCGACCCGGAGGAACTCGGCGCGATCGAGCACGATAGCGACGACGAGGGGGCCGGTGTCGAGACCACGCCGCCCGCGCCCGACCTCGGCGGCGAAGTCTCCTCGGCCGCAACGGAGCTGATGTCAGCGCAGGCAACCGGCCTCGGCCCGGTCTCCGGGGGGACCGGCGATCCGGTCCCGGCGACCGATCCGCGGGCGGAGACTTCCTGTTCCGCGGAGGCGGGCGAACGCGGCCCATCGCTGGCCGTATTGCGGCGGGCGGCAGTGCATCGCGCGCTGCTGTCGGCCGGGGCGAGCCGGGTGCTCGATCTCGGGTGCGGGCAGGGGGCGTTGCTGCTGGAGCTGGTGGCGGACCGGGCGTTCACGGAGATCGTCGGGATCGATGTGTCGATGCGCGAGTTGAAGATCGCGGCGCGGCGGCTGCGGCGGGCGCCGGAGTGGCAGTCGCGGCGGGTGACGCTGCGGCAGGGGGCGCTGACCTATACCGACGCCGCTTTGCGGGGTTATGACGCGGCGGTGCTCATGGAGGTGATCGAGCACGTGGACGCGCCGCGGTTGCAGGCGCTGGAGCACGCGGTGTTCGGGGCTGCCGCTCCGGGCGCCGTGGTCGTGACGACGCCGAACAGCGAGTACAACGTGCGCTACGACGGGCTCGACGCGGGCGCGTTCCGGCATTCGGATCACCGATTCGAGTGGAACCGGGCAGAATTCGCGGACTGGGCGGACCGGGTCGGTGGGACGTACGGGTATGCCGTGCGGTTCGAGCCGATCGGGCCCGAGGATGCGGAAGTGGGGGCGTCGACGCAGATGGCTGTGTTCACCAAACGGGACGGGCAGAACGGCGATGAGAAAGGAGTCGCGTGATGGCAGAGCTGTCGGTTCCGGTGCTGTCGCTGGTCGTGTTGATCGGCAGCAGCGGCTCCGGGAAATCCACGTTCGCGCACAAGCACTTCCGCTCGACGGCGGTGCTGTCGTCGGATGCCTACCGGGGGCTGGTGAGCGATGACGAGGCCGATCAGTCGGTGACGGCCGAGGCGTTCGGGCTGCTGCACCACGTGGCGGGGGTGCGCCTGCGGCGCGGGCTGCGCACCGTCATCGACGCCACCAATGTGCAGCCCAAGGCGCGGCAGGCGCTGGTGGAGCTGGCGCGGGCGCACGATGTCCTGCCGGTGGCGATCGTGCTGGACGTGCCGGAAGCGGTGTGCGTGCAGCGCAATGCACTGCGGGTGGATCGCGCGGATCTGGGGCCGCACGTGGTGGGGCGCCACCAGCGCGATCTGCGGCGTTCGCTGAAGTTCCTGGAGCGCGAGGGTTTCCGCAAGGTGCACGTGCTGAGAGGCGTCGAGGAGATCGAGGCCGCCACCATCGCGGACGAGCGCCTGTGGAACGACAAGACCGATCTCGCCGGGCCTTTCGATGTGATCGGTGACGTGCACGGCTGCCGGAGCGAGCTGGAGACGCTGCTGGGCGAACTCGGCTATGTCATCGCCCGGGACGCGCAGGGACGGGCGGTCGACGCGCGGCACCCCGAGGGTCGCACCGCGGTGTTCGTCGGCGACCTGGTCGATCGCGGGCCGGATACGCCCGGCGTGCTGCGGCTGGTGATGGGCATGGCCGGATCCGGAAACGCCCTGTGCGTCACCGGAAACCACGAGTTCAAGCTGGTGCGCGCGCTCGACGGCCGCCGCGTCACGGTGGCGCACGGCCTGGCCGAGTCGCTCGCCCAGCTGGAGGCCGAGGACGCCGAATTCCGCAAGACCGCACAGGAATTCATGCGCGGCCTGGTCAGCCACTATGTGCTCGACGGCGGCAAGCTGGTGGTCGCGCACGCCGGTCTGAAGGAGGAGTACCAGGGCCGTACCTCGGGCCGGGTGCGCGAGTTCGCCATGTACGGCGAATCCACCGGCGAGACAGACGAATACGGGCTGCCGGTGCGGTACCCGTGGGCGAACGACTACCGCGGCCGGGCGCTGGTGCTCTACGGCCACACGCCGATGACCGAACTGGTGTGGGTGAACAACACCCTGTGCCTGGATACCGGTGCGGTGTTCGGCGGCCGTCTGACCGCGCTGCGCTACCCGGAGCGGGAGCCGGTGTCGGTGCCTGCCGAACAGGTCTGGTTCGAGCCCGTGCGCCCGCTCGCGGCCGCCACCTTCGCCACCGGGGAGGCGGTGGTGCGGCGGGATCCGGGCGTGCTCGACCTGGACGACGTGCTGGGCCGGCGGGTGGTGGAGACCCGCCACCTCGGCCGGGTCACCGTGCAGGAGGACGCCGCGAGCGCCGCGCTCGAGGTGATGAGCCGCTTCGCCGTGGACCCGCGCTGGCTGGTGTACCTGCCGCCGACCATGTCGCCGTGCGCCACCTCCACCCTGGACGGCTATCTCGAGCACCCGGCCCAGGCCTTCGAGTACTACCGCTCCGAGGGCGTGGACACCGTGGTGTGCGAGGAGAAGCACATGGGTTCGCGTGCGGTCGTGGTGGTTTCGCGGTCGGCCCAGGCGGCGCGGGACCGGTTCGGCGTCGAGGACGGCAGCACCGGCGCGGTGTACACCCGCACCGGCCGCCCGTTCTTCGACGATTCGGCGCGCGCCGAATCGCTGCTGACCCGGGTGCGGGCGGCGGCCGAAACCGCCGGGCTGTTCGAGGAATTGGGCACCGACTGGCTGCTGCTGGACACCGAGCTGCTGCCGTGGTCGGCCAAGGCGCTGGGGCTGCTGCGCAACCAGTACGCCGCGGTCGGCGCGGCGGCCCGGGCCTCGCTCGGCCGGGCCGCCGAGGTCTTGGCGGCCGCGATCGAACGCGGTTTGGACGCAGGCGATCTCGCCGCACGCACGGGAGCGCGCCGGGCCGACGCCGACGCCTTCACCGCCGCCTACGGCCGCTACTGCTGGCCCACCGACGGCCTCGACGGCGTGCGCCTGGCCCCGTTCCAGTTGCTGGCCGCCTCCGGCGCGAATTACGCAGGGCGCGACCATAACTGGCACCTGGAGCGCATCGACCGCCTGGTCGCCGCCGACCCGGAGTTCTTCACCTCGACCGGCCGCCGCCTGGTCGACCTCGCCTCCCCGGAGGCCGAGGCCGCCGCGACGGCGTGGTGGACCGAGCTCACCGCGGCCGGCGGCGAGGGCATGGTGGTGAAGCCGCTCGGCTCGCTGGTGTCCGGCACCGGCACCCGCAGTGGCCGGCCGGTGCAGCCGGGCGTGAAATGCCGTGGCCCGGAATACCTCCGGATCATCTACGGCCCGGAGTACCTGCGGCCCGACCAGCTGCACCGTCTGCGCTCCCGCGGCCTCGGCGGCAAGCGCTCGATGGCGCTGCGCGAGTACGCCCTGGGCCTGGAGGCCCTGGACCGCTTCGTGGCCCGGGCGCCGCTGTGGCGCGTCCACGAGGCGGTGTTCGCGATCCTGGCCCTGGAAACCGAGCCGGTCGACCCTCGGCTGTAGCCGACCGGAAGGCTGCCCGGTTCAGCTCGGAGTGTCGGGGCGCACCAGGCCGGTGCGGTAGGCGATGACGACGAGCTGGGCCCGGTCGCGCGCATCGAGTTTGGCCATGGCGCGATTGACGTGGGTCTTGGCGGTGAGGGCGGTGATGAAGAGGCGTTCGGCGATCTCGTCGTTGGACAGGCCCAGCGCGACCAGCGTGACCACCTCGCGTTCGCGCGGGGTGAGTGCCGCCAGTGCGGGCGGCGGCTCCCAGCGCACCGGGTCCGGCTGGGCCAGGAAGCGGCCGATCAGCGCCTTGGTCGCGGTGGGCGACAGCAGGGCGTCGCCGGCGACGACCGTGCGGATGGCGGCGAGCAGTTCGTCGGCGTTCATCCCCTTGCCGAGGAATCCACTCGCCCCGGCGTGCAGGGCCTCGACGACGTGCTCCTCGTGCTCGAAGGTGGTGAGCACCAGCACCTTCACGCCGGCGAGGTCCTCGTCCGCACTGATCAGCCGGGTCGCGGCCAGGCCGTCCAGCTCGGGCATGCGAATGTCCATCAGCACGATGTCGGCCCGGTGGGTGCGGGCGAGTTCGACCGCTTCGCGGCCGGTGGCGGCCTCGCCGACCACCCGCATGTCCTCGGTGGAGTCGATGAGCATGCGGAAGGTGTCGCGCAGCAGCGCCTGGTCGTCGGCCAGCACTACCCGAATCGTCATGACCCGCCCTTTCGGCCGTTGCGATGCGGCAGTTCGGCGTCCACCCGGAAACCACCGTGCGGGCCCGGGCCCGCATCGAGCGTGCCGCCCACGGCCTTCACGCGTTCCCGCATGCCGATCATCCCGTAGCCGGTGCCGGTCTCCGCACGCAGGCGGCCGTCGTCCTCCACGGTGATCCGCACCCGGTCGGGTCGATAGTCCAGCCGCACCCGCGCGGTCCGCACCCCGGCGTGCTTACGGGTATTGGTCAACGCCTCCTGAATGATTCGGTAGGCGGTGAGGTCGGACAGCGAGGACAGCTCGAACGGCTCTCCGGAACGCTCGACGATGACGTCCAGCCCGGCGTGCCGGAAGGACTCCACCAGCTCGGTCAGCTCCCCGAGGCCGGGTGAGGGGGCGCGCGATAGCCCCGACTCGTCCTCCGCGCGCAGCACTCCGACGGTCGCGCGGAGATCGTCGAGGGCGGTCCGGCTGGTGTCGCGAATGCGTTCCAGCGCCTGGTAGGCGTGGTCCGGATCGGTGCGCATCAGATGGTGCGCGACACTGGCCTGCGCGTTCACCAGCGTGATGTGGTGGGCGACCACGTCGTGCAGTTCCCGGGCGATCCGCAGGCGTTCCTCGGCGACCCGGCGGGCGGCCTCCGCCTCCCGGTCACGTTCGGCGGTTTCGGCCCGTTCGAGGGCCGCCGCCAGCAGCTTCCGATGGCTGCGCACCGCATCGCCCGCGGCGACGCCGAGCAGGGTCCAGGCGATCTGGGACAGCGCCTGGGGCAGATCCGCCGGACTCGGCTGCGAAATGAGGATGGCGGCGACCAGCGGCACCGCGGCGCACACGCCGGCCAGCCAGGCGGTGCGCCGATCCATCCGGTTCGCCACCGTGAAGAGCGCGACCGCGGTGGCCGCGGGCGGCGGTGTGGAGTACGGAATCACCAGGTAGCGGGCGACTTCCACCAGCACGGTGGCCGCGACCACCGGGATCGGCCACCGGCTGCGGACCAGCAGCGGCACACAGGTGAGCGCGAGCCCGCTGACCGCCCGGTCCATCGGGCTGTGCCGCAGGTACGCCATGCTCGCGGCCACCGGGGTGGCGACCAGGAAGCATCCGATCGCGACCGCGAGGTCGGCCGCCCACGGCCGGACTCGCAGCCAGCACCGCAGCCGGGCGATCATCCGCACGTCGTCAAGGTACCTACCCGCCGCACGCATCGGCGTGACCCGGCACGGTGACGCGGCCACGGTATTCCCGCAGGGTGCGGGCGCTGTTCCAGCCCACCGCCCCGACGACCCGGTCGCTGACGCGGTAGAGCGCGACGAACTTGCGTTCGCGGGGGTCTCCCGCGACGATCTCGGTCCGGGCGCCGGCGGGACACCAGCCGTGGATCTGGATCTTGCTGTCGTAGTGGTCGGTCCAGCCGTAAGGGGTTGGCGCATAGGGTGTTTCCCGTCCCGGTTCGGCGAGCAGATTGCGGGCCGCGGCCATGGCCTGCTCGCCCGCGTTGGTGCGCTGCTCGAACCGGACCCGGGCGCCGAGGCCCGGATGCGGCCAGTTGGCGACATCACCGGCGGCGTACACGCCCGGCGCGGCCCGGCAGTATTCGTCGCAGAGCACCCCGTCGCCGACCGGGACGCCGGATCCAGCCAGCCAGTCGACGGCGGGGACCGAGCCGATGGCGACCACCACGACATCGGCCGCCAGCCGGGTCCCGTCGTCGAGCACCACGGCGGTGACCCGGCCGTCCGCGCCCTCGATATCGGAAACCTTGCGGCCCATCCGCATTCGCACGCCGTGGTCGCGATGCGTCGCGGCCACCAGGTCCGCGACCTCCGCACCGAACTGGCGGATCAGCGGCGCGGGCTCGGCGTCCACGAGGGTGACGTCCACTCCGAGTTCCCGTGCGGACGCGGCGATCTCGCTGCCGAGGAAGCCCGCGCCGAGCACCACCACCCGCGGTCCGGCCGCCAGTTCCGCGCGCAGGGCGAGGGCGTCGTCGAGGGTCCGCAGCACGTGCATTCCGGCCAGGTCGTGCCCGAAGGGCAGACGGCGGGGGCGCAGGCCGGTCGCGATGATCAGGCCGTCATAGCGCACCCGGTGGCCGTCGGCGAGGGTGACGGTGCGCGCATCGGTGTCCAGACCCGTTGCGCGGCAACCCGATCGCAGTTCGAGATCGAGCCCCGCGAGCGCCGCATCATCGCGCAGCGCGATGTCCGGCGGCTGCCGGTCGCCGGTGAGCAGCTGCTTCGACAGCGGCGGCCGATCATAGGGCGCGTGGGTCTCCTCGCCGATCAGGGTGAGCGTGCCGGTGAAGCCCTCGCGCCGCAGGGCCTCGGCCGCGCTCAGCCCGGCGGCCGAAGCGCCCACCACCACAAGGTGATCGGGGCCGGGCACTACTGCTCCACCCGGATGGCCAGGGCCGGGCAGCGCGCGGCGGCATCGAGCACCCGCGGCAGCAGCTCCTCGGCCGGGCGGGGATCGAGCAGGAGGACAATGCCGTCCTCGTCGCGCTGGTCGAACACCTCCGGTGCGGCCACCACGCACTGACCGCCGCCGCAGCATCTGTTCTCGTCGATGTGGATCTTCATGGAATATCTCCCCTCCTACCAGGTCACCGGCAGCTCGTGGACGCCGTAGACGACCATCTCGTCGCGCATCGGAACCGCCTCCAGCGGCACCGCGAGCCGCAGCTCCGGGAAGCGTTCGAACAGGGCGGTCAGCGCGATGCGCAGCTCCAGCCGGGCCAGCTGCTGGCCGATGCACTGATGGATACCGAAGCCGAACGCCACGTGCGGCCGGTGAGGGCGCAGCAGGTCCAGGCTTTCCGGATCGTCGGGGAACAGCTCCGGGTCGCGGTTGGCCGCGGGCAGGTGCGCGACCACCGTGCCACCCGCCGGGATCAGCTGACCGCCCACCTCGACATCCTCCAAAGCCGTTCGGCGGATGCCGAATTGGATGACACTCAGGAAGCGCAGCAACTCCTCCACCACGGCGTCGGCATGCTCGGGCTCGGCGCGCAGCAGGGCCAGCTGGGCGGGGTCGCGCAGCAGGCACAGGGTACTCAGGGCGATCATGTTGGCCGTGGTCTCATGCCCGGCGACCAGTAGCAGTACACCGATGCCCGCCAGCTCCTCATCGGTGAGGTCCCCGTCCCGGACCAGGGCGCTGAGGATGTCGTCGGCGGGCTCGGTCCGCTTCTGGACGGCGAGGCGGTGGATCAGCTGGTTCAGTTCCAGCTGGGCCCGCGCCACCTCGTCGACCGGTGCGCCGAGCCGCAGCAGCGTGGCCGAATTGTGCTGGAACTCAGCACGATCGGCGTACGGCACCCCGAGCAGCTCGCAGATGACCAGCGAGGGAATCGGCAGCGCGAAGTCCTGCACGAGGTCGACCGGACCGGTGGCCGCCGCCATGGCGTCCAGGTGATCGGCGACGATCCGCTCCACCGCCGGGGCCAGCTCGCGCATGCGCCGCACGGTGAACTGGCCGGTGAGCATCTTGCGCAGGCGGCTGTGCTCCGGCGCGTCCATGAAGATGAACCAGCCCGGCGGAGGCGGCGGAATCTCTTGCGAGCCACGGTGATTGCCGGTGACACCGCGACGTCTCGAGCTGAAACGCGGGTCGGACAGCACGGCCCGCACGTCGGCGTATCGCGTGATCAGCCAGCCGTCGATGCCGTCCGGCAGGGTGACGTGCGCGACCGGATCCTGCTCGCGCAATTCCCGGTATTCCCCGGGCGGGCTGAACGGACAGGTCCGGACCACGGGCTGGCTCCCGGCGAGCTGTGTATGGGTCATCGACGTCCTTTCCGAACGGTGGCGATCCGCTGATCGCGGTAACAACCACCCTGCCGCCGGGACCGGGTGGCCGTCGTCGTCCGGACGTGGACTTTCGGCATACCGCGAACGCGGTATGCCGGGCTACGCGCCGGCGAGGTGCTCGCGCAGGCGGTCGAGGTAGGGGCGCTGGCCCTTGCCGAGTTTCTCGTGGGCGGTGTCCAGGTCGAACCAGGCGACCCGGTCGATTTCGGGGAATTCGGCGATTCGCCCGGATCGTGGCGGCCACTCCATGTCGAACGTGCCCGGCACCACCTGTTCCGGATCCAGGTCGCCCTCGACGGCCCACACCGTGACCTGCTTCTTGCTGCTTCCGCTGCCGTACTGGACGTCGCCGAGCGGAATCCATTCGCCATCGGGCACGGGCAGGCCGAGCTCTTCGCCGAATTCGCGGCGGGCCGCGTCGCGCGGCTGCTCTTCGGCGGGCTCGTACTCGCCCTTGGGGATGGACCAGGCGGCGGCGTCCTTCTTCGCCCACAACGGTCCGCCCATGTGGCCGATCAGCACTTCGAGGCCGGTGGTACGGCGGAACAGCAGGACTCCGGCGCTGAATCTGAGGCTCATGGCAAGGAGTTTGCCGAATCGGCGCGCTGGCGCACACCGCGGGCGCTACTGTGAGCGACGCTGCGGCAATTCGGACGTTAGGGATATTTTCCCGATAACGGACGAATATTTCCCGTGCGGTGTCTTGCGCCCGAAACCTGTTCGGCACCATCGAATTCCATTAAGCTCCTGGGTTCGGACGGCCCACACCTGTTGACGGATTGGATACCGCATGGAGTTCCGCAACACCTGCGCGACTGCCACCCTGGTGATCGGCGCACTCGTGACCCAGGCCACCGCACTGTCGGTGGCAGCCGGCCCGGCGAACGCCGAGCCCGCCGCCCCCGGCCTGGTGTACTCGGCCAAGCTGGTGGACAAGACCGTCGTCACCACGCTCAAGGGCGGCACCTTCGAGTTGTCGCAGGCGGCCGAGGATTCCGCGCCGGCGGCCCCCGATTCGGACCCGGCGGCCAAGCCCGCCGACGTGGTGAACGTGAAGGACGCCGACGGCAAGGTGCTGCTCACGCTGCCGCTGAAATTCCATCTGGGACCCATCGATATTCCGGTCAAGTCCGAGGTGCAGAAGGACGGCACCGTGCTGGCCCTCACTCCCGACAAACCGGCCGGGGTGTCGGTGTCGCAGCCGCTGGTCGTGAAACCGGTTGCCTCGCAAATGGAGAACGACCGCGCGCTGAGCAGCTTCGTCACCCAGTTCAGCCTGGCCACCACCGTCGGCACCTTCGTGGGCACCGCCATCGGCGCGACCATCGGCTGCATCGTCACCCTGGTGGCGGGCTGTATCCCGGGCCTCACCACCGGCGCCGCGGCGGGCGGCATCATCGGCACCATCGCCCTCGGCGGCCCGACCCTCATCGCGGCAGGCATCGATCTGCTGTCCACCATGCAGGCCGCCGACGGCACCACCAAGTGGGCGGACAAGACCACGGCCCCGGCGGCTGCGCAGCCTGCGCAGACGAGCAACTGACGCACCCGGCCGGAAGCGGCCGCCGCTCAGAACTGCGGAATCGGCACCCGCCAGACCAGCGTGGTGCCGTATCCGTCCAGACCCGGCCCAAGTTCGAGCGCGCCGGCGAGGTTGGTGGCGCGTTCGGCGATCTTGCGCAGCCCGCCCCGCCGGGGCGCGTCGCCCACGCCGATACCGTTGTCCGCCACCGAGATTCGCAGTTCCCCCCGGGCCGCGGTGACGTCCACGTCGATGCGGGTGGCCTCGGCGTGGCGCGCCACATTCGACAGTGACTCACGCAGTACGGCCAGCGCCTGCCGCCCGGTCTCCGGCGGCACCCGGGTGTCGAGGGGACCGTCCTGCCGCAGGCTCGGTGTGCAGCCGAGGTGGCGGGCGGCGGTGGACACCAATTCGGTGATCTCACTGCGCAATCCACCCTGCTCGCCGGTGGTCGGCGGCAGCGCGAAGAGGGTGGCGCGGATGTCCTGGACGGCGTCGTCCAGGTCGGCCGCCACGCGGGCGAGCCGCTCCCCGATCTCGGGCGCCGGGTTCATCCGGAGCGCGCTCTGCAGAGCCTGGCCCGAGGCGTGGATGCGCTGGATCACGGAGTCGTGCAGGTCGCGGGCGATGCGATCACGCTCCTCGAGGACGGCGATCGTGGCCGCGTCCCGGCGGCGGCGTTCGGTGTCGTGCTGCACCTGGTCGTACATGCGCACATTGACGATCTTCACGGCCGCGATGACGGCCAGCGCCTCGATGATCCGTTCGTCCTCGTCGCTGAACGCACCCCCGCGCTTGTTCGTCAGGTACAGATCGCCCAGGACCGTGCCGCGATAGCGCAGCGGCACCCCGAGGAAGCTGCGCATGGGCGGATGCCCGTCGGGCCAGGCCGCGAAGGCGGGGCTCTTGGTGAGGTCGGCCAGCCGGACCGGATGCTCCCCGGACAGCACTGTGCCGAGCACGCCCCGGCCGTGCGGCCAGTGCCCGATCCGGCGAATGGTCTCCTCGTCCATACCGACCGGGACGAATTGCGCCAGCTGCCGTTCACCGCTGCCGTTCTCGGGTTCGAGCAAACCCAGTGCGCCGTACTGGGCACCGACCAGCCGGACCGCCGCGGTCACCAGCTGCCGCAGCACCAGATCCACATCCAGGTCCGAGACCACCGTGTACACCGCCTCGACCAGATCGTGTAGCCGCTCTCGCGAGGCCGTCAGTTCACGCAGCTCGTCCGGTACGACACCCCACAGCTCATCGGACATTGGCACAGGCTACCCACAGGCAACCTGAGGACATTTATCTCTCGGGCCGGTGTCGCCGAGAAGAACCACGAAATCAGACCTTTCGGACGAAGACCCAACGCAGCAGTCGCGTTGAGAGCGACTGGGGCACAGGCTTATCCAAGCTTCCCGCGATCACACTGCAGCCACCCCGGGGGGAACAGTCGTCACCATCGGCTCGGGCGGCGGTCGCAGGTCTGGTGTCAGGTACTGATGGACTCGCAAGATCAGCTCGAGCAGACCTCTTCCGTGACGCTCGAACGAGTGGTGTTCTGGATGTGGGTCACCGACCCCGGTCTTCAGAACCGGAGCGGATCATTCGAGTGTCAAGGAAGGCGTGCGCCATGACCACGATCCATCTCCACAAGACGACCACCGCGACGCCTGAGCAGTTCCTGGCCGGCCTCACCGACTTCGGGCCGGGCCGGCACGAACTCTTCGGCAACAGCGCAGACAGCTACCTCGAGGTGCATCACGAAGGCCCCCACGACGCCGATGTCACGGAGGGCTCGAGCGGCATCTGGGAACGTCTGCACTACGACTGGAGCGACCCCCATCACGTGGTGATGACGACCACCGACTCCAACCTGTGGGGTGGCGGTTCGGGCCACACCTACACCCTCACGCAGCTCCCCACGGGCATGACCGACGTGGACGCCGTCGTGGTCCGCGACGGCAAGAACCTCAGGGGACGGCTGCTCGCGACGGTGCTCGGACTCTTCGGCACCCGCGTCCTGGGAAGGCCGTTCGAGAAGTCCATCAAGGCCATCGAAGCTCGCGGCGGCGGCGCGAGTGGAAAGAACACGCAGACGCCAGGAGGGTGAACTACGGTTCGAACACCAGCAGCGGTTTGCCCCCGTGTGCGGGAGCTTCGGCCAAATAGACAGCTTCGCTGAACTTTTCGACGAGAATCGGCCGACCCTCCGGCACCCGCAACGCGCCGCTGCCGGCGAGCTGAAGTGTCCGGTCGATCGTCGCGGCCATCCGATCCTTCGGGGTCTCGGTGAACCAGCGGAACAGCCAGAACCCCCGGACGGTCTTGGTTTCATAGATCAGCGAGCGCGCGAAGACGGGGATGGTGAGTTTGTCGGGATCGGTCTGGCGGTGCGTGGACAGCGCACCGAAGACGACCAGCTCACCGTGCGGTGCCAGCGCACGCGACACGTCCGCACCCACCTGACCGCTGACACAGTCGATCGCCTTGGACACCCCGTCGTGGCCCGCTATGTCGGCCACCCGTTCGCGCAGGTCCTCGTCCTCCGTGCAGATCACCGCGGTGCCACCCAACGCGAGAATGTCCTCGACCGCGGATCGACGGCGGACCACATTGAGGGTCTTGAAGCCGACGTGCACGCCGAGCTGGATGACCGACTGGCCCACGGTTGAACCCGCCGCCGTCTGCAGGAGCCATTCACCCGGTCGAACATCGAGTTCATCACCGGTCAGGATTACAGCGGTGAGCGGATTGCTGAGAATCTGCGCGGCCGTGGAATCGCTCATGCCGACGGGAACGGGCAAGACCCGCTCGGCATCGGCAACGACATACTCCTGCCACGTTCCCCTGACTCCGACCGTAATGACGCGTTGCCCGATGGTCAGACCGTCTGTGCCGCTACCGAGTTCGTCGATCACACCAACCGATTCGATTCCGGGCACGGTGGGGAATTCCGGGGCGAATCCGTATCTGCCGCGGACGGTATGCAGGTCGCTGGCATGAACGGGTGCAGCCGCCACCCGGATCCGGACCTCGCCGGGACCAGGCTCCGGAACAGGGCGGGTCCGCAGGTGCAGAACCTCGGACGGCTCGCCCACCGAATCGGCGACAACAGACTGCATGGTTCTCATCTCCCTGACCCTCCTTCGGTCGGATCCAGGTCCCACAGCGGTTCGACGTGCCTATCGTCGCCCCGCCCTACGACGGCGAAGATTCGAAACAGCGCGGCCCAATTCCAGCCCTACCCTCCAATGCTGCCACCGCTGGGGTTGCCGGGCGTTCGTCGCCGGTGCCGGGCAGGCGGGAGGCGGTGTCGAGATAGTCTGCGACCCTGGGGAATTTGGTGCGCAGCCGCGGCTCGGCGCCGAGCAGGGCGACCAGTTCGGCTCGGCGTTGCGGGGTGAGCGCCAGGTCCATCATCCCATCGATTCCGGGGTCGCCGGCTCGGATTCCGGGGCGTGTCGCGCGATTCGGTGTCTAGACCCGTAGACCGTTGATCAAGGCCAGCACCGCGGGTTCGGTTCGGGCGCGGGCGGTTTCGGGATCGTCGGCATTGGCGATGAACATGGCGGCCTCGCCGAGGGCGGAGAGGATCATCAGGGCCAGGGGACGGACGTCGAGGTCGGCGCGCAGGATGCCGGCCTGGATACCGGATTCGAGGCCCGCGACGACCAGGCCCAGGCCGTACTTCTCGTCGACCGCGCGCCACTCCTGCCAGCCGAGCACCGACGGCGCGTCGATGAGGGTGATACGGACACGTTCGGGGTCGACGCAGGAGAGCAGGAAGTTGTGCAGTCCGGCTTCGAGAACGGCCATGGTGTCCGTCGACGGGGCCTCGGCCATCGTCTCGGCGACCTGCTGGAGGATCTCCTGCTGCACCTGTTCGTAGACGGCGCGGAACAGGTCCTTCTTGTCCTTGAACTGGTGATACAGCGCGCCCCGGGAGCTGCCGGCGCGCTCCACGATCTCGGGGGTGCTGACCGCCGCATAGCCGCGCTCGGCGAAGAGTTCGCGCGCGGCGGCCATCAGATTCGCGCGGGTCGACTCGGACCGTTCGGCTTGCCTGATCATCGACACCTTTCTGGCTCGGTGCCTGGATCGTAACGCGAAACCATTGAAAACAGGCAGCCTGTTTGTTAGTTTGAAATCGTCTTCATCGTCACTGCTCCCGGAGGAGTCATCCAGATGACGCACACCATCTCCCCTGAATCCCGCGCCGCCTGGCGCGACCCCGCCCTCGGCGCCCGACGCGAGCTCACCCTGCCGCAGGGCACGCTGACCGTCTTCGACAGCGGCAGCGGCGATCCCGTCGTCTTCGTGCACGGACTGCTGGTCAATGCCAACCTGTGGCGCCGGGTCGTTCCAGCGCTCGCCGGCGAATTCCGCTGCGTGGCAATCGATCTGCCCTTCGGTTCGCACACCACCGCCATGCCCGGCGCCGACCTGAGCGCCCCCGGCCTGGCCCAGCTGGTCATCCAGGCCATCGAGAAACTGGACCTCGGCCCGGTCACCCTGGTGGGCAACGACTCCGGCGGCGCGGTGAGCCAGCTGGTCGTGGCCGCCCGCCCGGACCTCGTCGCCCGCCTGGTGCTGACCTCCTGCGACGCCTACGAGAACTTCCCGCCGCCGTTCTTCGACTACGTCGGCCTGGCCGCCCGCACTCCGGGGGCGCTCGCCTCGCTGGCCCTGAGTCTGCGCATCCGCGCCGTTCGCCGCCTGCCCATCGCCTACGGCTGGCTGGCCCGCGGCCCGATCGACCGCGCGGTCAGCGACTCGTACGCCCTGCCGGTCGGCACCAAGGCCATCCGCGAGGACGTCCGCCGCGCCATCGGCGGCCTGGACAGCCAGTACACCCTCGCCGCCGCAAAGACTTTCGCCGATTTCAAGAAGCCGGTGCTACTGGCCTGGTCGGCGGGCGACCGCTTCTTCCCGGACCGCTACGCCGAACGCCTGGCCGCCGAATTCCCCGACGCCCGCATCGAATGGATTCACGATTCGCGCACCTTCTCCCCCGAGGATCAGCCCGAACAGCTGACCAGCGCGATCCGCGCCTTCCTGGACTCGACCCGGGCCGAGACCCGGCACTGATCCCCTTCCCGAGGCGTCAGAAGTCGCTGTCGAATCCGTCGAAGCCGCCGAAATTGCCGTAGTCGCCGAAGTCCTGGCCGCCCAGGTCGGCCCCGGGGTCGTAGCCACCCTGGTCGTAGCCGGGGTCCGAGGCGTTCTGGTCGTAGCCGCCGTCGGCATATCCGCCGTCGGCGGCGTCCAGCCCGGCCTGATAGCCGTCGCCGTAACCGCTTTCGAAGGCGGCCGAGTCATACCCGACCCCGGACATGCCGCTGAAGAGGGCATTGAACAGCACCGCCGAGCCGACGCCCCAGGCACCGGCGACCAGGGCGGTCTTCCACCACGGCTCGGAGTACCAACCGGCCGGAACGGGACGACCGGCGACGCGACCGCCCGGGTAATAGTTCGGAGTGGAGGCCGACGGCGTAGGCGAGGCCTCGATGCGCCGCCCGTCGTATTCGATCGCACGGTCCTCGGTGACCCGGCCGGCACTGCGCTGGCCGTCGAGCTCCGGAACAGCCGGACCGGGGTCCAGGCCCATGGCCGTCCGCGCGGCCCCCACGTAGTAAAGCCCTTCGAGCGCCGTCTCTTTCGCGAGCCGCGCCTGCGCGGGTGTGGTGGCCTGCTCGATCTGCGAGCCCGCGGCATTGAACCGCTCGCCCGCATCGGCGAGGGCCTGCTTCGACGCGTCGTCCGTGCCGGCGAGGTTGTAGACCTGCCCGCCGAGGCGCTCGATCACCCGGCGCGCATCGGCCTTGGCATCCTCGAGCTGGGTGTTGGAACGCGATTGCTGCGCGCGGTTGACCGCCACCACAGCAAGCAGGACAACCACCATGACAATGAGCAGAACGACGACCGTAGCCACGCGACCAGCCTACGCGGCAGAATTCGCCGAACTGTTGCTACTCGCTGTGAGCTTCCCCAAACCCCGAATTATCCGGCCACCGCAGCGAAATGCGAGTTGCGGCGACCTGGATCAACCTCCTCTTCGTCTAGCTCCGACACCGCGAACTGACGTTTGCCCGCTGTTTTCGCCGAATACATGGCCCGGTCGGCGCTGCGCAGCAGATCGGAGAAGTCGCACTCCCGTCCGGGCGGACAGAACGCCGTGCCCACACTCGCCGACGCCGGGACCGGACCGGCCGCCGTGGGCACCGGCTCGCACAGCGCGGCCAGCACCCGCATGGCCAGCTCGCCCAGGGTATTGCGGCGGGACGGCAGCGCGACCACGAATTCGTCGCCACCGTAGCGCGAGATCACGGTGTCGGGCGGGCAGGTCGAGCGCAGCCGCTGGGCGATGGTGACCAGCACCTCGTCGCCGACCGTGTGGCCGTAGGTGTCGTTGATCACCTTGAAGTCGTCCAGATCGATGAGCAGCAGCCCCACCCCGCGCGCCGGATCGGTGGACATCACCCGCACCCGCTCCTGCAGTAGTGAGCGATTGGCCAGATCGGTGAGAGCGTCGTGTGTGGCCTCGTGCCGCAGCCGGGTCTGCAGTGCCGCGATCTCCTGCACCCGTACCGAGACCGCCTCCGAGAGACTGCGTTCCTGCTGGGCCAGGGCGCGCTGCTGCAGCGCCTCGGCATAGGCGTCGATGGCCTGGCTGGCGATGAACGACCAGCGGGTGGCGATCAGCGAACCGCGCTGGCCCGGCGAGAGCCCCAGCAGCGCACGGCTGGCGGGGGCGAGCATGCGGGTGCGTTCGAACGGCGATTCGGCCAGACTGCGGCCGATGCGGCGGGCGGACTGCACCGGAAACGGTTCGGACCCGGCCAATTCCAGCAGATCGTCGATGATCCGGCCGAAGATGCGCTCGAGTTCATCGGAGGGAACCGCGGGCGCTTGGCCCAGCGCGGCGCTGCTCGCGCCGGGGTGCACTGCCCGCACCCATTCGCGGATGGTCGCCGCCACGATGGCGGAGGTTCGGGTGTCGAGACGGATGGACATGCGCGCTCACCCGACGCACGAAATGCCAGGACCGGCCGCCACGCCGGTCACGCCCTTCGGATCGAACTCACTACTACGCGGTCGGCCACACCAGTGGTGCATGCTCACCGCCCCCTTTCCAGATACCCCCGTCCGGACTAAAAGGATCCTAGCAAGCCACCCGGCATCGAAAACCCCTGATTCAGAACAGGTTCCCGCTGCCTCGCGAATGGCGATCGGATGTCTCATCGCTGGTGAGGCCCCGGTGTTACACCCAATTTCGGCGGGTTTTCGGCGACTCGCCGACCGACTCGTCCCACTGGCCGCGACATGCGGCAACGGCACCTGATTGGCATTCCAGGAGTGAGGTTCGGTACAGTGCTCAACGCACACAGCATCCATGGATGCGGTCGCTGCGGGTGTAGTTCAATGGTAGAACCTCAGCCTTCCAAGCTGATGGTGCGGGTTCGATTCCCGTCACCCGCTCTTTCCCGTTCAGCGGGAGCGTCGAGTCCGACGTGCAACGGGGTGTAGCGCAGCTTGGTAGCGCATCCGCTTTGGGAGCGGAGGGTCGCAGGTTCAAATCCTGTCACCCCGACCATCTTTCGATTCGCACCACCACGGATGTCACCGCTCACCGCGGGCAATGGCCGTGCGGCGCAGCGCGTTACGGTCCTCGCGCCCTGCATGGTCAGCGTCCACCTCGATGCCCGCCGGATTCCGTTCACCAGTGATCGATCCACGATTCTGCCGCCTCCGGACCTGTCCAGGGTGAACGGGCAGCCCTGCCGATCAACCCGTGGCGTCGCCCGAACCGGCGGCGAACTCCCCGATCACGCGCCGCGCGATCGGCGGCCCGCACTATGGCATCGCACACGCCGGACCCGCCCGAAAATGGGATTCCGGTAACCGGATGTTGTGCCTCCGTTTGCGCTGTGTTATCGATTTACAGTGCTGGTCGACCACAAGATGAACGTTTCCACCTCGGTGCTGTCCGGCACCGGGACTCGTTCTCGGCTCCTCCCGGCCGCCGGGCTGGGCGTGGCGGTGGTGTTGCTGACCGTCGCGCAGGTATGGGCGTCGGCGCACGGGGTGATGGGCCCGCTCCGCAGCCTGATCGACGACTACTTCGCGAACCCGCAGTCGGCGGCCGTGTCATGGGCCGGATTGGGGCTGGCATGCATCGGGGTGCCCACCCGGGTCCGGGTCGTCAGCTTGGTTGCCGCCGCGGTGCTGGACCTGTTGACCTTGGCCCTGCAAATGGCCTGCGGCTGGCACATATCGATCGGCACCGGACCGACGCTGGTCCTGACCGCCCTGACCGTGGTCGTGCTCCGCTGGGAGGGCGAGCGTCGCCGAACCGCCCTGCAGGCCATCGCCTTCGGCGTGCTGCTGGTCATGGCCTCCAAGCTCGCCGACACCTGGCTGATGGTCAGCATCGTCGCCGGACCCCGCGTGCTCGATCAGTACGTCCAGCTGGCCGACCGGGCGCTGGGCGAACCGGCGTGGCTGGTCGGCCGCGCGCTCGAGGCGCTGGGCCCGGTGCCCTCGCACGTGCTGCACGTGGTCTACATCCAGCTCCCGGTGGCGGCGGTGGTCGTCGCCGTCTGGCAGCTGCGCCATGTCTCGACGAGCGCGTGGCCGCGGCACCACCTGGTGCGAACCTTCCTGGTACTGGGCGTGATCGGCCCACTCGGCTATGTGCTCTTCCCCGTCGTCGGCCCGGTCTTCGCCTACGGCCCGCTCGGCCACGGCCTGGAGATCGGTGACTGGCCGCAGGTCTGGCCCGCGCTGACCCACGATCCGCAGCCGATGCTGTTCGACTCCGAGACCGCCCGCAACTGCATGCCCTCCATGCACACCGCCTGGGCCACTGCCCTGTTCATCCACTCCCGCACCGCGCCGCGCTGGCTGCGCTGGGCCGGCGCCTTCTGGCTGGTGTGCACGCTGCTCGCGACGCTCGGCTTCGGCTACCACTACGGCAGCGATCTGGTGGCGGGCGCGGTGCTGTGCCTGACGGTGGAGTCGGCGCTGCGGGATCCGGAGCGCGGCTGGGACCTGTCCCGGGCCCGCATCGTGTCGCTCGGCGCGGCGGTGCTCGCCGGTTTATTGCTGTCCTATCGGTTCCTGTCGGCGACCATGGCGGAGTATCCGGTACCCGCAGGGGGCGTCGTGCTGGGCGCGCTGGCCGCCGTATCCTTCCTCTTCTACGCGACCTGGTTCGCGCGTCCGGGCAGCCGGTTGGCGCACTGGGGCGGCCGAACCCCGATCGATGGATTTGCCATCGATTAACCAGTCTCCCAATGCAATCCGGACATCCTGCGCACCAGCCGAAAGGGTTACTGTCTCCCTGATGATCACTACGCGGGCGGGGCAACGTGACTTGCTGCGCAATCTGAAGTCGGAGGGCCGCCCGGGCCTGCCCCGCATTCCGATCGTGATCGGAATCCTGGTGTCGGTGGCGATCACGGCGATCTTCTCCGCCATGCACGGTTTCCTCGACCTGCAGGTGTACCGGGTCGACACCCGGGGCTGGCTCGAGCACGGCACCCTGTACGGCCCGACCCTGCCGGTGGCGGGCCACACCGACCTGCCCTTCACCTACCCGCCGTCCGCGGCGGTGCTGATGATCCCGCTCGCCATCATGCCGCTGTGGCTGGCCGAACTCATGGTGACCGCCAGTTCGCTGGCGTGCCTGGGCGTTACGATCTGGCTGGTGCTCTCCCGTGTCCGCCCGGATCTGGACCCGCGCACGAAACTCACGCTCAGTGTGACCGCGGTCGTGCTCATGCTGGCTGTCGAACCCGTCCGGACCACACTGTGGTTCGGGCAGATCAACCTCGTTCTCATGGCCGCCGTCGCCCTCGACTGCCTGACCGAGAAGCCCCGCTGGCCGCGGGGCGTGCTGATCGGCGTCGCCGCGGTCACCAAGCTGACGCCCGCCGCCTTCGTCCTGTACTTCCTCATCCGGCGCGACTGGAAGGCCGCGGGCACGGCGGCCGCCACCGCGGCGGGCGTGATCGGCACCGGATTCGTACTGTTCCCAAGGGAATCGCGCGACTACTGGCTGCACGCCATCGCCGACACCAACCGCATCGGCTCCCCCGACTATGTCGGCAACCAGTCCCTCAAGGGCATGGTCTTCCGCCTCGGCCTGTCGAATCCCGCCGCCACCGCGGTCTGGCTGGGCCTGGCCGTGGTGGCGGTCTGCGCGGGCGCCGCCCTGATGCACCACCTGGTCGGTCTCGAACGCCGCAGCGCGGACTCGGCCGGTCCGGCGGGCCCGGTGACCATTGTCTCGGTGACCGCGTTGCTCGTGAATGCCGCGGTCCTGCTGCTGATCTCGCCGGTGTCCTGGACCCATCACTGGGTCTGGGTGGCGCCCGCCCTGATCACGGCCGCCGCCTGGACCACCACGAATCCACGTGTCACCCCGTTCGCGGTGACCAGCGCCTTCGCACTGTTCTTCCTGATCGGCCCGGGCATCGTCCCCAATGGCAAGCATCAGGAACTCGCGTGGTCGTGGTGGCAGCACATTCCGGGCGACATCTACATCATCGCCACTGCGGCCCTGCTCGCCGTCGGTGTCGGGCAGCTGCTCAGGCTGCGGGCGCGCGCCACCCTCGATCGGACCGCGTAGATCGTCAACGCCATCATCCCGGAGCTGCAGATGCCCTGTGCGGTCGCGATTTCCAGCGGTCCGTAGCACGCGGATTCCGGCATGGTTCAGGACCGCAGGGTTGCGGTGGCGATGTCGAGGAATTCGCGGAGGAGCTTGTCGTGGTGGTCCGAGGCGACTGCCAGGCAGGTTTCGGCGCTGGGGGCGTCGGTGACGGGGCGGTGGACGAGGTCGGGGCGGACGTAGGCGCGGGCGACGCTGCGGGGGACCAGGGCCATGCCGTGGCCGGAGGCAATCAGCTCGAACTTTTCTTCCAGTGAGGCGGTGCGGCGTTTCGGGGTGTCGAGCATTCGCTCGCCGTCGAGGTCGGCCAGGGTGAGTTCCCGGCGCGCGGCCAGCGGATGGGTGGCGGGCATGCAGGCGACCCTGGGGTCGTGGCCGACGGGGATGGTGTGCAGTCCGGATTCGTTGAAAGGCCTCCGGAGGTAACCGATCTGGGCTCGGCCGTCGCGTAGCGGCGCGTCCGGCTCCCACCAGCGTGCGGGCACGACATCGGTTTCGACCTCGGGGTGACGTGTCGCGAATTCCCGGATCGCCTCCGAGATGTACAGTCCGGCCGAGAATGCGACCACCAGGCGTCGCACGCCGTGGTCGGCGTCCTGTACGCGCCGCACCGCCGCGTCGACGGCGGCGAGAATCCCCTGCGCCTCCTCGTAGAGCTGCTGTCCGGCAGCGGTCAGCTCCACGGTGCGGGTGGTCCGCACCAGCAGCGCGCAATCCAATTCCTGCTCGAAAGCCTTGATCTGACGGCTCAGCACGGGCTGGGCGATGTAGAGCTTCTCCGCCGCCCGGCCGAAGTGCCGATGCTCGGCCACCGCGGCGAAGTAGCGGAGCTTGCGCAGATCCAGATCCATACCCTCACGGTATCAATCCGCGGAAAGGGTCTTGGACGCCGCGACGAACCGTCACCAGACTCGAAGCATGATCGTCATCACCTCCCCCACCGGCCAGATCGGCAGCCAACTGCTCGACCGCCTCCTCGAAACATCCACTCGCAGTGAAGAATTGCGCGTCATCGTGCGCGATCCCGGGAAGCTCCCGGAGACGATCCGCGCCCGCGTCGACATCGTCACCGGATCGCACGGCGACGCCGATGTCGTGGACCGGGCCTTCGCCGGCGCGGACGCGGTCTTCTGGCTGGTCCCGCCCGACCTGTACGCGCCGAGCCTGGACGACGTGTTCACCGGATTCACCCAAGCCGCCGCGAAGGCGTTCACCACCCACGGGGTCGGGCACGTCGTCGGCGTCTCGTCGCTCGGGCGGGGTACTCCCCTCGCGGGTCGGGCCGGGCACGTGACGGCATCGCTGGCGCTGGACGATCTCATCGCCAGCACGGGCGTGGCCTATCGCGCAGTGGCGAACCCGTCGTTCATGGACAACCTACTGTGGCAAGCGGTTTCGATCCGGGACGACGGCGTGTTCACCGGCAGCGAGGCCGCCGACCGCCCGACGCGGATGGTCGCCACCCGCGATATCGCCGCGGCGGCCGCCCGCCTGCTGCTCGACCGCTCCTGGACGGGAACCGGCGAGGTCCCGGTACTGGGCCCGCAGGACCTGACACCGAACGAGATGGCGCACACCATGTCCGAGGTACTCGGCCGCCGAATCCGTTACCAGCAGCGATCTCTCGACGACTTCCGCGCCACCCTGACCGCGCGCGGCATCGGCGACCCGATCGCGACCGCCTACGTCGACATGATGCACGCCAAGAACAACGGCCTCGACGACGCCGTCCCCCGCACCGACGAAACCGCGAGCCCGACAACCTTCCGCGAATGGTGCGAACAGATCCTCGCGCCGGCGGTCCGCGCATAACCACCCCGGACCGCCCGGATCTCGGCTACTTAAGACTGGTGTTAGGGCCGGGTCCCGGCCAGGATTCGGTCCAGGTGCCCGGTGGGATGCTCGGTCAATCGGCTGCCCGCCAGCATG